>DHXK01000265.1:10781-14372 GCA_002413665.1 Legionellales bacterium UBA5158 | reverse complement strand
AAATTGTGTGATCACGCTCAATATCCAACGGTGATACCATTATTCTAGGCACATCAATAGGATATAAAATTTATAAAAATATGATTATTGACAGCAGCTACGCTCATGCTTTTCCTCAAAATGAAAACGTACACATTACCAGCAGCAGGAATGTAATTAATGGTGTTAACAAAGATAGTCGAGATGCTTTTTCTTTAAAATTAACTTTCAATTTATGATAAAAAATCTCTATAAAATGAGCTTAAACACATTGTCTGTGCGTCTCGATATCAAAAAGGAACGGCACTTTAACACCAGATAAGACTACGCCGCCGAGCGCTGCAAGCAACAACAGTGGCAACCAAGTCAGCATACAAATAACAACGACACGCCGCTTACAGTGATAAAATGGTGGCTTCAATAGCCTTGTGTGCATGTAGAGTTGATAAAGCGGCCCACCTCGTAGAGCTGCAGTAGCTTTGTTAATCCCTTAATTATTAATTTATTTTGCTCAGCTTGCCTAACGCTGGATACATTAGTGCTAGTTAGTATCGCTATTATTTCTGTTTGCCTAGTTAAGTTGTCAGCAAGACAATCAAACGTGATTCTAGATTCAATTGTGAGGGTTTTATTTTGAGGAAAGACGTTTTATACTTTCAATACATTCCATTACTTACTGGCAGTCAGCCACCATTACTGATTGTAGCACTGACGGGGCTAAAATTTGGATGGTTAAAAAAGCCAGTTCTGGAGCACTATAGGCTGCACTCAGATGAATAGAGATGAAGGTTATAATTAAACAATTTTATTATGAAAGAGCTAACAACTATGAAATTACCTTTACTTTATATTCCAAAATTGCGCATCAAATTTTTTTTAAACATAGAAAAAAAATACCGGTACAAACCTGTCATAATTCCCATAGGAAATGATTGCCATCCAGCATATATGCTTGGAAAATTAAAACTTAGAAATGATAGCTTGCCTTTTGATTGGCTTTACACAACTCCCATCTTTGGCATTAAATATGTCCTCCAGAACATGAACAATAACTTTAAGAACTTTTTATCAGAATTATGTATAAATAAAAATGGAAATGTTATATCAGCGGCCTACAAACATACGCAATTTATACACGAGAAGGATCTGATTAATAACCTTCAAAGTCAAAAAACATTTACGCATAGAATTGAAAGACTGATGACATTATTGAAGTCAAAAAAATGTTACTTTATTTTTAATGTACCTAGCATGAGTTTTGACAGTAGCAGTGCCGTTGAAGAATTTATCGCATCGGCAATAGAATTCACTCACTTGATTAAAGAAGAAGATAGGCTTCTGATTTATATTAGATATGATGAAAGCAATACTGAAAATGCAGAAATTTGCGATAAGCTAACCAGCAGCTTCGCTAACTTAAATAAAATTTCAATAGGAACATACATAATAAATATAAAGAAATGTGGAATGTGGGGCAAAGAAAAGGAATACATTAAATTATTAAACAATTTTGGAATAAACCTAAGTTTGTCCATAATCCCTAAAATTTACCTAACAAAAAAAAATATCAAACCTTCCAGTGAATGACGAAAAATATTAATAGATAAAAACATGCACTAGTGATGAAATGCAAAAAATCAATAAGTTTTTATCAACCATATGAATCACTCTTTATTAAAAGCACCCATTTTTACCGTTAATCCCGCATTCATGGGAACGACAGGGCATTAATAATTATCTATCAGTAGCTCAGCATGGTTAGCACTAGGTACAGTAGCACTTGCTAGCATCTCATTTATTATGTCTGCTATATTTTTTACGTGTGGCTCTTTTATCATCGCATGGTGATTACCGGGTGAAGAATAAATTTTTAAATGAGAAACAAAACTGAGCCAGCCATTATCACGTGTGGTCGTCATAATGTCATTTTCATCCATCTTATGGAACATCCTGATGCTGATACGCTGCAAGAGTCATATTGTGATTGCGCTTCAACATAGTATTGAAGTCAGGCTGCCCTTTACAATTACTCCGTAGCACTACTGTATTCACAAACAATCCCATGACAGCTTCAATTTCTTCTGTGCTCCTTCCTGCAACCGCAGTGCCAATAGCTACATCATCTTGGCTACTGTATCGATTTAGCAGTATGGAATATGCGGTAAAAAGCGTAGTGAAAACTGTAACGTTTTCTTTTCGACTAATCTTTTTAACTAGTGTAGAAAGCTCGGGTGACAAAGAGATCGCTAAGGATTTACCTAAATAAGATTGCACTAAGGGTCTTGCATAATCAAATGGTAACTCAAGAGTAGAAAGATCTTCAAGTTGTACTTGCCAATATTTTAGTTGTTGCTGCAGTAACTCACCTTTTAATAATTGTCTTTGCCAATAAACATAATCTGCATATTGAATTTTTAAAGGTGGAAGTTTTTGCGGTCTTTTTTGTAAAGCAAATAAATACAAGGAATCCAATTCTCTTGCAAAAATCTCCATAGACCAATCATCGGTAATAATGTAATGACTAACAAAAAAACTATTTAAAATTATTGCTTAAAATTTGGAGCTAACTGTTTAATAACTTCACTAACAGTTAGAATTTCATTGCATCCCTCTACACTCTTTCCTGCTTGCCAATAATCTTTATAACTACCACCTTCAACGATAGCTTTTTTTAATTTCCACAGAGATTGAAGCGTATAAAACATTCTCATCCAATGTTTTGTGCGACGATGTTTTAAAAAATATCGCGCAATGAAATTTGCTTTAGTGCCTGATTTTTGAATGTAACCTGTATTGATAACAGAAACAGGAACGCCTGAAATTTTGTCAGTCAACACAATATCAGACGATATCGCTTTAATAATTGCATTCTTGTAATCTGCATGTACATCACATTCTTTGGTTGCAATAAATCGTGTTCCTAATTGCACTCCAGCATAACCAAGATCTAATGCTTGTTGAAAACCAGCTTGGTCACCTATGCCTCCTGCACAAATCAGCGGCACATTAAGGGAAACTAAATCCTCATATAAATTTTCGCAAGAGAGACCCCCTGCATGCCCACCCGCTCTATTATTCACGCAAATAAGTCCATCCACACCAGACTCTAACGCTTTGTCAGCCCATTTTTTTGTTGTTACATCATGGTAAACAATCCCAGAATAAGGAGCGACTTTATCGACAACCCATCGAGGATTTCCCAATGAGGTCACAAAAAAACGCACGCCTTCTTCGAGCGCGATATCAAGCCATTTACGCATTCTATCTTCATATGTTTTAGAACTTTTTTCCGTAATTATATTCATACCGATGGGTTTTTTAGTTTTAGATTTTATGAATTTCAACCCTGCTCTGAAATCATGTTTATACACAAATACCATAGACAACGGTTGTATTATCCCTATGCCGCCAGCCTCAGACACAGCAGCCACCAGCTCTGGATTACTGCAAGGGTACATAGCACCGCAAATAATTGGATACTCGATACCCACTTGTTTAATAAACTTCATTGCATTATTCAATTTGCGTTTCCTGCTGTATCGTAAAAGTCATCTTGTAGTGAAAAAACATTTGTATTGTATTCTTTTCGTAACTATAAATACACTATTGTGA
>DHXK01000265.1:7638-10596 GCA_002413665.1 Legionellales bacterium UBA5158 | reverse complement strand
ATAAATACACTATTGTGAATTGCCCGCAATTTATTGATTTTAATATTAAAATGATACTTTTTTTTCGCACCTTCGACCCAAAAGAATATGCTCGCTTCTGATAGAACCAATATTGCCACAAATAGTCCTAAACTGAGAAACTAGGCGATTTTTTATTGCGGGATTATAATGAGCAGTAGCAATAGTCTTTTTCCTAAATCCATTTATGCCAATTCTGAATCAGAGTCTCAATTTGGTTCTCTACTATTACCTATCCGGGCTAACAAAGCTGACATTAAAAAAATAATGTCTCAAAAGAAAATTGTAAATGTCATTACTTAATATAACACTCTAAAAAATAAAATCTCTCAACTTGCTTGGCTTGAACGAGTATCAGCAAACGCTCGTTTAGCAAAGCCTAAACAATAATTTCTTATAGCGCAGATCTTCTCTTGTACCTCCTGTAGATATACTTTGACGGCCATCAATGGTTGAGCTAAAATTTTACCCGATGACTCTGCAAGAGCATAAATTACACAATAATTAACCGTACTGGGGAAAGCATTATGACCACAACAAGATTACAAAAAGCATTTGTAGAGTTAGCAGAAGAAGTAGCAGCACCCATCGCAGCAGCTGGCTTACTTTCCATGGGACTAAGCGTATATGAAGCAAAAAATTTAAATGGGCTTAGCGTAACTTCTGGTGTAATTGCAAATGAAATGACCGCTCCTAATGCAGACAATGCAGCTATCGCTTTACAAGAAAAAAATCAACAACATAAGATGTTCTTGCATAGTGAAATCCTAGGATTGACACAGGCTGCCTTAATCAACCTTATGGTACTACCATCGGTACTAAACAGTATTAGTCATAAAACAGTCAAAGGCCAACTGAGTGTATTTCAGTATTTCGCTCAAAACTGGGATCAAGTGATTGGACGTGGTCTTCAGTTAGGTTATGCCGGTATGTTGGCGGATTCATGCGTGAATTTTGGTAAAGGAAATACAGATACAGCTACATGGGTGAGTCTTGCGGCGCCAGTTGCTGGCTTCTTTGGAACAGTATTAATCAATCACAATAGATTGAAGAAAGCTGAACAACAAAACGTTCAACTCCCAGGCGGTTATGATCCATTGAATAATGCAGCTTCTGCTCCTAGCCTAGAAGGCAGTGTAGATCAAACACAAGCCTTTCGTCCGCAACTGTAACAATAGATAGCTTGCCGAAAGCCTGCTCTATACGGAGCAGGCTTTTTTTTGTCTTTAAGTAATCTAATTGTGTTTGTATGTCGCGAATTCAAAAAAAATCTCGGCATGTTTTAACAAAAAGATAATAGAACTTCTTCTCGAATTAAATTTTTGCTGAAAATGTTAAATAAGGTCCGTCAACAGCAAAACTATGAGTAGATTTTATTAAGCTTTGCAAGAAAATAGAGCCTGTTACTATTCCAAGTGTGAGCGGTGCTAAAGTTGATGGGACATAATCTTGTATGACATTCGAATAAACAGAGGCCATGTAACCTGCTTCTATACTAAATGTTTTACCATCTAAAAAATCATAAGAATATTTAAGACCAAGTTTTGCTTCCACTGAAGGAATCGCTTCAAGATAACTATTATGTGACAATGATTGATAATTGACAGGAATTCCTGAATTCGCCAAAACAGTCCCTGTTCCACTTGTAGTAGTTGAGGGTTGAAGATTACCCATATATAAATTACCTGCAAACATTCCTACGATATCAAAATTATTTACCGCTCGATATTCACCATCTACACCTAAACGTAAACCAGCTGCATGATACTTAGAATCAGTCGTTATATTAAATGTGTATGCATTCAGTATTGGATCTAGCCCAGAAAAGTTTACCGTTTTCTTTTGCTCTAACCAGAGACCACTAAGCCCTGTAAACAATCGAGTTTTAAGCTTTGGATCTAAATTTAGATGCTTTCCAAACTCAGCATGAAATACGTCATAATTATTTTTTAATTGAGCGGTAACAGGGTTGCTAGTCGTACCCGCATTTGGCCCTATATTCCAAATAGGTCCACCAAATTGTGGAGGCGGTGTTCTGGTAGGTGTGAAATTTGCGTCATCTGATGCGTTTAAATGTGTCCAATTGAAATTAATATCACTAGTGGTATTAGCAAAGTTGTGGCGAAAATTAAGCAATACACCTGCACTCAGTGAAGGCGTAAATCCTTTTGTTTCCCAACTTGGTGAAAGAATAGGAGCAGCAGCACTAGGGTTGAAAGGACTGACCAATACTGCATAATCATTACTTCCGCTAGAACGGAGAAAAACGGGTCCCACAGTGAATTCATTCGAGGCTGGTGAATTAGGAGCAAAGACCTCAATTCGTTCATCCTTGAAGTTCTGCTTACTTGCCATCGCATTCTGAAGAGGACTCATTATGAAAATACCGAGAAGAGCAAAGGATCCAATCTTTTTTAGTAACATTAATATTCCTTGTAAAAGATAAAATTAAAATTCCATTTAATAAAGCTAAGAAAAACACCTAGCGTAACGAAGATTGATAAAATCATATGACTAAATAGAAGCATACAATCATCTCAAAGAATATATTAAAGATATAGTTTCGTATACCCAAAAGGAGGAAATCGTGAATTTTTATTTTGTGCTATACTTGCATTAAGATACTGATAAACAAGGAGTACATTGTGGCTAGTCCGCGACCAACAAATAATAACATGAGTTTGAAAGTGGAATTAACCGATGTAATCGCTGGACATGCCAAATCTAACTCAACTAAAAAATTTACGATAGCTAGAAAGCTTCTTTCTGAAATTGAAGAATCAGGAGTATTATTAGCAAAACCAAACTTAGCTAAAGATCAAATAGAAAAAGTATTAGAAAAAATTAAATCTTCGTTTGAGGTAGCCGATAAAGAAATATTAAAAGCTGGATTTGACGTTAAAGCGACTTCAAAATTGAAAATATTTAAAAGTGAAAAAG
>DHXK01000265.1:7048-7448 GCA_002413665.1 Legionellales bacterium UBA5158 | reverse complement strand
CATATTGATAACTTTGCAAATCCAAAAACTTATAGCTATAGAATAGGTTAATGAAATTTGAATTTAAGGTTTTTATAAAAAATCAATGGAAATACTGACAGTTGTTGGCTCTAATTTTTTTAAATGAATTTTTACTTATGTTATGAAATAATCGCTCCCAGAGTTCACAAAAAAATAGCGTTTAATCCTTGTCAGGGGAAAAAACGCTATGTGTTATATATCATCTTAAGCTAACTAAACATAATTGATAATTAGTATTGTTCTAAGTTGCTTTTTCAGATACTTTTTCAGTTAATTTTCCTACTAAAGCCTGATCTTCACTACGGGTGGCAATATCACCTAGGGACACTATACCAACCATCCTTTTATCTGCGTTAAGAACAACTAATCTCCGTATTTT
>DHXK01000265.1:0-6783 GCA_002413665.1 Legionellales bacterium UBA5158 | reverse complement strand
TCTCGTTGGCTCGGAGATGTGTATAAGAGAGCAATATTGAATCGTGTCAGTCATAATATCACGCAATAAAGTGTTAGAATCTTTACCCTCTGCAACTGCTCTTATGACAATATCTCTATCGGTAACAGAACCAATCAACCTATCATTTTCCCCTACCGGAATAAAACCAAAATCTTTTAGCATTTGTTTGGCGGCTTCTTTAATAGTAGCTGTTGGAGGTAAAAATTCAACTTTAGTACTCATAATGTTTTTGATTTTCATATTAGCTTCCTTTTATTTGAGTGAAATAATATTAAGCGCCATGTAATAAAATCATTGCTAGACTGTAGGAAAATTTTTAGCATTTATAGAATCTTAGAAGTGGCTTAAATCCGTTTTATAATCTCAATGTTCAGAATTATTATTAGTCTCATTAGGTAAAGTAATTTCAATTTTAGTTATCTCGCTTTTTTGTTTTAATTCACCATGATTAATAAAAAAGGAGAATCCTACTACCACAATTAAAACAATAATAACTAATGCAGCAAGCATTACACTATTCGAATTATTCAAAGCCATATAAATTCCAATTCCATGAGTTAACATGTCAATAAATCCAGCCTTAATTGTTTATTATATATCATTTGAGTAACACTTTTTTAAACAATTACAGAAAATTTATAGCGAATCTGTGCATTAATTACACATATCTAAAGATCTTTTAGGCCGAAGGCACACTAGGGTATTGAAGTTCTTTGGGAGCGCGAGTGGTAGCTATAAAACGTTCAAAATCTAGCATCAAGGTGTCCATACTAACGCATCAACGGGCAAGTGATCTGTTGATGCGCTGAATTCATTCCCCCCAATATTTCTTATTTCAACCTGCGCCTGCAATTTTGATTTCTTCGGAAATAAAATATAATCAAAACGTGCTGTGTTGGCTATTTGTTGTTTTTGCCACTCTTTAGTTCCCCAAGAAGATTCTTCTGAAATCTTTCTTCGTACATCTTTTTCTGGCTTAGGTAAAAGACTCTCTTGCTCATATTGATTCAATTGTGCTTCAAAAAAAGATGCGCAATGAAACATAGGTCCGGAATAAAAAGTGCCTGATGGTTCGCTTAGAGTCATTGCTTGCTGGTCTTCTTGATCTGTAGCAAGAAACACGGGATTATCTCTAGTTCGTTTGGCAGTCACATCATGGTCAATTAAAAAAGGGTCATGAAAGGAGGACTCTATGAAGTTTAATACAGCTTCCTCTGCTTGATGTAATGGATAAAAACTTTCTTCTCCCCACGCAGCCACACGAGACGCATTGAGGTCACCTACTAGCACTTGATGAATATCTGAATTCTGAGATAAATCCTCTGCCATCATTTGATGTACACGTGTTAGTTGCATCAGTCGCGCTTGTGCTCTTTTTTCCCCAGGAAGTGCTTGAGTATGTATGTTATATAAAACAAATTCGCCTCGCTCTGTCGCTAGACTAACCTTGAAAATACCCCGAGGTGATAGTTTCTCCGGACCTACCATACAAGTAAAACGCTCGAAATCGACTGACAGCAGCGGATATTTGCTGGCAATCATAGCACCGCTGCTAAAACCACTAATCTGAGGAGCAACACTATGAATGATGTAGGGATATTGAACTTGTATCCCTTCGCAAAGAATACGAACTGCATCTTCGTGGAATGCTTCTTGAAAGCAAATAATATCAGGACTTTTGCTATCTTTATTAATTTTCAATGTCAATTCTTTAGCGCGTATAGTCGCATCGCGTAAATCACTCACAATGCCCACCGTTGAGAGTACAAAGCCAAGATTATGCGTGCGTATGTGTAAAGGTTTTTGCTTGGTTAAAGCGGGTTTTTTATCAGGCTTAGCGTTTCCATCTCGCAAGTGACTAATGGAGGGACGAAAAAGATGATCTACCATTCGTAATGGAAACCCGACAATGAAAGAGACTAAGGCTAGTGGCAACAACAAGATAAAACCTATCACTGCCATTAATCTAATCGCCAGACTTCTTAATCTGCTACCTTTATTTTCCCCAGGATTAGGCTCGATCAGGCGAGCTAACATCTGACCACTCCAACGCAACGGTAACATAATAAATTCACTGACTTGATGCAGCTTTTCTGCATAAGTTGAGGTATGAGTGCGAAAAGGTATAATCTTTTCATGTTCAGAATGTGAGGAGTTTATCGTTTCGAACGAGAGATTCGTTTGATACGAGGTTGAGTAAATTAAATAGGCACTGTCTGGATGTTTTTTCTTTGGTGGGTGACGTGGTTGCATTGCTCGCCTCATGTCATATTATCTGCAAGTATGGTCATACCATTAGTAGGCAAAAAGTCAAATATTAACGCTAACTTTATAAAAAAGCCAGAAATCAACATCAGAGAAGTTTCTTAGGAGAACCACTCCGATTTGATCAATATTAGCCCGGGCGCTTAAATCAACCTTTATGCATAAATTATAGATATGCTTTATACTTACCATCGTTTGGCTGTAAAAAAATCTGAGGTAAGTATTTTGTTGCGTATCATTCCTCCTGCTATTTCCAGCATGGCTAAAAAGATCTTATTCCAATTAAATCAAGACTTAATTGAATTATCAGGTATTGATTTAAAGACAAAAAAAAGAATTTTAGATATTTTTAATCAGATTGCCGACGGCAATAAATTAGCGCCCGATGATTGGGCATTGATTCAAGAGACACTGAAACCTACGCATCACTGCATTGAATTTTTTAAACAGTTCCGTGATGACATTTCGCATCAACTGATAATCGCAGGAAAAAAATACATAGGCACTGCGATAATTACTTTTACTTATCAAGCTGAACGATATGCGCTACTCATGCGTAATGAAGGTTTAGCGTCCTCCATCGATATTAAAGAAATCCAATGGACAGCTCACGGGGCGAGAGTAGACGCTAGAGAAAAAATATTATTAAGCGACCCTACTCATTGGAAACTTTTTCAAAAAGTAAGTGGTAATGATGAAAATTTAGCATATCTCATTGCCGCTGTGGTGAGGCGCATCAAAGAGATGGGCATACACTTATCTGAAAAAAATATTTTAGATATTCATCCTATTGATAGAGTGGCAGCTGGTTTTCCAGAAAAAAGTTTAACGTATCGCACAGAATATTTCGAGGTTGATTTAGGGGAAAGAAATTTAGCAGAAATAGTAGCATCCTGTGCTTCTGTACATTCTAGTCGCTTTGGACTATGGACACGTTGTTTTAAATTAGATGAATTAAAAGTAAAAGTAAAAACTGACAAAATCAGTGTGATAGATCCCGATCAAGTTTATTCATTCGCCTTTGAAAATAAGTTGCATTTCGTTCGTCACACCTCATGGTTTTTTTTAAATGCTATTTATATCGCTAAATCATTTGAACTTAAGCCTGAGGGCACAATTAAAGATCCGTGGCAATTAAGAAATGTTAATCCTATTGAAACTGCAGTTCGCTGGGTATTACAGCGTTCAGAAAACTCAGTGCAGTTTTCATTGTTTGATAATGTAAATAATCGTCTTTCCTCAGCACAAGCTCATGCGTATGCAGCCAAAGCTAAAATGAATGAGGAAGACTTGGCCTACACTTCCCTTAAACCTGAGCGCTTAGTTTTGCATTCTTTAATTACTCAGCTTACTGCTACCATTAAATTAAAAAACACCACTGAATTAGAAAAAATAGTATTGTCTTTGCAAACTGAATTTTTTAAAAAATATTCTACTGAGCGAGCCTACTGGGAAAATGCATTTCAAAATATAAAAAAACATATTAGAGAATTAATTGAAAAACATTTACAGGACAATGACGACAAGCTATCAACACTTTCTGATAAAGATAAAAACGCGGTTTTACGCCTACGTGATTTACTTAACACTATTAAAGACGCCGAATTAGACAATCATCATAAAATGATTTATCACTTGTGCGAGTCTGACATTCAAATTGCAGAAATTATTGTTACTCATGAATATTATCATGCAATGATAAAGCAGGAAATTTTTCTACAAGTTGCAGAGCTTATTGAATCAAAACATTTAGAACCTTTGGAAACATATTCATCAGAAGACCGCCTATGTGTGGGTGTGACTGGACCACCAGCCAGTGGTAAATCTGTCAGCGAAGCCATGGTGAGAGTTTTGTTGGGGTCAAAAAGTGCTGCATTTATAGGGTCTGATGAATGGAATCGACTTTTAGGGGCTTATCTCAATCTAGCTAAATCACAATTTGTTATGATAGGTGGAAGATTAACGTTACCAGAAGCCTGGTTCATCAAAGTGGCTATATGGGAAATGATGAGTAAAATGGAAAAAAACGGTCACGCCCCTAATTGGATTCAAGAAGCCATTGATCCTGCAGCTATAGTTGCACCTGCAGGGAGCAAAACAATTATATTTTTGAACACAGCAGATCCCAATAAAGCCGCTGCAAGAATTAAAGAACGAGGCGATAAATATGGTCGTTATGTATCTGCAAGTGCAGCCACTGGTGCTTATCGTTGGCCGTGGCTGAACTTCATTAAAACCATAGAAAAACACCAAACTAATTTAACTTTAAAGATTATTGATAGTGATATTTCTTATTTACCAGAAAATTTTTCTTTATCTCAAGATGCGCGCACACAACTTGCAAATATTGCTACCTTTAAAAATAATGTTTTAGAAATTTATAATTTAAATCATTTTCTTTCATTTATCACTCGCAGCTATAGGCTTAACCCGTGGCCTAAAAATTCACAAGAAATTTGGTTAAAGTCATCCTCTGTTCATTCCTGGCGCACCCTGCAAGAACTCGATAAGCTATACCATTCAGATTTAAATTTGCAAATAGTTTATAAAAATAAACCGGTGAGCAAAAATCAATTATTTAATTTAGTCAATCAACTCTATTTGAGTGCTGATATTGTTGCAAAGGTTAGGAAAAATCACGTAGGTTTTTTTGAGTGTGCGAAAAAAGACAGCGATGAAATCGCTATTGTTAATAAAAGAATTACAATCACATAATATAACTTTTCGCCTCTCCCACAAGGGAAAAGCGAAAAGCCCTTGCGATAATGTAGCGCCATAAAATTATTTAACTGCAGAAATTATGTGCTTTGATGAGTATATTCCTGTAAAATAAATTTTTTTAAAGGAGAAAAGCGATGGAATGCAAATGCAATAAATGCGGTATGGGCGTAAAAGGTTTAACTTGCAGCAAATGCGATTCAGCCTTAGTCAACGAGAGCATTACAAAAGATGGTAAACCGGTACAGGTTGCCAAATGTCCTACAGGCTGCGGGATGATTAAATCACCTACCTGCTGTGGACAGGACATGGAATGTTCCGCTTAGTTATTATTTTAATCTATTAATTAATCTCTTGATTAGTGACTGCAGGGCACTTTAAGCGTGCCCTGGAGAATGATAAAAAACATCCTCAGCATCTAGACAAGTGAATATCTAATAGGGCTTAATAATCACTTTTGTTCCAACTGTCGCAAAGTGATAACGAATCCATCTCGCATCACTCTCGTGTAATCTGACACAGCCATGACTAATATTTGTAGGCACTACCTGACCAGAACCATGCAGTCCTTGGCCGCCATTAAAAAACATACAATATGGCATAGGCGCTCCACCCTCACCTACTGGATATATCTTAGAAAAACAATCTCCACTCCCTAACGATTTAATTCGAAATGTACCAGCAGCAGTTTTACAAGACCGTCCTATATCAGAACACCATCTGCCACCCGCTGTAGCCATTCCTGAACGGATAAGCTGACCTTTGCTGGAATAAGCCCCCCATGCGTGTATGCGAGGGTTAACGACGATGACTTTTTCCGCTCCCGCTGCAATTTGTGCTGGCATTGCAGGATAATAATCATCCCTGGGGTAAGCCTCAGGGCCTCTGTCGCGAAATCTCGTTCTAGAGGAGTAATTATCACCTGAACCCCTAAACTCCTCCTGTATGTAGGCTGTGGAGGCCCGGCTGGAAGATTCATCTTGATAAGACTGATTATCGGACTGATATTCATCTGGGGTGACAAAAGCAAACTCTTCCTCAGCGTAGACATTGATAGATAAGAACAAAATGAGAAAACCTAGAGATATTAAAGACATTTTTTGAGCCTTCACATCTATTCTCCTTTCTATAATTTTGCTTATGTATCTATTATCTTACGCCCTAAATTTAAATATTTCTGAAATGAAATTTTTATACATATTTTTTAATAAGTTAGCCAATTTCTTACTCACCGCTCCAAAGTTATGTGGTCTCCGCGCGAATAATGGGGCGACAAAATCGATTAAGAGACACAGATTTCAGCAAAAATAAAAATTAGACTTACCTGTTCCCTCGAACGTATAAGCCCGGCGACATTTTACCAAATTTTTTTTTGGTTCCTGCAGAATTGCCAACTGCTAATGTCGTTTCATTAACAAATCAAGCATGCACAGTAGTGACAGTCCCTGACAAACAATCACTATCTGATCTTTTAAAAAAGCAGGCTGGTAATAATATTCATTGGGCAGCTTGTAGCTTAGTAAAAACATTAGAAAAAGAAGAGAAAAAAATAAAATGGAAATAGATAAAGTTAATCTACAGTTTGCGAAATCAAACCAATCTAGCAAACGTGAACATATAATCCATAGTTATCATCCTTATGCAAAAAACAATAAAAATAAATAAGCTCGTTATATTGAGAAAGCAGAATTATTAATAAAGCTTAAATAGACTTAAACTTGCTAGTGTGAATTATCTTACCTGCGAATTGTTAACTGAGGGCGTGTAATTTAAACTGTG
>DHXK01000227.1:3240-4846 GCA_002413665.1 Legionellales bacterium UBA5158 | reverse complement strand
AAATTGTGTGATCACGCTCACCGTAGGTCCAAAAGGTACTATCATAGAATTTGAGCTTCCTAATATAAAACTTTAATATATTTAAAAGAAAATGGATCGGGCTTGAAAAGTGCGTTATAAAAAAATATGCAGAGATAAAAAAATACTGTTCCGCTGAGCGTTTACATTGAGGCTTAGCGGAACAACCAAAGTCAGAATGAATCATCTAGGATAAATCGTAAAGCACAATACCATTTTGATCCTTGCCGTCACTTAAATGACACACAAAGGATCTTGATCCGAGTCGCGCATAATTTTTTGGGTCTAAATATTCGCTGAAAAGTTCAGCAGAATTATCTTCGAATACTCGCAATCTAACATAATCATAAACTGTTCCAAGTTGATTATGCTCTACAATTACATTAATCGATGTTGAAATAATATTTTTTTGCTGGCCACTAATGAGTGTTTGATACTTGTTGAAATTTGTAAAGTCCATACCACCTAACGCACCAATATCATTATCAACGGACTGGTTTAATGGAGTACATTTACTTAATGTCATAACTGCTCTCACATTATCGCCATCTTTTACAGCGCCAAGGAGATCCGAATAACTTGATAATATTTTATGAGAACTAGCTAAAGTTATTTGGCTAATAATGAGAGCAATTATAAATATGCATGATTTTAACGTCCATTTGTTCATAAATTTTGTTCCTAGATTAATTACTATTAGGCGTAATATAATTGATATTAAATGATCTTTCTACAATATAATTTGAGCTTCCTAGGTCGTTGACTGTTGTTTCTTAATAGCATTTAAGAATTTTAAAATCTGATCTGGAGAAAGAAAATTATCTACGATGATGCAATCTATTTTATTATCAAGCAAAAGAGATAAATCAAACATTATTAACTCCTTCAGGCATTTCTTTACGTGACTATGAAATTAATTTAATAAGAAATGGAAATTCTTTATAAGGCTGCTTAAAAGTATTAGATCCCATATGACCTTCTCCATGTCGAATAATTAGTGTGCCTCCAATATGGTCTAGCAAATATCTTCCTTGAATATCATCACAGCCCCATGGATCGTTGTCTGAATTTATTAAAATAAAATCTTCAACGTTTTCTTGAATAATTTTCCAGTTATAATTTTCTTTTATTATGGACTTAAAATTTTCAAGTTTTCCAATTGGTTTTACAAATCCAGCCACAAGTATTGCTTGCTTAATTTTTGTGGAAATTTTTTCTAAGACTGCAACAGTTAGCGGGCACCCAGCTGAATGCGCAATAATCACCGTCTCAGAATTAAAAATCCCATGCTGCAAAACGTAAGGTAATTGAATTTCCAGATTTGGATTTTCATGATCAGGAAGTTGCGGAGCCCATACTTCATAACCACGTTTTTCCAGTTCAGCTTTGGCATATGGTAGCCAAAAACTATCGGGTGAATCTCCTGTACCATGAAGCAGTATTGCATTTTTCATATCATTCCTTATTTACAAATATATTTTGAGTTGCTCAAGTGAAAAATTACCGCCGCCTAAAATAATCCCAATTTTTTTACCGCCTGTATTAGGTATTTTACCTGAAACAACAGCCGAAACAGCACATGAAGAAT
>DHXK01000227.1:0-3068 GCA_002413665.1 Legionellales bacterium UBA5158 | reverse complement strand
TGGCTCTACCAATAATTTTTCTCTTTCTAAAATATCTTCTAATTCACGTACTGCTTCATCGTAGCTAATCAGAAAACGGCGTCATCGAAATTGCATATCTCGGCACAAATGACACTGGCGTAACTTCTATTCGCTGGATTCGATCAACACGATACGATCTAGGCTCGCCAGAATCATGCTTAATTGCAATTACGATCAAATTACCATCTTGGGTTTGTCTTAAGTCATAAGGTTCAATTAGTCTTTTGCTATTATTGTAATATAACTCTATACACAAATGATTAGCCGCTGCATAACGTATCAACTCGAGAGGTACTTTCGCATGCCACGCTTGAATCATGCTTGGTGGTTGCCATGAGCGATTAATGAGATCTTTCGAAGGTACAGGCTCTAACAAAATCTTACTAGTTTCGCCGTACAGCCATTTAAATAGATTGGGCAACTCCTGCCAAAACTGATCACGTGACGGCAATTTAGGAAGCTGATGAGCCAGCATGTTTTCCCACTCACTTTCCAGCTCATGAATTTTTGAGTGATTTTGGAGACTTTCCATTGTGGGTAGAGATATTTTTTTATATTCACATTTCTTTGTTAGAACATCTAAAACTATTTCTGGCTTAGCACCTAAATCAGCATGTCGATAAAGATGTATGACATCATATAAATCACGAGGGCGAGCACGCTCACTAAGAGCACGAATTTTTTCTGCAAAAATTTCCGGAAAACTATAACAATTTGCCTTAATCCCATTTTGCGGCTTATCAGAATACGGATGATGCACTTCACTCATTGCTTTAGGTAAAACTAAAACTTCGTCAGCAGTTAAATCGAGTTTAATACGCGCTAAACTTCCACGACGTTGCAAGGGACCAATATAATAAATACTTCCCTCTACGGATATCTTGCCGGCACTATTTTTATAAACCTCAAAACGAATATTGCTGCCAGGAATTTCTATACCAACCGTATCATAAATCCAAGCTGAAACTTGCTTGAAATTTTCCACAAGAAAATTTTCATTAAGATGCTTTTCATCAGTTAGCGTATAATCAAGATCTTCTGAAAAACGATAAGTTTCAAAATAACATTTCTTTAGACAGGTGCCGCCTTTAAATACCCATGAATTCATCAATTCTGCGCGGGTTTCAATACCTGCCAACAACCAGCCAAGCACATAATCTTTTTCAATAGTTTTAGCTTCTAAACTAAATTCTCGTGCAAAATCCATTACTTCTTGTTTTATTATCATTCTATGCTTTCCAGTTTTTTGGTACCCATAAGCGCCAACGAGTAATCAGTTTATTATCAGTATCAAGCTGTGGATCAATTTTAACTTTACTGATTGTGATATGTTTTTTACATTCTGAAATAATGTTCAATTCATCAGGCGTGTATTGCTCAAGCAAAAAACCAAGTCTCTTAAACACCGCACTGTTTTGAAGGCGACTCGCGTAGTCGATTAATAATTTCAAATTCTTATGCTCTGATTTCAAATATTCTTTCAACATATCAACCACACTACGCATACCACCACCTAATTTGGGATCCACTAAAAAATCAAGAATGGTTCGCGTTGGATCAGATACAAGAATTTTGATCTGCCCATGCCAAACGGATTTCAACCCAAACATTGTCTTCTCAGAAATAGTACACAACCAAAAATGAGTCCCGCGTATGGTAGGGTGATGACCTCGAGGTTTCTTAGAAGTTAGAACCACTACAGTCCTAAAGATCTGCTCTGTTAGCCCCCAATGCTCAGCCGCACTCCAAGCCCCGATATAACATGGGTGATATAGTCTCTCTGCGATAATCCAAGGGTCTTCTAACGGTATATCCGCAGTTGTTGATTCCAATGGCACAGGGATATACACCCCACGCTTGATTCTTGCCAACCAACCATTTGTTGCCCATCTAGCTAATAATTTTGCCGCATGCTCTCTTGGCAAATCCAAAATCTTAGCTGCTTCCGTTACAGAAATAGTATGTTGCGTTTCTCGAAGAATAGAAGTTATCCGTTCGCGGTCAAGCTTCCCCATACCCGATAATGTATTCATTTAAGTACTTCTAAAGTGTGATTAATACCCTAATAAATGAATTATAGCACTTCAAAGATACTAATTGCAAATAGAATGAGTGCAGCCATTTTGTAACCCGCCGAGATTGCTATGCGCCACGCTTTACGCAGTGCTGACCCAGCCATGCATCTAAAACATCTCTTCGATAACGCACTGACCGCCCAATTTTCATAAAATCAGGACCTTTCGTTCTACCCTCTCGATAACCATTCATACGATCTTGACTTAGAAAACTACGACTCATTCCAATGTATATTGCAGCTTCTTTTTCAGTGAGAATATCTCTATTCATATTATTGCCTCGCAAAAAGTTTTATACGAGTCCTAGTTTTTGCCATGCTAAATGACAATATCCTGTGAAGATATTTATTGATATGCACTGCAAAACAATAAACATCTATTAAATTTAGAAAGAAAAAAAAGCCCGCAGAAACACGAGCATCCATAATCAGAAATAACTAAAAACGTGAACTTTATGATTTATCTCAAGCGAGAAAAAATCATTTATAAAAAAGTCCCTAGCCATTGCCTTGTAATCTATATAGCTCTGTAAATATTCCGGAATCTCCCTGCCGTCCACTTCGTGAATCCAGTTATAAGCAAAATCTTCTTCGCTATCATGCTCACCGTGATAACACTCATCTAATAATTTCCGCGCATCATCTATGTCACCTCCGCTATGACCTAGCACTGCAGCACCTAACTCATCATGCTCCGCAATAAATTCAGCTAATTCATGAATTGTTTCTAAGCCGGTATATTCACTTATACTAACATCACCAAAACCTTCAAAATCATGCACCGCCCACTCTTCTGCATCTGGAACTGGACTTGCTGCTAACATGTTTTTAACTTCTTCGTATAACGAATCGATATCTTGATTTGCTTTTATCCACTCACCGTGCAAATGACCCCCATTATAAGCTGCTAAACACGCAACATAAATTCTAGGCTCTAAATTATTCATCTTAAAAACTCCAATTAAATTGGCAG
>DHXK01000117.1:332-13675 GCA_002413665.1 Legionellales bacterium UBA5158 | reverse complement strand
AGATGTGTATAAGAGACAGGGTAACTGATGTCCCAAAACGTTATGGTAAGTTCATGAAATTCAATATTATCAGCTTAGTGGGTGGCATGCCGTATCGCCAACAGCTGAAAGATTTGTCAGGCCAAGTGGATATCATCGTTGCAACACCTGGACGTTTATTAGATCACATGGGCAACAAACGTGATCATAAAGGTGGTCAGTGCTTGGATTTATCTGGCATTGAAATTTTAATTCTTGATGAAGCCGATCGCATGTTGGACATGGGCTTTATTGACGATGTAAAAGATATCGCTAATGCGACTCCTCCTAGCCGCCAAACATTTTTATTCAGCGCAACAGTTGATAATAATCTTTCTGGCATTATCCGCCAATTGACTAAAGACCCAGTACGCATAGATTTTTCTGCAGAAAAAATGTCACCCGCTCTTATCAAGCAAGAATTATATATGGTTGACAACATCCAACATAAAAATCGTTTGCTACAACATTTTTTAGATAATGAACAAATTTATAAAGCGATTATTTTTTCAGCCACAAAAATTAATGCAGATTACTTAGCTAACCAATTACGTGACAAAGGTTATGAAGCTGCGCCTCTACATGGTGACCTGAAACAGAATGTACGTAATCGAACAGTAGAACAATTACGTCGCGGTAGAATCCAATTTTTAGTAGCGACCGATATCGCTGCTCGTGGTATAGATATTGCAGATATTACCCACGTGATTAACTATGACGTACCTAAATTTTCTGAAGATTATGTACATCGTATTGGTCGTACCGGTCGTGCAGGAAAAACGGGTACTGCGATCTCATTTGCATTACCAACAGATATGCGTCATTTACAAAAAATTGAAAAATATGTAGGGCAACGTTTTCAAATTGAAACAATTGCAGGCTTAGAACCTACGAAGCAATTCAATATTAATTCCAAGTCCGGTCCAGCTGATAGCCGCAAAAAATATGGTAGAAGTGGAAGTGGCGATAGCAGAAGCGGAAAAAGTTATGCTCCAAAAAGCAGTAGCAATGGTCGTAGTTATTCCAGAGATAGCGATGATAGAGCTAGTAGCTCACGCGGCGGTGATGCTCGCAGTGGTTATGCTGGACGTTCAAATTCACGCGGTGGAGAAGGCCGTAACGAATATGCAGGACAAAGCGAAAATCAAGGCGGTTATGCTGGTCACAGCAGTGAAAGCAGAAGCAGCGCACCTCGTGCGAGCGAAGGTCGTGGTAGTTATGCTGGTCGTAGCAGTGAAGGCAGAAGCAGTGCACCTCGCATGAGCGAAGGTCGTGGTGGATACGCTGGTCGTAGTAGTGACAGCCGTGAAAACCAAGGTGGTGGTTTCGCTAATCGCAGTAGTGAAAGCAGAAGCAATGCACCTCGCGCAAGCGAAGGTCGCGGTGGTTATGCTGGTCGTAGCAGTGAAGGCAGAAGCAGCTCACCCCGTAGCAGCGAAGGTCATGGTAGTTACACGGGTCGTAGCAGCGAAGGCAGAAGCAGTGCCCCACGCAGCAGTGAAGGCCGCGGTAGTTATGCTGGTCGTAGCAGTGAAGGTAGAAGCACACCTCGCGTGAGCGAAGGCCGTGGTGGTTATGCTGGTCGTAGTACCGAAGGCAGAAGCAGTGCACCATCCCGCAGCAGCGAAAGTCGTGGTAGTTATGCTGGTCGTGGAAGTGAAGGCAGAAGCAGCGCTCCACGCAGCTCCGGTCCTCAAGGTGCTGGCTTTAAAGATAAAAGTCCAAGAAGTGCTCCTTTCAGAAGCAGCAGCCCTCGGACTAGCTCAAAAAGCACGGGCACCAAGAGCCATCAATCCGATAGAGATTTTTAATTATAACTTAATCGCCTAGGCTGGTTTTTCTCGTGAACCTACTGATTTTTAACGAGTTCCAGCTTTAGCTGAAATATTTAGGTGTGCATATTGCACACCTTTTTTTTATCTAAATTCCTAGCCCCAGGTTTCCCCTACCTATGCATATGTATAACGATACTCTATGATATAAAGATAAGTGTCATGCTCTAACCGAAAGGAATGATTATGGACTTTGAACTTTCTCTAACTGCAGATAATAAGCTCTACATTAAAATTAGTCTTACCGGCTATGCTTTGCTTTCAAACCCACTACTCAATAAAGGAATGGCTTTCACGCGTTCTGAACGAGAAGAATTGGGCCTTATTGGATTGATTCCACCTCATGAAATTAATCTTTCTATACAAATAGCGCGCTCCTATGAAACCTTTCAAAGCAAATCATCTGACCTTGAAAAATATATTTATTTACGCGACTTACAAGATTCAAACGAAACTTTGTTTTATAGTTTATTATGTAAACATATTACTGAATTAATGCCCATCGTTTACACCCCTGTTGTCGGTTTAGGATGCCAACGATATAGCCATATTTATCGTCGTCCTCGTGGCATTTATATTTCTTATCCAGATGCCGCAGATATAGATACAATACTAGCCCACCCACGCTTTGACCGGGTGAAAGTAATAGTAGTCTCCGATGGCGAACGTATTTTAGGATTAGGTGATCAAGGTGCTGGGGGAATGGGAATACCCATAGGGAAGCTGGCCTTATATACAGCTTGCGCAGGTATCCATCCTTCTACGACCCTGCCTATTTTATTAGATACAGGCACAAACAATGCAGAGCTATTAAACGATCCTCTTTATGTTGGCTGGCATCACCAACGTATACGGGGCAAAGAATATGACGACTTTTTAGCAACCTTTGTCACAGCCGTCATCAAACGTTTTCCACATGTATTATTGCAGTGGGAGGACTTCGCTCAACAAAATGCAAATCCCATACTCGAACGCTATCGAAATAAGTTATGCACGTTTAATGATGATATCCAAGGCACTGCCGCAGTAGCAGCTGGCACCCTGTTTGCTGCTATCAAAGTCACTGGGACTCCGTTACGTGACCAACGCATTGCTGTAGTCGGTGCCGGATCAGCAGGATGCGGTATCAGTAATTTAATTATGCATGCCATGATTGAAGAAGGACTGAGTGTAGAAGATGCAGCTTCACGCTTTTACTTAATTGATCGCACTGGGTTGCTAACTTCTGACATGCCAGAATTATTATCATTTCAAAAACCTTTTGCACAAGAAAGAAATTCACTTATTACTTGGAATTGCAGCGATCCTAACAATATTAGTTTAAAAGATGTCGTGACACATGCTAAACCTACGTTGCTAATTGGTGTATCAGGTCAGGCTGGCATTTTCACGGAAGAAATCATAAAAATTATGGCAAAAAATGTTGATAGACCAGTGATTTTCCCTTTATCCAATCCCACTACTCAAAGTGAAGCTATACCCTCTGATTTGATGGCTTGGACTAACGAACGCGCCATTATTGGTACAGGAAGCCCTTTTGGGCTTATTACAAAAAAAGGAATTTTATTTCGGGTCGATCAAACGAATAATTGCTATATATTCCCTGGCATTGGCTTAGGCCTCATTGCTGTTAAAGCAAAATTTGTGACTGACAAAATGTTTATGGCTGCAGCATTTGCATTAGCCGACTGTTCACCTGCTAAGGTGAACCCAGAAGCCAATCTATTACCACCTCTTACTGAAATACGGCAAGTATCATTTAAAGTTGCTTATGCAGTCGCCCAAGAAGCTATTTCTGCAGGATTAGGCAAATTACCTACCGGAATAACTCTTGAACAACACATCAGAAATAAAATGTGGGAACCTGAGTATCTACCTTACAAAAAAGTCTAAAAAAAGCACCGCCGAGCCTGAGAACTTGCAATTTCCATACAAGACCGTTATAAGAACCCTATTATTTTTTTTAAGTGAAAGATGAAAATGTCTAATGTTTTTCAAAGTCATCTCGTAAAACAGCATTCAAACAGACCTGCTCGCGTAATGAAAATGACTACACCACATGGTTCAGTCACAACACCCGCTTTTATGCCAGTCGGGACGCGAGCCTACGTTAATTTTATGACGCCCGAAGATTTAACAAATGCAGGAAGCCAAATTATTTTAGGAGGCAATACCTATCACATGCTGTGTTCTCCAGGCGTGGAGGTACTTCAAAGCGCCGGTGGCATGCATCAATTTATGAATTGGAACAAACCCATGTTAACGGATAGTGGTGGATTCCAAGTATTCAGTTTATCTAAGAATGGAAAAGTTTGTAAAATCGATGACAATGGTGCACATTTCAAACATCCAAACAGTGGGCAAATTATTCATCTTACGCCCCAGAGCTCCATCGCAACTCAAAAAATCATAGGCGCAGATATTATCATGGCTTTTGATGAGTGCACACCAGAAGCAGGAGGTCGTGAGGCTGCTCTAGCTGCCATGGATAGAACACATCGTTGGTTATTCGAATCCAAAGAAGAACATGAAAAAAATCCCAATTCTGCTTATGGCTTTAGACAAGCTTTATTTGGAATTATACAAGGTGGAAGTCATGCTGATCTTCGTGAAATTAGTACTCAAAAAATTTTAGAGGCAGACTTAGATGGCCTCGCAATTGGTGGTGAAGTCATCGGTTTTGATATGAAAAAAACAGAAGAAATTATTGATTGGGTAAGACCCTTACTGCCTGCCGGAAAAATTCGTTACACGATGGGCGTAGGATTAAATCCACAGGACTTAATTGATGTAGTTGAAAAAGGAATTGATATATTTGATTGCGTAGCTCCTACACGTAATGCAAGACACGGATCGCTGTATCATGGACATACTGTTATTAAAAATGATTGGTTAAGCTTCGAAAGTGAATTGGAAAAAAATCATTTAGCGATTAAAAAAAGTATTTATGCAAAAGATGAAAATCCCATTCTAGAAGGATGTGAATGTTATACCTGTAAAAATTATTCACGTGCTTATTTACATTTTCTTTTTAAAGATAAGTCTGTTGCATATAGTAATTTAGCGTGCATTCATAATATTCATGTTATGCAACATGTTTGCAATACTATGCGTGATATTATCTTACAAAACTAATCTTACGAGTTAACTTATAAACAAGGCACACAAAGATCAAAAAACAGGGTGACTTAGTAAGATTATTACACTGACTAAACATTACAAACCGCAAACCGCTTTGATATTCATGACATGATAATAATGATTTATTTTAACCTTGAAGCGCATAAATAATAATACAACTCCTACTAACGTCCCCAGCACTAATCCCCACCATAACCCAGCTCCTCCCCAGTGTAGAAATACTGCAAGATAATAACCTATAGGAAATGCAATAACCCAAAAACTAATAATAGACGTTAATAAAGTAAACCGAGTATCTTTCAAACCACGCAACGCACCAAACAAAATAATACGAGGAGCTTCTAATATTTGAAATATGCCACTGATAATTAAAAAACTCTCTGCATAATAAATAATTTCTTTATTTTTTATATCATGGATATTTAAATCTATACCAATGAGTTTGTAAGGAATGAACCAATAACACAGCGCTACAAAAACCATAAAGAGGAAACCCAAAGAAACTCCAATGTAAGCAGTCCGATTTGCCAAATCAATAGAACGTGCGCCTAGTGTATGCGCCATACGCACAGTGACTGCTTGAGCTATTGAGAAAGTCACAACAGACAATTGACCTAAATATTGTAAAGCTATTTGATTAGCCGCCAACATATCAGCACTCAGATGTCCCATTATCAATGTTAGCATAAGAAAAAATGCTATCTCTATGCAATACATGAACCCCATAGGTATACCCAGATGTAACAACTCTGAAAAATAACGTAAGGGTCTAATTTGAAAAAAACCAGTGAAGTAATGACTATATTTTTTATTAAAAACTAAATATAAAATTAAAAGAGTTGTAGATATCCAATACGCAAGGGTTGTACCCCAACCAACTCCTGCAATACCTAAGGCTGGAAAACCAAACTTACCAAAAATTAATCCATAATTTGTAAAAATATTTAATGGCACCCACAACAAACTAAAAACCATATTAGTTCGTATATGACCTAGTCCAATTAAAAATTGAATCAATACTATCCCAACAAAATCAGGTAAAAAAGCCCATATTAATCCACGCATATAAGCTTGTGCGAGTATTATTGTCGACGGATCTTGTCTTGCTAATATCAACAGTGGTTCTATATTCAAGAGTAATAAGGTAGCGGGAATGACAAATAAAACAGCTAGAAAGAGACTATCACGTAAAATAAAAGAGATACTTTTATCATCTCTCGCACCTTTTTTTTGCGCTATCAAAATACTCACAGAACACAACGTGCCCCATAAAATGACCATTAATGTAAAAAATATCCAGGAAACAACTGCGCCAGCTGCTAACTCTTTAGCCCCCAGATGAGCTAAAAAATACGTTGAAAAAAAACCAACTGATGACTCAATTAACCCAGTAATAATTAATGGAATAGCTAACTTTAAAAGAAAATTAATTTCTGTAAACGAAAACTTTTGCGAATTCATCGTGAGCATAAGATAGAGTTCTTTGTAGGATTACCCATGCTAGGGTAGAAAATATATTATATATTAAATTTCTAATAATGACAGTTGCAAAAGTAGATTGAAAACATTATGTTATGAACATAATTTATTTGAAAATGATTTAGTCATATTTATTTTCATCAACTTTAAAAAGAATGAATATGAGATACATCAAAAAAATATAACTAAATAAAATTTAAATACAAGAATACTAAAAATTAAAGTACGGCTAATAAACTAAAAAAATGTGAGGAGATTTAAAGAGCTCAGTAATTTGTTAAGATTCTTAACTGCAACGTTAATAATTCCTTTGCAGTTAAGACAGCATCAATCTTATTCAAACACTTCAAGAAAAAAATCCTTCATTGCTAGCATGGCTCTTTTTTCTGCATGGCGATTATAAACTGTTCCAAAAGCATCATCATTCGCGTTTGGATTTGTAAATGCATGCTTAGTATTACCATAAGTATGAAATTGCCAATCAACTTTAGAGTTTGTCATTTCTTGTTGGAATGCAATAACCTGTTCTGTTGTCACCATGGGATCGTCATAACCATGCAATGCAAGCACTTTTGATTTGATGGAAGAATTATCAAAGTTTTGAGGTGCATTTAAAAGACCATGAAAACTGACAACACCTTTAACATCAGCTCCACTACGGGCTAAATCTAAAATACAAAGACCACCAAAACAAAAACCTATACCACCTATTTTACTAGTGTCTACATAATTCAAGGCTTTAACAGCGTCGAATGCGGCTATCACACGATCTCTTAATACAGATCTGTCATTCATAAGAGGGGTCATGAGCTCAATGTTTTCTTCTTTGTTGTTACCTGTAGCTCCATTGCCATACATATCTACAGCAAACCCCACATAACCGAGAGTAGCTAACAGTTCAGCTTTTTTATCAGCAAATTCATTACGACCTGACCAATCTGGACATACTAACACTACGGGACGTTGTGCTTTGCTAACATCATCATATGCATAATATCCAACTAAACTTGTATCACCATGTTGATAATTAATTTTTTTTGTTTGTATCATAGCGAGGCGATCTCCCGGAATGAAAACCGTTTAGTTTTGTAGAGGATAGGTTTGTTGATTATCCTCAACTAGGTTTTTGCTTAAGATAACTTTAGGAACTTCCCTTACATCAGATATTATATGCAATTTTTCCATTAATTTAAGCACATAATAAGTAATATCCACTTCCCACCACATAAATCCTTGACGCGCTGCACTAGGATAATGATGATGATTATTATGCCAACCTTCACCTAATGTTAGTAAGGCTAAAAGAAAACTGTTATGACTGTTATCTTTTGTTTCGAATCTACGTGTTCCGAATCTATGTGAAAAAGAATTAATCGTAACAGTCGTATTAAACACAGCAATTGTTGATATACAAAATCCCCAAACTACCATTTGAAGACCCGTAGTACCCAATAAAGGTGCAAAATGATTCAATAACACACCCAGACCAAATAAAGAGAAAGCCAACAATATAGGAATTAAACTATCGTACTGATCAATAAAAACTAATTCTGGAAACTTAGCTAAATCAGATACTCTTTCAGAATTGTAATAGTAATTTTTTTCAGATAAAAACCAACCTACATGACTCCACAAAAATCCATGTTGCACAGGTGAATGTGCGTCTTCAGGCTGATCTGAAAAAACATGATGATGCCTATGATGAGTAGCCCACCACAATGGTCCGCGCTGAACAGCAGTTGCACCCATTATTGCGAAAATAAATTGCCAAAACCGATTAGCTTTGTATGCACGATGTGAAAAATAACGATGATAGAATGCACCAATTGAGAATACGCGTACAAACCACAAAACAAATGCTGTAATAAATGCGACCCAACTAAAACCTACCCAGAATACTAATAAACATGACAGGTTTAATATAATAAAGGGTAACGCACGAAGCCAATCAATTTTATCCTTATAAATCGCTTCACTATCAAATTCGTTATCGTTACGAAACCACTTAGTGAGTGAGCTGAGATTTAATTTCATTAGGATGTGTCCCCATTACAATAATATCTAATACGCTTGAGGGCACATAAGATCATAAAATGCCCTTTTTCACAAGCTATAACAACTTTTATGGTATTCCAAAAGCCAATTAAGGGTTAATTGGTAATATAAAATAAAAAATCGCCCCGTTATCCCAACGATTCTCCGCCCAAATCCTTCCACCATGCGCTTTTATTATACTCTGACAAACCGATAATCCTAGCCCTACTCCACGACCTTTTTGAGACATTTTGCTACGATAAAATATCTCAAAAATTTTCTCAACATCGTCAGGATTCAAACCAGGCCCTCGATCCGCGACAGATAATAATACTGTCTCATCTTCTACAGTGGCAGCAATTTCTATGGGAGTATTAATAGGGGTGTAAGCCACCGCATTTTTAATTAAGTTGATGAACACTTGCTCCATTAACATCTTATCAAAACTCAGCAGTGGCATATCAATGGGTAGTCTGATTATACAAGGCTTATCGCGAAGCTTTTTCTCTAATCTGAAAACCGTTAATTGTATAACTTCATCAAGCGAATAAAACTTTTTATCTAATTTAAGCTTTCCTTCTTCTAACTGCGTGATTTGCAATAAGGTATTAATCAAGCGGTTAAGTCTCTCCGCTTCTAACGTGACAGTGCGTGTTATTTTCCGCGTAGTCTCTTCCTCTAAAGTTGTTTTCTTATCCGTCAAATGATGAACTGAGGTAACTATAGTTGATAAAGGACGTTGCAGTTCACGAGAGAGCGAATTAAATAAGGCTGCTCGCATTTGCTCTGCATCAATATCGACTTCTGCTTTTTGAGCTTCAGTTTGTAACCTATCTACTTCTAACGCTAGAGCAATTTGATTAGTACAGACTTCTAAGAAATGCAATTGTTCCGGTATTAATATACTATTTTGTATTTTAGGACAGACTTGTAAAACACCTACAGACCCCTTTGTTCCTAACAAAGGCAGATAAACAGATTCAGACTGAGGTAAGGTATCAGTTCCTAATCCGGCTATCTGTTTCATATCAAACACCCATTGTGCAACACCTAGGTCTTTTTCATTTACTAATTTATTAACATTCGATACTGCACGCATGTGCAACATATTATTTTCTGGAAGATAAATCACAACATCACTATTAAATACACTAAATATATGCCGCACCGCAATTTCTAGCAATTTCTCTACTCCACGTGCGCTCGCTAATTGTCTAGTCAACACATAAAGTATTCCTGTACGCTGCTCGCCCATATGATAAATTTCAGCTTGCTGTTTACTTAAAATCGTAAGGTGGCTAATAAGTTGCGCCACTAATAACATTATTAAAAGTGTAAAAACATATTGAAGATCCGAGACATTGAAACTAAACCTCGGCGCAATAAAAAAGAAATCATAAAATGCAACACTTAAAAATGAAGCCAACAATGAAGGACCCGCTTTTTCTTGCAGAGCAACTATAATGACACCAAGCAAATAAACCATAATTAAATTACTAAGACCCGCATAAGGAAAAATCAAAAAATTAATTCCTGTTGCAATAGTCGTAACCAAAAAAGCAAGCGCATAAGTAGTCCAAGGAACAAAGGCTATATCGGGAATTAACTTAGGTAATTTCGATTTTTCAATTTCTCCACGAATAATATAAATGTCAATTTCACCACTATTACGTATCAACTCATCCACTAAACTCAGATGAAAAAAATCTCTCCATCGTGGGCTAATATGTTTACCAACAATTATTTTTGTGACATTACGATCACGTGCAAAACGGATTATTTCTTTGACTAGGTCAACAGCCGTTAATATGTGTGTCTCTGCACCCAACTGTTCCGCAAGTCGTAAATTTTTAATGGCTTCATTACGCTGAGCTTCAGTTAAATATAATTTAGGTGCATCTACGTGAATTGCAATCCATTCAGAATGCAAACCCGTTGCCATACGGCGAGCCGCTCGTACTACTTTTGCAGAATTAATATCTGCACCGATGCAAACTAATAATCTTTCAGTCGTAGGCCAAGTTTGCTCTATGCCTTGACCCCGACGATGCGATAAAACTTGAAGATCTACTGCATCAGCGACAACGCGTAATGCTAATTCACGCAATGCAATTAAATTTCCTTTTCGAAAAAAATGTTGTGTTGCTAATTCAGCTTGCGCAGATAAATAGATTTTCCCCTCTTGCAAACGCTTTAATAGTTCATCAGGAGGTAAATCCACTAACTCTATTGTATCTGCCATTTCTAAAACAGAATCAGGTACCGTTTCTCGTACTTTAATTCCAATTATTTGTTCAACTACATCATTTAAACTTTCTATATGTTGAACATTTAACGTTGTATAAATATCAATGCCGCGATCTAATAATTCTTTAATATCATGCCAACGTTTTGCGTGCCGCATTCCAGGTACATTAGTATGAGCCATCTCATCAATTAAAATCAAACCAGGCTGCCGATTTAACGCACCATCTAAATCAAATTCAAATATCGGCTTGCCATGATAATCAATAGCCTTACGAGGTAAAATTTCAAACTTCTTAAGTAGAGATTCAATTTCCTTTCTGCCATGTGACTCAACCACACCGGCGACAACATCTAACCCTTGTGAGCGTCTTGCAAGTGCATCTTCAAGCATTCTATGTGTTTTTCCGACGCCAGGTGCTGCACCTAAATAAATTTTTAATTTTCCATATTGCTGAAGCTCTTCTTCTTTCGCACGTTCCAGCATAACTTCAGGATTAGGACGTTGTTCAGACATGTTTAAATTCCTTATCATCTAATTCGTCTAAGGCTAAATTTAGCTGCAATACATTTATTCTTGGCTCTCCTAATATCGACCATGTGCGCGACTGTAACAGATCGGCCACTAACTGAATGACTCTGGATTCTGGAATACCTCGAACTAAAGCAATTCGATGAACCTGATAAAACGCAGCACGAGGACTCATATCAGGATCCAATCCACTTGCAGATGCAGTGATTAAATCAACAGGAATAGAAAAATTATTTTCAAGGTCAGATTGTTGCAAATGTGAAATTCTATTTTTTACTTTTTGTAAAAAAATAATATTTGACGGCCCATAATTTGATCCTGACGACGAGGCTGCATTGTATGCAAAAGGCTCTGTCGCAGAAGGTCTTCCCCAAAAATATTTTTTATCAGTAAATTCTTGTCCTATTAAAACCGAACCCATTAATTTTTTATTTTTTATTATCAGACTACCATTTGCTTGATAAGGAAATATTATTTTTGAAATGCTTGTCACAACCATCGGATAAATAATTCCTGTCAATAATGTCATCAGTAAAAGCATAGTGACGGAAATTTTTATTTGATGAAATATTTTTTCAAACATTTAGCACTCCTAACATTAACGCTAAAGTAAGCCTGTCATCTTAATTAACGTATCAATTATTTTGATCCCTACAAAAGGAATAACCAGTCCGCCCACTCCGTAAATTAAAACATTAGTTCGCAATAAAATAGCGGCGGAAACTCGACGATAAGGCACGCCTCGCAAAGCCAAAGGAATAAGAAAAATTATAATGATCGCATTAAAAATGACTGTAGATAAAATTGCACTTTTTGGTGTGCCTAAATGCAAAATATTCAGCACACTTAAAGCAGGATAACTGACAACAAAAGCGGCTGGTAATATTGCAAAGTACTTTGCAATATCATTAGCAATACTAAAGGTCGTGAGAGCTCCTCGTGTCATTAATAATTGCTTTCCAATTTCAACTATCTCAATTAATTTAGTTGGATTTGAATCCAGATCAACCAAATTTCCTGCTTCTTTAGCTGCTTGCGTTCCTGTGTTCATCGCTAATGCCACATCGGCCTGTGCGAGGGCTGGCGCATCATTGGTTCCATCACCTGCCATAGCAACTAAACGTCCCTCTGCTTGCAGGCGTCTCATTAATGCTAACTTTTCTTCAGGTGTAGCATTCGCTAAGAAATCATCAACCCCTGCTTCTGCCGCAATGACAGCAGCTGTTAATGGATTATCTCCTGTCACCATAATGGTTTTAATGCCCATTTGTCTTAACCGTGCAAAACGCTCTCGAATACCACCTTTGATAATATCTTTTAAATAAATAACACCTAGGACTTTTGTACCCTCTGCAACTACTAAAGCCGTCCCACCTTCGCGTGAAATCATTTCTACATTTTTTTGCACAGAAATAGGGAATAAACCGCCTTGTTGCCGAACGTAAGCTTCCATTGCTTGTGCTGCACCTTTACGAATTTGCCGACCAGGAAGATTCACTCCGCTCATACGCGTTTGTGCTGTGAAAGGAATAAATGTGGCACCTAGCTGATGTATATCTCTCCCGCGCAAATGGTGCTTTTCTTTTGCTAAAACGACAATACTACGACCTTCAGGTGTCTCATCTGCTAATGAAGCTAGTTGAGCTGCATTTGCAAAGGTATCCATACTGACGCCTTCAGCAGGTAACAGATCTGTAGCTTGGCGATTACCTAAAGTAATAGTTCCTGTTTTATCTAACAATAAAACATCAACATCACCTGCAGATTCCACCGCTCTCCCTGATAAGGCAATGACATTGGCTTGTATCATGCGATCCATACCAGCAATACCTATTGCTGATAATAATCCACCTATGGTTGTGGGAGCTAAGCAAACAAACAAGGCAATTAAAACGGTGATTGAAACAATTTTGCCTCCAGCAGCTACATTGCTGCTATAGATAGAAAAAGGTAACAATGTTGCCGAAACAATTAAAAAAATCATAGTCAGCGCAGCAAGTAGGATAGTTAAGGCAAGTTCATTGGGTGTTTTTTGGCGGTGAGTTCCTTCAATTAATCCTATC
>DHXK01000117.1:0-196 GCA_002413665.1 Legionellales bacterium UBA5158 | reverse complement strand
CAATTAATCCTATCATGCGATCTAAAAAAGTTTCTCCCGGGTTTGCAGTCACTCGAATGATTAGCCAATCTGAAATAACTTGTGTTCCTCCTGTCACAGAGCTGCGATCACCTCCGCTTTCGCGTATCACAGGTGCACTCTCTCCTGTAATTGCACTTTCGTTGACGGAGGCTACACCTTCAATGACTTCACCATC
>DHXK01000081.1:19464-25220 GCA_002413665.1 Legionellales bacterium UBA5158 | reverse complement strand
ATTACGACCTGATTGTGTTACAAAATTATCTTCAATAAATTCTAAATCACCCGCCACTAAAGCAAATAGATAACATGGCTTTTTAAAAGGATCTTCCCAATACACCCAATGCTTGCCATCAGCAAGTGTACCTTGATCAACTATATTTCCATTTGATAAAAGAACCGGATAACGTTTAGCATCCGCAATAATCTTGGTGGTAAAACGCGCCATCACATCAGGCCGATCTAAAAAATAAGTAATACGACGGAATCCTTCGGCTTCACATTGCGTACAATAATTTCCGCTTGATTTATATAACCCACTTAATGCAGTATTTTCTTGGGGCTTAATGCGAGTTTTTATTTCTAATTCAAATTCTTTGGGGACATTAAGAATGGTTAATGTTTTTTCTGTTAGCTGATATTGCAATGGAGACAACAAAGTTCCCGCTATTTTAATCGATTCGAGTTCTAACGCATCCCCCACTAAAACTAAATCGGTAGTATGATTTTTGCTGGCAGAATTAGCTTGAATAGCAAGAGTGGATTTAACTATTGTGTAGTCTTCATTCAACGTTACTTCCAGATCGACTTGATTAATTAAAAAATTTGGCACCACATAATCTTTCAAGTAAATCGCGTGCGGTTCACAATGCGTCATAATCTTTTACTTCTCCGTGTCTGACAAAAAGAAAAACCCCGCATAAGCAGGGTTTTTTTTCTCAATGCTACTACCAAAATCAGATATCTTATTGACCCATTTTTGGAGCAGTGGTTGTGGTTTGTTGTGTGGTATCAGTTTGTGTATTTCCGGTCTCAGGATTAACCCCTGTTGTGCTTTGGGTTGTTGTGGATGAACTTGCACCAGCACCACTGTTGATGTTCATTTCAGCGCCTGTTGAAATTGAATTGTCCATGGTCTTTGTCGTGTCTGTGGTGGTGGTCGCTGAACCACCAACTTGACCACTAGTCGTAGGTTCTTCTGTGGTCTGTTGTGACTTTTCTGTAGTTGTGGTCACTGAACCAAGCTGACCACTGGTCATAGGTTGTTGTGTCATTGGTTGTGTGGTTTGCTTGGTGGTTTGTGTAGTAGTCTGATCAGCAAAAGCAGATACAGAAAATGCTGCAGCTAAAAGTGTCATTCCTATCATTTTCATGTTCATAATAATTCCCTTTGATTTAATTTAAGACAAAAAAACTAGATTTCAAGCATTCTAGCGGGTGGTGTTAGGTATGATAAACAGATATTCTACCCCAAGGCAAGGGCATCAGATTTTTTCATGGCTGAAACGCACGGAATATATGCTAAAATCCAGAACTTGGAGCTAAGGTACAATACAAATGAACCCTCAAAATATCGATCCTATTGAAATCGAAAAATTTTCTAAAAACGCTGCCCTTTGGTGGGACCTTGAAGGAGAATTCAAACCGCTCCATGAAATTAATCCATTACGCTTAGATTATATGCAACAAAAAACCGCTTTCAACAATAAAAAAGTGGTTGATATAGGCTGCGGAGGCGGCATTTTAACAGAAAGCATGGCTTTGGCTGGAGCCCATGTAACCGGCATAGATATGAGTGAAGCGGCAATTAAAGTTGCACATTTAAGGCAGCTAGAAACGAAAACCCAGATTGAATATGTACTAACTACTGCTGAAGCGCTTGCTATACAACGCCCCGGACAATATGACGTTGTGACCTGCCTGGAAATGTTAGAGCATGTGCCTGACCCAGCAGCCATCGTCAAAGCATGCGCTACCCTAGCAAAGCCCGGTGGGCAATTATTTTTTTCAACCATTAATCGTAATTTAAAAGCCTACTTATTTGCAGTGTTAGGAGCGGAGTATATTTTACAATTGTTGCCTAAACATACACATGATTTTGCGAAATTTATAAAACCTTCTGAATTATCAGAATGGTCTCGAGCTGCTCAATTACATCTGCTTGATATGACAGGCATAACCTATAATATATTCACTAAAACCTACAAATTAACGCCTGATTGCTCCGTTAATTATCTTGTTCACCTAGCTAAATAAGGGCGCTCAGTCATGCACTCAAAAACCTCTTTAAAAGGTGTCTTATTCGATTTGGATGGCACTTTGTTAGATACAGCTCCCGATTTAGGCGCTGCCATGAACCGCTTTTTACAAGCTCGAAATCTGCCTACCCTGTCTTCAGTCCAAACGCGCGGCATTGTGGGACGTGGAATGAAAGGGTTTTTGAAAATGGCTTTAGACATGGATGAGAATCATCATGATTACTTGGGATTTTCCGCTGAGCTATTTGAATATTACCAAAAGCACATGTTCGACTCTACTCAACTTTTTTCTGGCATACATGAAGTGTTAGATTATCTTTTTGTGAATCAAATTCCATGGGGAATTGTGACCAATAAACCGGGTCGTTTTACTGATGAACTCATTAAATATTTACCTGAGTTACAAAAAGCTCAATGCATCATTAGTTGTGATACGTTAAAAAATTGCAAACCACATCCTGAGCCTATTTTACATGCATGCAGGCTAATGAGCGTAGAGCCACAAGACTGTATTTACATTGGAGATGCAGAGATTGATATCATTGCCAGCAAAGCTGCTGGTATGCCGGTAATAGCCGCTTTATATGGATATATTGATGACCAAGAAAACCCTTTGGATTGGCAAGCGAATGGATATATAAACCATCCATCAGAATTAATTTCAATTTTTAAAAAGTGAGGCTTTTTATTATCTATAATTTTTTTTAAGGCTTAGCTTAGTAGATTCAATTTCTTCTTTTTTGCCGCTAATCCTGGCATTAATATCTTTTAAATTATTTAAGCATTCTGCTATTTTAGGTCTTATTTCTTTTCTCTGACGAAAATTTGTTTCAAATTCATCAGTAAGAATTTTGTGTATCTTCATCTCCCCATCGTGCATCCCTTGCAAATCCTCCAATACTTGTTTTTTTAACATTAACAATGTAACGCAAATATCTTCTGTAGAAGGAGATTTCGCTTCAGCTAACTGAGTAGCAGCTAAGCTTTCCTCCTGATTGAAAAATCTTGATCCCGACATAAACACCTCAATTTGAGCTATAAAAATTAATCTAGCACGCCATTCAGACGCTGTTTCTAATTAAATCTGTACTATTTAGTAACTTAGCACCCGCTAATCGCATAACCTCTAGAGCCTTTTCAACCTCTTTTACTTCCACTCCACGGCATGCATCTGTTATCACATAGACATTAAACCCTAACTTTAACGCATCTAGGCAAGTATATTTAACACAATAATCTGTTGCCAGACCCATAATATAAATATCTTTTATTTTATAATGTTCCAGGAAATTTTCTAAGTCCGTGGCGCGATGCTGATGATTATCGAAAAAAGCACTATAACTATCAATTTCCACATCCGTTCCCTTGAAAACATAATGCTGAATCCCTGCTATATCTAGATCAGGGTGCATTTCTGCCCCGTGGGTGTGCTCAACGCCATGAACAGGCCACAAAGTTTGAGGGAAATGATTGATAAAGATTGTATCCCCTATTTTATGACCTTTATGATTTGCAGCAAAGCTTATGTGGTTTTTAGGGTGCCAGTCACAAGTCGCAATAACATAGTCAAAACAAGCCTGTAGCTGATTTGCAAGAGGAATAACCGCTTCGCCATTAACCACAGCTAATGCACCGCCCGTGCAAAAATCATTTTGCAAATCAACCATAAGGAGAGCGGTTTTTGACATGGATATTGATTCCGAAATGTGCATGAGTTGGCCATTGATAGTAACATTTGGATATTAAAAAATCAATAATGAAGACTCAGAGTGTCATCGTAAACCCAAGCGACTTCCAGCTTAAATAGAAATATCTTTACCACACCATTTGCCCAAAGCAGGCAATAAAGACTATCATATACATCTAGAACTCTTATAATCAACGGCATTATGACCATACACTATCCTGAGAACAATCCAACAATCCCTTCTGATTCTTATCAATTAGGCTTGCTCTGTATTGAGGGCATAGCAGCTGCAAAATTTTTACAAGGTCAGCTAACTTGCAACATAGAGGAAGTCACTTTAACTGATTCTCGTTTAGGTGCCCATTGCAATCCACAAGGTCGCATCATTAGTTTATTTCGATTATTTCTTCATGAAAATAAATATTATTTATTAATGCCCGTCTCTATGCTCCAAATAGCCATAACAGCTCTACAAAAATATGCCGTCTTTTTTAAAGTGACTTTATCAGATGCGAGCACGGACGCTTATCTCAATACTATTTCTGACGGACATGAACATAAAAATAATATAGAAGCTGGCGTACCTACTATTTACCCACAAACGAGTGGGAAATTTTTACCTCACGAAATAAATTTGCAATATTTAAATGGAATAAGTTTTGATAAAGGATGCTACACAGGTCAAGAAATTATCGCGCGCATGCATTACCGGGGTCAAATAAAAAAACATATGTACCGAATGCATGTTAACACTCTTATTACTCCCATACCTGGCGCTGATATTCATGATCAAACTGGACCCTGCGGAACCATTGTTGATAGCTATCAAGAACAAGAAAATAACTTTCAACTCTTAGTGATAGCAAATCAAGCTACGGTAGCATCAAGCAACTTATTTCTCACCCAAGATAACAAAGAACCCCTAACAGTACTTAAACTACCTTACGCCTTATAAAAACAGGTATCCCTATGAAAAAACAATTACGCATAGTCATAGCTCAACTAAATCTTATCATGGGTGATATTGAAGGCAACTTAAAAAAACACATTCAAGCAGCAACGACTGCGCGTGATGAATTAAAAGCGAATATTATTATATTCCCAGAGTTAAGCTTAACTGGATATCCTGTAGATGATTTGTTAAATCGAAAGTCTTTTCTGCAAGAATCAGAACGAGCACTTCATGAATTCACCGCTACAGTAAAAGATATTTATTGTTTAGTTGGGCATCCCTACACTTCTCCTGAAGGTCTGAATAATGCATGTTCTTTTATTTATAACGGGAAAATTATCGCAACGTATGCCAAGCAACAACTTCCTAATTATGGCGTGTTTGATGAGAGACGTTATTTTGTACCAGGCACATTACATGCCATAGTAGAAGTCGATGAAATACCTATCGGAATAGTTATTTGTGAAGATTTGTGGTTAACGGGTGCAGTCGAACAAGCCGCTCAACATGGTGCAAGAATTATTTTATCACCCAATGCTTCACCTTTCGAAATTAACAAACAAGAACGCCGTGCGCAGATGCTAGCCACACGAGCGAGAGATTCAAAAGTACCTATTTTTTATGCCAATTATATCAGCTCTCAAGATGAAATTATTTTTGATGGCGGCTCAATGGTAGTCGATGAGACCGGTAAAATTTGTCAGCACGCAGGATTTTTCAAAGAAAATTTACTATCCGTTGATGTAACGATTAATGAAAATAAAATTGAGATTGAAACGAGAGATTTTGTTTTACCAACAACAGAAGAAAAAATTTATGATTGCCTCATATTTGGCGTGCGAAACTATTTAAAGAAAAATAAATTTGTCCATACGCTATTAGGTTTATCAGGTGGAATTGATTCAGCTCTTACACTAGCCATTGCTGTAGATGCCATCGGTAAAGATAACGTTACTGCAGTTATTATGCCATCCCGTTATACTTCTGATATCAGCATGCAAGATGCCATTGAAATTGCCGATAACTTTGGTGTTAAATATGAAATTATTTCAATAGAACCCACGTTTTCTAGCTTCTTAACTACATTACATCCA
>DHXK01000081.1:18760-19363 GCA_002413665.1 Legionellales bacterium UBA5158 | reverse complement strand
CTTCTTAACTACATTACATCCAATGTTTGAAAATACAAAAACTGACCTCACTGAAGAAAACCTTCAAGCTCGTTGTCGTGGAATGATATTAATGGCCTTATCAAATAAATTTGGCGGCATTGTTTTAACAACAAGTAATCGCAGTGAAATGGCAGTAGGCTATGCGACTCTTTATGGTGATATGGCGGGTGGGTTAGCTGTCTTAAAAGATATCCCTAAGACCTTAGTTTATCAATTGGCTCACTATCGAAATAAAATTTCTTCAGTCATTCCTCAGCGTATTATTGATCGAGCACCCACTGCTGAATTAGCCTTTGACCAAAAAGATGAAGACAGCTTACCCCCTTATTCAATCTTGGATAAAATTTTAGAACTATATATTAATGCTGAGCAAGGGTTAGAAGAAATTGTAGCACAAGGTTTTAAACGCGATGATGTGACAAAAATCATTAAACTCGTTATTCGTAATGAATATAAACGCCGTCAGTCACCTGTTGGTATTCGAATTAATCATAAAGATTTTGGTAGAGATAGACGGTATCCGATTACAACCATGTTTGAAAAATAAGGTAAGTTAAAATATTTTTTATCTTGTGGGCGTTA
>DHXK01000081.1:15659-18521 GCA_002413665.1 Legionellales bacterium UBA5158 | reverse complement strand
CCGAGCCGCGACCGTTAGGGAGTGATAACGTCATGTACAGTGACGCTTCCTGACGGTCGCGGCTCGGTAGCTGAGCTTATTTTAATGCTGCATTTACATAACTAGAATCTGGATAATTGTATTTCAACACTTCCATAGATTGATTCTCAAGATGTGTCATATGCAATTGACGATAACTGCGTATCATCATCACCAATGCTTTAGGGACTGCCGGCGCACCTTGGTAATGTTCGACCACTAAACTTGCTCGGTTTGCTGCTGCTACATAGGCTTTACGCTGATAATAATATTGCGCTACTTCCAATTGATGATTAGCTAAAATATTGCGCAAATAAATCATATATTGATGTGCAGTAGGTGCATACCTACTATGAGGAAAAACAGCAATCAATTGAGCGAATTCATTATAGGATTTTTTAACTTGCGTTAAATCACGGGTCGCAAAATCTACTGAAAATAGTCGTTCAAACACACCTACATTTTGATAATAGCTAGCAAGACCCCGCATCAAATAAGCGTAATCGGTATGTACATTCGTAGGGTGAGCATGGATAAATCGATCTGCAGCTGCTTCTGCAGCTGGAAAATCGGAGTTTTTATAATACGCATAAATGATATGTAATTGAGCAATTTCCGTATTTCGACCATAAGGATATTGCACATCTAACGCTTCAAAACGTTTGATAGCTTCACTATAATTATTATTACGTAACGCAACTTCGCCACGTTGGAATATTTGTTCACCTGTTTCCCCTTTAAATGCTTCTGAAGGGTCACTAGTGGTTGAGCAAGCACTCAGCAAAACAACTGAGCTGATAATTAAGCTATAAATAACATGTTTTACGATTTTCATGGTTAATCCATACCCATAGTCTTTAGAATTGGCCGTGCATTGTATCGCAATTTCTGACATCATTCACGCTATTGAATTCACGACGGCAAAAAATAATGACTCAAATAATACATCACACCATTGTTATTCCTGAAGATCTAGAAGGAATGCGACTAGATCAAGCATTAGCTAAATTATATCCAGACTATTCTCGCACCCAAATCCAAGAATGGATTAAGAAGAAAGCGATTAAGCTGGATGGGAAATACCCAAAAACCCGCGCCATTGTCATTGGTGGGGAAAACATAGAAATTGAAGCTGCCTTAAAAGTCCAACCCAGCTGGGAAGCCCAGCACATAGAACTCAATATAGTGTATGAAGATGATGCATTATTAATCATCAATAAACCTATAGGTATGGTGGTTCATCCTGGTGCGGGTAACTCTAATAACACGATGTTAAATGCATTATTACATCATGTAACGGAGTTAAAAGACCTTCCACGCGCGGGTATTATTCATCGCTTAGACAAGGAAACTTCAGGCTTACTGGTGATTGCTAAAACAACTGCCGCATTTACCCATTTATCAGCTCAGTTAAAAGCACGGACGATAGGACGTATTTATCAAGCTATCGTGTCAGGCGTTCTAACGAGTGGCGGAAAAGTTGAAGCCCCGATTGGTCGACATCCTATTCAACGTAAGCGCATGACGGTTATCGAAACCGGCAAACCCGCAGTCACGCATTATCGCGTATTAGAAAGATACAGAGCTCACACACGAGTGAGAGTTCAGCTGGAAACGGGCCGCACCCATCAAATACGAGTACACATGGCGCATGCTCATCATCCTTTACTCGGCGATCCTATTTATGCTGGACGATTGCAGTTACCCAAAGGTGCTACACCGGCCTTAGTTGACATGCTTAGGCTCTTCAAACATCAAGCATTGCACGCTTATGAACTGACATTAGAACATCCTATCACTCATGAACTCATGACTTGGCAAGCTCCATTGCCTGAAGATATGCAAAAATTAATAGAATGTTTACGTAAAGATACAGAGTCGGTAGACAAAAATGACTATAAGTATTGAGACATCAGCTTCTTTTATTACGCCAAATTGGCCCGCTCCTGCGTCAATTAAAGCTTATTCGACTTTAAAACATAGCGCTGTCAGTCAATCGCCCAGAACTCACTTAAATGAACAGCATTTATACGACTTGCTTGGTCTTCCAGAGCATCCTATGTGGCCGCATCAAACGCATAGCATAATTCCTACAGAAGCACTCATTGAAAACAACAAGAAAGAAGCGGATGCTGTATTTACGCATCAAATGAATAAAGTGTGCGCGATTATAACAGCCGATTGCTTACCTATCTTACTCAGTACCCGTTCAGGCAGTCATGTCGCGGCTATTCATGCGGGTTGGCGTGGATTACTAAATGGTATTATTGAAAACACTTTAGACGCGTTAGCTTTACCACCTAAAGAAATTCTCATTTGGTTAGGGCCAGCTATCGGGCCTCAACGATTCGAGGTAAAGAAAGATGTCTACGATGCTTTTATTCAAATGAATCCCGACAACATTAAAGCATTTATTCCACAGGGAGAAGAACATTGGCTAGCTGATATCTATTTATTAGCTAGCTTAAGATTACAAGCGCGGGGGATATCTAAAATATATGGCGGAGATTATTGTACACACTCAGATGACCAACACTTTTATTCATATCGCCGCGATGGTCAGAGCACGGGGAGAAATGTGAGCTTAATTTGGATTGAAGATTCTAAAAAGAAAATATAGTACTATTAACCTTTTGTATTTGGCACAGAGGACACATCGATGAATATCTTTAAATCGAGTATGATTAAATCGCTCATGGCAATCACGCTTTACTTATTAAGCATCAACTGTTTTTCTGGTGCGCCTATTTTTACTGGATTAGCACCCATGTTGCAAAAAGTTCTGCCTGCAGTTGTCAATATACGCGCCGAAATCAAAATCACTGATATCACTACATTAAATAG
>DHXK01000081.1:12544-15526 GCA_002413665.1 Legionellales bacterium UBA5158 | reverse complement strand
ACATTAAATAGACTGCAAAAAGAAAAAGAAACAACGAATCCAAATGCTGAAATACCCGATACATTTTTATCCGTAGGCTCAGGTGCCATAGTAGATGCTGATAAAGGTTACATCATGACTAACGCTCACGTTATTAATGATGCACAAAACGTGACTGTCACACTTGGCGATGGACATCACTATACTGCTAAAGTAATTGGTTTAGATAAACCTTCAGACATTGCTGTATTACAAATTAAAGCGAAAAATCTAACCTCCATTCCTGTCGGTGATTCTAATAATGTAAAAGTAGGTGACGCTGTTGCAGCAATAGGAAATCCCTTTGGCCTAAATCAAACCGCCACTTCCGGTATAGTTAGCGCATTAGGCCGCACTACTTTAGGCATAGAAAATTACGAAAATTTCATCCAAACCGATGCACCTATTAATCCTGGTAATTCTGGTGGTGCTTTAATCAATTTAGATGGTGAATTAATCGGAATTAATACTGCTATTTTAGCCCCTGACAGAGGCAGCATAGGTATAGGTTTTGCTATTCCTTCCAACATGGCTAAAAGTATTATGCAACAACTCATTGAATTTGGTGACGTACGTCGAGGAACTTTAGGAATAGGCGCGCAAGATATTACTCCGTATTTACAAACTTCTTTTAATTTGAAGAGTACAAATGGCGCTGCTGTTACCTTAGTAAAAATTGAATCACCTGCTTCCAAAGCAGGCATGGAAATAGGCGACATTATTACTTCTATCAACGGTACAGAAATAAAAAATGCAAATGATGTCGTTAATACTATAGGCGCGTTACGTGTAAATTCCAAAATTAATATCGATTTATTGCGCCTTAATAAACCTCTTACTTTGCATGCAACCTTAACAGACCCTAAAGAATTAAAAACTGTCAATCAAGCAAGTGATCCATTTTTCTATGGAGTTGCGTTAAAGAATTTTAGTCTACTCAGCCCTATACATGGATCGATCAAAGGTGTGTTAGTTATCTCTGTAGAACCCGACACCCATGCATGGCAAGCGGACCTGCGCGCAGGCGATGTGATCTATTCCGTCAACCAGCAGAAAGTTGCTAGCATTGATGAACTTAAAAAAACAATAACCGACGCGAAAGATTCTATATTACTAAATGTATTGCGTGGGCAAGGCGCGATTTTCATCGTAATCAATAAAGAAACGTCTTAACTATTACGAATATTAAGCTTTTCGTCGTTGCCAGCTAAGCAAGCCAGGAAGGAGCTTTAAAAAAACATCCTGGCTTGATTCGTTACTTTCATAGCGACTAATTTAATATACTTTTTTCAGTACGCACTAAGATTGTTATTATAAAAAAATCGGATAAAGGAATTTTATTATGCTTTCCAGACCAACTAATGCCGCTCATGCTTTTCTCATCGACGAGGAGATGTCAGATGAAAAAGATTTTATTGAAATTAAAGTACATAGACCATCACAAAATAATAGTGAGAGTGATGAAGAACAAAAAGAAGAAGAGTTAATTAGACTATTATCAGATAATGACAGTGATGAAACAACAGACGATGATTCAGAAACACCAACTCCTACTCCTACACCTGTCACACCTTTCGATATGGATTCACCGCTTTCAGCCATTCAGCATCTTTTTTTTCAACCACCTAAATTAGAAAAAATTACCTATTCTGCAGAAAAACCTTACTGTTTTTACCGTAAAGAAATCAAAGAAATCGATCAAGTACTAGGGTATATGGAATTATCTTTAAAAATGAATTTAATGCCTTTGATCGTTTCTAAGTTATCCTTAAAAGTATTGGTAGACATGCACGCAAATGTCAGTGAAGACATGGGTAAAAAAATGATGCAAGCCATCGCACAACAAAAAATTCATATAGATCGATTACGTTGGGCTCCCTATTTTCCTACTCTACTCGCCTTCCCTTTAATTCCTGGTTTGTGGAAAATTCCCTTTAGCTTAATGCTGGTGCTTTTGCGCTCTCAGATCAACAAACATTGTTACAGTGAATATAGTAACGATTTAAAAAAGTTAGAACATATTGCGATATCACAAAAAAATCTTTATGAAAAAAAAGAAAAAATAACAACGCATTTAGGGGGAAATAGTTCGCAAGAAACGATTCAGGATTCTAACAGAGCCTACATTTAAGCAAGATCCAGCATTTTTTCAATGCCTGAAACTTCTATAATAGCTTGAAGCTGTGCAGGGATATTAGCAAAATGAATCTTTTTGTTTTCTCTTTTTGCGTACTTCATCCATTCTAGCATTAACGCTAATCCTGCACTATTAGACGCTCCCACGTGAATGAAATCAAAATTAAGATTTTTTTCGTGTGCAAGCAGTGGCAAGCTTGCCCTCCACAATTCCCTAATAGTTGTGAAGTCCAGCTCGCCCACGACCAGAAATAAATTATCTTTTAGTTCTATCTTGGAGTTATTTTGCATAACTCAATTAGTTCCTACTTCCTGAACGATTATGAGCAGCTAATTCTTGGATCAAATTTTGAATATCGCCTTTTGATAATGAATCTGCAAACTGTGAACGGAAACTTTCTAACATACTTACACCCTCAACACTTAAATCATACAACTTCCACTGAGAGCCTCTCAACACTAAACTATAATTCACAGAAATAGCCGGGCCATCAGTGCGCTCAATGCTGCTATTCACTTGCACTGTATTTCTGCCTTGATAACCACCACGGACTGGATAAAAATGAATAACTTGATCATTGTAATCGGCCAAGGCTGAAGCATAAGTATGAACTAACATAGTAGTAAATTGTTTAGAGAATTGTGAGCGCTGCGATGGCGTTGCGCTATTCCATGTTTGCGGTGGTAAAACTCTTTTTGCCATCTCATCAATAGCTGCATGAGGCACAACAACTTGATACGCCACAGAATAAACATAATTAGGATTATTTCTTAATGTGGATTTATTAGCTTTTAATTTATTAATTAATTGGTTTGCTATTGAATTAA
>DHXK01000081.1:0-12455 GCA_002413665.1 Legionellales bacterium UBA5158 | reverse complement strand
ATCTATTGCAGCAAAACTGGGCATTGAAATAAACATAACACTGGCACATAACATTAAAATACATAAAAAACTTTTATTAATTTTTTTCATGGGAATTATCCTTATTTGATATGGCTAAGTTAGCATCCTTTGTATCTACTTTATCAGTTGCAGCAGACTCTTTAGTACTGCTATTACCTAATTTATAAATCAACTGACCTATCAGTTTTTCTAAAATCATTGCAGAGTGTGTATCATGCAATTGGCCACCATTTTTTAAAAACGATTGGCTATACATAGGATTGATAGCAATGTAATTATCACCTAATAAACCTGCAGTTAGAATACCTGCGGATGAGTCATCTGGAATTTCATTAAAGCGAGAATTGATATGCATTCTTACGATAGCTTTAAAACTTACGGGATCCAAAGAAATCGTAGAAATTTCTCCTACAACTACGCCTCCTATTTTAACCGGAGATCTAACTTTGAGTTGACCGATATCATCAAATTCAGCACTAACTTCATAGCCTTTTACTTGAAAAAAACTTGTTAATCCGCTGACTTTAAATGCCAGCATAATGAGTGCCAAGATCGTGATTAATAAAAATAAACCTACAAAGCTTTCGATTGCGCGCGGCGTAAGCATTACCAGCCTCCTATCATCATCGCGGTTAATACAAAATCTAACCCTAGTACTGCTAAGGATGAGTACACTACTGTCCGAGTTGTGGCTCCAGCTATCCCTGCGGAAGTGGGAATTGCCGAATATCCTTGAAAAACTGAAATCCAAATAACAACAAAACCAAATACTACGCTTTTAAGGATGCCATTGATGACATCTAGGCGAAAATCTACAGACACTTGCATGTTAGACCAAAACGCCCCTGCATCTAATCCTAACCATTTAACACCAATGAGATATGCACCATAAATAGCAACTGCATTAAAAATAATAGTTAACATAGGCATAGAAATAAAACCTCCCCATAACCGCGGTGAGATAACTCTATGCATAGGATCAACAGCCATCATTTCCATACTGGAAAGCTGCTCTGTTGCTTTCATAAGACCAATTTCTGCAGTCACAGCAGACCCTGCTCTTCCTGCAAATAATAGTGCGGTGACTACAGGTCCTAGCTCTCTCGTAACACTTAAAGCTACCAGTGGTCCTAGCTGCTGAGCCGCACCAAACTTCACTAAGGTGTGATAGCCTTGCAAAGCCACGACCATGCCAATAAATAATCCTGCTACAATAATAATTAATAAAGACAACACACCTTCTGCATAAACCTGCTGTAGGGTTAAAGGAAAACCTTTCTTAAAATCAGGCACACGAAACAGAACACGATACAATAACAAACCTGAGCGGCCCAGCTCTTGCAACGTATCAATACCCCATCGGCCAAGTACGACTATGTTATTCAACATTAAATCATATCCCCCAATAAATCTTGATTGAGCGCATCTGCAGGGTAGTGGAACGGCACAGGCCCGTCTGGCAAGCCATCTAGAAACTGTCGTAATTGTTGAGACTTATCGGCATTCAGAGCCTCGGGCGTGCCATGACCTATTACTTTACCAGCAGCAATCACATAGACATAATCTGCAATACTTAATGTTTCAGCTACATCATGCGAAACAATAATACTCGTTAAGCCTAATGAATCGTTAAGAGTGCGGATCAACTTAATCAATACGCCCATAGAAATAGGATCTTGTCCGGAGAAAGGTTCGTCATACATAATCAGCTCAGGATCCAATGCTATTGCTCTAGCTAGCGCTACTCGCCTAGCCATACCCCCAGATAGCTCATTGGGCATCAAATGACGCGCACCGCGCAACCCCACCATCTGTAACTTAATTAATACTAAGCTACGTATCATCGCATCTGATAATGTCGTATGTTCCCGTAAAGGAAATGCTACATTTTCAAAAACATTTAAATGGGTAAAAAGGCCCCCATTTTGAAATAACATACCCATTTTTTTGCGCAATCTGTATAATCCACTATGTGAAAGCTTATGGATATCCTCACCCGCCACCTTAATTTGGCCTTTAGCAGGCCGCAATTGGGCACCGATTAAACGTAATAAGGTGGTTTTGCCTGTACCACTGGGCCCCATGATAGCAGTCACTTTTTTATGTGGGATTTGAATATCGACCCCATCAAAAATAATTTTCTCTTGACGTTGAAAAGACAGATTTTGGATTTCTACTAGATTATTCATTAGGGGAAACTTTATCAGATGATAAAGGAATGACCAGCCAAGCAATTGCATAAATGACTAATACCATCATCAAAGGAAATAAGAATTTACCGAAAAGTAGCATCAGAATAGCGGCAGACGCTAGAATAAGCCTAATCCAAGTGAGATCAATGTTAAAGAATTCAGCAATACCCCCACAAACACCAGCAATCATTTTTTGGTTTCGAGCGCGAAGTAGACGTTTTGGTGGAAGTGATAAATTCATCATAATCCCTATGGTTACTTATGAGAACGCCTAACTTTTTATATTATACTACGACTAACTAGAAGAATCTTAATAAAAAGTTTTCCCTACAGGGTCAAGATGGGTAAAATATTACATTCTTGCAGTAAGTTGAAACATAGACATACTTAAGCCCATAAAATATACAATTACTAAGCAGGTGTTGGACATGCAAGATATAGAAAAACTTTGTGCTCTAGGACGGGCTGTCATTGTTACCGAAGCTAAAATGATTGCAGCCTTAGAAAACCGCATAGATCTTAAATTTGCAAAAGCCTGCCATTATTTATTGGAATGTGAAGGTCGTATCATCGTAATGGGTATGGGTAAATCGGGGCATATAGGCAAAAAAATCGCCGCTACCTTTGCCAGCACCGGCAGTCCTGCTTTTTTTGTGCATCCTGGTGAAGCCAAGCATGGTGATTTTGGAATGATCACGCGCAAGGATGTCATATTAGCTCTCTCAAATTCTGGTGAAACAGAGGAAATTTTATCTATCATTCCCTTTATTAAACGCTTAGATATCCCCTTAATTACTATTACCGGTAAAGAAAATTCCACTCTCGCAAATGCAGCCAACATTAACATTGATATCAGTGTAGAAAAAGAAGCCTGCCCTTTAGGATTAGCACCCACCTCCAGCACCACTGCTACACTAGTAATGGGTGATGCCTTAGCGATATCATTGCTAGATAAACGTGGCTTCACTGCTGAAGACTTTGCCTTATCCCATCCAGGCGGAACCCTAGGAAGACGCTTACTACTGAAAATTGATGAAATCATGCATATCGGAAATGCTATACCCAAAGTGGATTTCAATGCTTTACTCAAAACCGCTTTAATGGAAATTACGCAAAAAAAATTAGGCATGACCACCGTCATTGATGCGAATAATCAATTAGCAGGCATCTTCACCGATGGAGATGTTCGAAGAGCATTTGATAACAATGCAGATATACATAAAACTATCGTCCATGAAATTATGACAATAAATCCAAAGGTCGTTCGCAAAGGGATTTTAGCAGCTGAGGCACTACGCATCATGGAAACACATAAAATTACAGCCTTAGTGGTAACTAACGAAGACAGCCATCCGGTAGGTATCATCCATTTGCATGATATCTTACGCGCAGGAGTTATTTAATGGAAAGTGTTTTGAAAAAAACACATTCCATTCACTATGTTATTTTTAATCTAGACAGTGACTTAAAAAATGACAAGCTCATCCTTCATGCACAAAATACTTATACTGCTACCCAACATTATGTAGATAGGTAACAAACGAGTGCTAACTTTAAAAAATATATCTATTTTCATTTTAGTAATCTTAGCAACCAGTTTAAGCACGTGGTCAATCTTAATATCTAACGCAGAAACACCGACAGAAACCATAAATCCCAATCAACTGGATGGTTATATGGTGGATGTAACGGCAACAATGCTGAACAAAGAAGGTATGCCAGCTTTCAGCTTAGTGACACCCCAAATGATTCATTACCCAGAAAATGACACAACGGATATTAAAACACCACGCGTAACATTATTTAGAAAATCTCCACAGCCTTGGTTCATTGATGCAGATTTCGCAAAGTCTACACATGGCATTAATGAAATTCATTTTTGGAGACACGTAATCATACATCATCCATCTGACACAACTAATCCAAAAACCACTTTGCTCACAGAGTCTTTAACCATTTTTCCTGATCAGCAAATTGCTCAAACAAATCTACCTGTTACATTTATTCAGCCAGATACAACTGTACATGGCGTCGGTATGCTGGCCAATCTTAATTTGGGTACTATCCAATTGCTGTCACAAACACAAGGTGAGTATGGACCAACTTCTTAAAACACTATTTTTTATTATTTTATTTATTCCAACCAGCAGTGCTGCTCTGCCGGATGATAGCAATAAAGCCATGCAAATTCATGCTAGCTCAACTCTTTTTGATTTTAAAAAAGGATTTAATACTTACGAAGGTGATGTCAATGTCATACAGGGCACCACACATCTTACAGCTGATCGCCTGACGACTCAAAATAATGATAAGCGTAAAATGGAGGAAGCCATTGCTTACGGATTAAAAAATCCAGCGCGCTACTGGACTTTACCTAAAGACGGCGATTTAGAATTTCATGCTCAAGCAAAAACCATTACTTTTTATCCCCTTAAATCATTAGTCAAACTAGAAGGTGATGTCATCGTCACACAAGGTGATAGCAGTTTTCATGGACCGGTCATTCTTTATAACATTAAAGATCAAACCGTCAGCTCTCCTGCTAGCAACAAAGGCCGAGCTACTATCATCATCGAACCAAACCAACTTAAATAGACTACACTTATGAAAAATACTTTATATGCCAGCCAAATAAATAAATATTACAAATCTCGACATGTAGTAAAAAATGTTTCTTTGCATGTAAAACGTGGTGAAATTGTAGGTCTACTAGGTCCTAATGGCGCAGGTAAAACCACAACGTTTTATATGATAGTGGGTTTAATCGCGAGCGATAGCGGACAAATTTTATATGATGAAAAAGATATTACACACTTACCTGTTCATGCGCGCGCAGTATTAGGAATTAGTTACTTACCACAAGAAGCTTCTATTTTTCGTAAACTTAGTGTGGCTGATAATATATTAGCAATTTTAGAATTACGTCTAGACTTAACTAAAATCCAACGCCAGACTATACTCAATCAATTGCTTGAAGAATTTCGTATTGGCCATATTCGAAATAATTTAGGAATGAGCCTTTCGGGTGGCGAAAGACGACGAGTAGAAATAGCTAGAGCATTAGCCATTGAGCCTAAATTTATTCTCCTCGATGAACCTTTTGCAGGAATAGATCCAATTTCTGTTTTAGATGTGAAACAAATTATTACACAACTAAGTGATCGCAATATTGGTATTTTAATTACCGATCATAATGTTCGCGAAACATTAGACATTTGTGAGCGCGCTTACATAGTGAATCAAGGTGAAATCATTTGCGAAGGCTCACCTCAAATTATTCTAGATAACAAACAAGTCAGAGCCGTTTATCTCGGTGAAGATTTTAATTTATAACTTAAAAAAAGGAAGCTCTAATGGAAATTAATTACACGGGTCGTAACATTGATTTAACACCAGCAATAAAAACTTTTACTGAAGAAAAAATGCAACGCTTAATAACGCGTCATAACACAATCACAAGTTTAAATATCACTTTTCAAGTAGAGCATCTTTCACATATAGCTGAAGCAACTGCTTATGTATACGGAACCGAAATTCACGCAAGCGCAAAATCTGACGATATGTATATTGCAATTGATATGTTAGCTGAAAAGTTACTAACACAATTGAATAAGCATAAAGATAAAATGACCGATCATCATCAACGATAACTCGCCATGATAAATAAACCTATTACGATAATTAATAAACTAGGATTGCATACCCGAGCAGCAGCCAAGCTGGTCGCGACAGCAAGTCATTACGAAAGTAAAATAGAGATTTCATATAACGGAAATTTAGTCAATTGCAAAAGCATCCTGGGCGTCATCACACTAGGTGCTGCTAAAGATGCAATACTGAACTTTATAATTACGGGACCAGATGAACAAGAAGCATATGATGCTATTGTAGTGCTGGTGAATGATCGATTTGGTGAGGCGGAATGAACCACTCTGTCGCGCACTTATTAAAACTTATACTCTATAGCAGTATCCTATTTTAGCGCTAGCCACCGAGCCGCGACCGTCAGGAAGTGTCACACCCCACAGGCAGTTATCACTCCCTGACGGTCGCGGCTCGGTGACAAGCGCAAACCGAATTATTTTATTGTTTTACCTATCTTCACAGCTAACATGCTTATGCATATTAATAAAAAGCCTAATATAATTAAAGCAAGCGGCCAGCCCAAAGAGTTAATGAAATGTTTTGACGTGTAATAACAGATGTAAGCAATCATTGCCACAGTTCCGCTAAACACTAATTGTCTACTTTGGACTACCGTACTTAAATAAATAATTGCTGAACTAATCAGTATGTATAAGAATTCAAAAGTAGTATTTTCTAATATTTCAAATGCTCCGTACAAAAAAGAAATACTTCCCAATAAATACCAAAATGGAGTAATGGTGTGATGCTTAGTCTCATTCAAATAACAAGATATACCCATTAAAGAAATCCCCACTAACACCGCAATGTGGCTATCTTTAATATGCATTAGATCTAGCGCTGTCACAATAAAAGCACATCCAAGTACTACCACCGCAAACAAAAGCGATGTTCTTTGCATTTTAGAAAACACTATGAGTTGCTGAATATACATCGTTCCAAAAACAACGAGAGAAGGATAGTGAAAGTCAATTACATTGGGAAATAATTCATGAATCGCCACAAACATTCCTACTGTTTCAAATACTGCGGCTAACATAAATAAAGGTGTTATAACTTTTTCATTCTTAGCATTAGAAGAGACGCAAATAGCAAAGATAAACAAACTTATTCCACTGCCTAGGGTTATAATAATTCTGGCACTGCTATTCATTTCATTCCAGTGCTCACCAATATAGATGCATAACCCTGATAATATAAATATCGCTCCAATAAAAGCAAAAAAACTCTTGAAGCGAGAACTATATTTTGATTCGGAATCAGCTTGTAACTCACTCTTAATTTCAGCTATTTCAATAGAATGAGTTCTCATTAAGGTAATTACTTGATTTATAGCTTCTTGTTTTGTACTCACACTAATTTCCTATGATCCAACCTATTAGTTTAAAATTATAATATCCTTCATTCCTATTACCGGGCAGAATATTAATAATGTTTCCATTTTTTGAAATAACAAGCTCATGATCATTACCATTCAGAAATAAGTCATTGAACATGAAATTATTTCTATTATTAATAAATTGATATCCATCGGGTGATTCATCTAATGTATTGAGTTTAAGATTTGTTACTTCAGGAATATTAATTTCAGCACTAAATACTTTTGCATCGACTGGAACAACAGGTAAAGTATAATTAATTTCCCTCGCTTTTTTGAGCTTGGAATCATATAAGTATAAAGCTGGCTTACTCGTATTTCGAAAGTTGAGCTGACAATTTTCACATGAAAACCGCACCTTTAATTTTCCATCAATGACATTGAACTTCACAGATCTTTCCGTGTAAACATTATAATTTGTCACAAATAAAAAACTGAATTGAGGTTCTTTCACTAAGATTTTTGGAAGGAATGTTGCAATCCCAAAAATAAGCGTTACCAATATCGGCAACGCTATTCCTATCAAAAGTAAGCTATTTTCCTTGAGAAATAATTTCACATTGAAGGGACCGAGGAAGATAACAACATACTTAAAACCGTTTCATCTTTTTTACTCATACCCAAGTTATTTAAAGTTTCGATATCAAATCCTAAATGACTAGATAAATGATAGGTTACTTCTCCAAAAAACTTACTCACTAATTCTTCTCGTAATTCCCTATCTTCTCTAACGAGCTGCTTACGTGTTGGTCCTATCCCAAAAAAAGAAAGACCTATGTTAGGTATCCAGCCTGACAATGGCTCGGCATCTAATAGTAACTGAGTAAAACTGTCCGCTTTATGATAATCCCTATACCATTTCGCATCTGTCGCAGAATACATTTCATCAAAGAAAGATCGAACAAGTGTACAACGAGATGATTCGCCTATTACGACAGGTTCATGAAAAGCACCATAAATTGCAAGCTCTTTAAAAAACACCATCTCAGTCAGCGCTATTTTACCTGCTGGACTTGCGAGATAATTATCAATTAATTCTTCTTTATTATATGCTTTTTGGGTAACTTCTTTATTTACTTCAGCCACTTCAAAAATGTTTTCAGGGAAATAATCTTCATCTTCCTGTTTTTTTAAAGCAGTTAAATTTCTGATATGTTGAATGACTTGTTTGGCTTTATCAGATTTAAGATTGTCTAATTTGACTTGGGTACGCTTGCCACGCATCTGCTCCATCGCTTTGAGAAACGCTTCTTCTACCGTCAACTTAGCATAGACTTCATCAAAAACAGCTAAGTAAATGGCGCACAACATTGCGCTTCTTCCACGCCCTGCTTTGCAATGCACATAGACTGAGTTACCTTCCATGAGACACTCTCTCATTTCATAAATTGCTTTAATGATACATTCATCAAAAGCGACAGCGCCAAAATCTTTTATGGGTAAACTACATTGCTTCACACCTCTAGCAGACCAGTCTTTAGGAGTTGCAATACGATGAGGCAAAGCAAAACTACCTCCTAACTCGAAATAATCTACTACACTAATAATCAATTTCAATGGACGCTTTTTTTGGTCAGGATTTTTATCTTGTTCGCTACTGACAAATTCAATGAGAGCATCACACTGAAGCTCGTAAGGAATTGCACCGAGAAAAATTCCATCCCCTACCTCATCCCACTCAGAACAACTTCCACCTGCACCCGTATAAGAATCCGTATACTTCTTACCAACAGGAAAAGCTAAACGGTCAACAGCGGTACGAAAAGGAAGGGTGTAATAAGTTTCTTTTACAGCTTGTGGTGGTAATTCTCTAAACATATTTTATAATCTCATCATTAGTTAATATTAATTATCAATCACCTGCTACCATCATCTCTTTTAACAATATAGAACCAGTTTTAATATTACCGCGTTGATCTATATCATTCCCTACTTCAACTAAGTTGGCATACATCTCAGGTAACTTTCCTGCAATTGTAATTTCTTCTACGGGATATTGGATTTCGCCTTTCTCTATCCAAAATCCACTCGCCCCTCGCGAATAATCTCCGGTTACAATATTTACGCCATTACCCATTAACTCAGTCACCAATAATCCTGTGTCCATTCTTTTTAATAAAGCTGGTAAATCTTTATTACCATGACTAATAAATAAATTGTGTACGCCGCCTCCATTTGCAGTTGTTTGCAGTCCTAATTTTTTCGCGGAATATACACTTAAACAATAATTCGTTAATACGCCCTTATCGATAAAGACGTTCGGTCGTGTGGTAACACCATCAGCATCAAAAGGTGCTGACCCCAAACTTTTAACTAAATGAGGACGTTCATCAATTGTGATGTGTTTAGGAAAAATAGACTTACCTAAATGATCCAATAAAAATGATGACTTACGATATAGACTGCCACCAGAAATTGCCCCCACAAAATGCCCTAACAAGCCTCTGGCTTCTTCTGCCGCAAAAACAACAGGAACATGTCGAGTCGACAAACGCTGGCCACCTAGACGTCGCAACGTGCGCTCTACCGCAGTATTTGCGATCTCTTCTATTGGGTCTAAAGAATCCGCATCACAAGCTACTGAGTAGCTGTAATCACGTTGCATTTCTTCGCCCTTTTTTGCAATTAGGACACAACTGATTTCATGACGAGTGACTGGATACACGCCAATGAAGCCATGACTGTTACCATATCCCGACCAAGCTTCGCTTGTTGCAACGGTGACACCTTCGGAATTCTCAATACGTTTATCTTTCGCTAAAGCAATAGCTTCACATTCTCTCGCTAGTTCAATCGCCTTAGGAACAGCAAGATGCCAAGGGTAAGATAAATCAATGGGTTGATAATTAAAGGCTAATAAATCTTTTTCAGCTAAACCTGAGAATTCATCTTCATCTGTGAAACGGGCTATATTGCAAGCTGCTTGTACAGCTGATTTGATAGCATCAGGGCGGATATCAGAGATACTTGCCGAACCACTACGCTTACCAAAATACACTGTTATCTCTATTATCTTATCTTGGTTATATTCTACGGTTTCAATTTCGCCCATGCGAACCATGACATTAAAGCCTTTATTGACCCCTACATCGACCTCGGCTCCAGTAGCACCTTGTTGTTTTGTTTCGTGCAGTATATGAGCAATTAATTGTTCCAAACTGGCCTGGGTAAAAATATTCGACTGAATAATCTCAGACATTTAATAGCTCTCTGTGTGATGGTCATAATAATGGACTCAATTTTATAGTAACTAGATGAAATAAAGCTAATGAAACTTGCAAGAAGTATAGTAATGGTGAAGAATACCCTTGGTTTTAAGAAATCCATTCATTCACACGGAGAGTTTTAGTCATGAAGAAAATAGTTACCTTATTAGCAGCAGCATCACTAATGGTTTCATCCATGGTGTTTGCAGAAGATATGAACAACGCACAACCTTCTAACCCAAATGATGTTATGCAAACCGTTCCACACGAAGGCAATCCGCTAACAGTTGCTGATGCTTCAAGCTCAGACCAGCCTGCTATGGATTCATATGCTAAAACTACACATAAAGCTGTTGCTCCCAAAGTAGTCAAAAAGAAACATAAAAAACATTGTGGTTGTTCCAAGAAGCGCCATTGCAAAGTTAAAAAACATCATCACAAAGTAAAGCATACAGTTAAAAAACCAGCTGCTGCAGCTAATGATGAACCATCCACATTACCCGCTACACAATAGAGAATCATTTTATGCAGGAGCCAGAAGATCTTCCGCCCAGTAAAAGTCAACGTAAGCGGGACATGCTGGCCCTGCAAAAAATCGGTGAGGTATTAGTCACTTTATCGGCTAGTCAGCTAGCTAAAGTTCCACTAGAACCCAGTCTTGCTGATGCTGTTAATGCAGCTCGCGCTATAAAGAGCCATGAAGGAAAACGTCGTCAATTACAATACATCGGAAAATTGATGCGCCATCTAGATCCTGCTCCTATTCAAGCTGCTATTGATAAAATCCAGCTAAAAAATCATTTAAATAAATCTCGCTTTCATCAAGTCGAGCGCTGGCGTGATCGATTCATTGCTGAAGGTGATGTTTTGTTGCAAGAATTTTTACAACAATATCCTCAGACAGAAATCCAAGAATTACGTCAGTTAGTACGTAATGCGCAAAAAGAAAAAGAAATTAATAAAAATGGTGGAGCAGAAACAGCATTATTTAGATTCTTACGTGATGTTATTGAAAGCTAGCCTGACTGTGCATTTATGTTTACTAAAAGCTTGTTTGGTGGCAACTCAAAAGCTTATTTTAATGCAAAAGTATCAGCAGTTGTCTTCCATATTTCATCTTTCAATAAATCATTTAAAGCGGTAAACATACCTCCTGTCGATAACTTAGATTTTGCTTCTTCTAAGTTGGTTTTCACTTTATTTATTGCATCAATGTTTGCGTCGATATTGGCAGGATCTGGATTCAATGACTCACAAAAATCGATAGTCTTTTGCGCTAATCCAACCTGCGTTCTAAATAAACCATTTAGCGCAAAAATACTTTGAGGATAAATATAAAGTTGCATAGCTTGAACAACTTTTTCCTTTACGCATTGATAATCATTCAGCTTTATAGGTGGTACACTAGGCTGTGATTTACTTAAAAAACTAAAATCAAAAAAATGATATTTTGTATTTGTTTGAGCAGGTAAAACAGCTGCAGGGACTACCGCTTGATCATTACCTGACTTAACAGACGCTATGGGTTCTTCTTCCTCTTCAATTCTTGTAATACTTTCTAGATGTCCACAAATATTTTCATACGTTGAAGCAACGTACTCTATATCAATTTGTTGTCGAGAATAAATTTCATGCGCACTTTCCTTTTGATGAATATCAATTGCCACTCGCTTTAAATCACTCTCAATTTTTACAAACATATCTAGCTGCAATTTCCTTTCATCTTTTTTTTGTCGCAATAATTTTTCTTCTTCTGCACTAACAACATGAGCATAGTTATCGACAATCTCAAGTGGTGCAGAAAATTCAAAAGAATGTGTAGGCATTTCTGGTGATATATCTGTAGATTTCCTTAATAAACTTGCATTCATTTCTGAAAGATTTTCAGATCGAGCATGCAACTCTTCTAGATCCCTTTCTATTTGTAAAACTTTTTGTTCGTATAGGTGGTTACGAGCAACAAAAGTTGCCATAATTTCTTTAAAAACAACTTTGCCATGTCGCGTCATAAAC
>DHXK01000142.1 GCA_002413665.1 Legionellales bacterium UBA5158 | reverse complement strand
CTCATAAGACCGTAGAAGAACCACAAAATTTTCACAGATATTTTCTGCAGTGAGCTCTGGGTTAGCTACGCTAATCAATCGTGCTCGGGGCTGGTTATGACCGGCATCTCTCGATGTCATCACGGCATTCCCTGTTAGTTCGCCCGTTTTTGTTTCATTTGTAATAACACCTTCGTGTAAAGAGGCTCGGTGGGCAATCACACCATCACCTGGAGCTTTTGGTGTAACATAAATATAGCATTTATATTCACTTGGAATGGATTCATAAGCTTTTATGATATTCGCTTCCCAACCGCTAGGTTTCATCACCGACCATAGGCTTGATTGTGATGATCCATGCAATGAATCACCTATAAAACCTACAATATTAGGGGCAAACATACCGGCAGCAGCACTAGTGAGCATGCCAAATGATCGATCATTGATTAATGAAACTTTTAAACCACTTTTATGAAAATGACTTGCAACTAATGTCGCAACCGCTGCACCTAGAGAAATTCCATCTAATGTAATTTTTTCCGCATCAACTTCTTTATCTAACAACCGTTGTACTTGTGCGATACCATCAGTGACCAGATCCTGAAAACATGTAGGACTTTTTTCACTGTGATTTACACCCCGATAATCAAATGCCACTATTGAAGCATTTAATTTAGTTGCTTCTTGTAGATAAGAATATTCTAGTAGATCGTGAATCATCCCACCATTACCATTGAATTTTATGACGTAGTATTTTTGTTGTTCTGATAGCTGCTTATTAAGAGTTGGAGTTAGCTCTACCGTTTCTAATGAAGCTCCATCATGCGTCAACACAAATCCATTATCGACCGTGATTTGTTTATTTTGGTTAGTCAGTTTTTGGAAATAGTTTTGAGTGACTTTATGAGCTTTGCGTAACTGTGCTTGCAAAATCAATTTGCCAACGGAAGAGGAATGGCTGCTCGCACTAAAAGCTGCAAAAAAACGACTTAAGAAAGATGTTGCAACTGGGTATGGATTATTTGCTTGATATTGGATCACAAAAGTCACCCTCATAGATTTATAAGTAATGGGAGTGTAAATTGAACAAAGCCACTCGTCAAACTACATTCATTAAACAGGATTTAAGCGATATGCAAATGCTTGATATAATGCTAGATGGCTTTGCCTGCTTATACTCCCTGGGAGGCTTTCACTCGACTAGTAGGCGTCTATGTTAGAATAAATTAGAATATTTTTTAAATCCGGAAAAACTATTTGGAGCAGTCATGCTGAATTCTACACCTGAATTATCTAATACTTCTTGGAAAAGCAGCGGTATTATTATTTTATGTGTTCGCTTCGTGCAAGGTTGGATTTTTTGGGGCGGCGGTTCACGCCGATTTATTTATGATCCTGAAAAACTGGATCCCTATTCAAGCCAATGGATGGCAAACAAGTTGCAAAGCGCGATGCCCGGTGCGTTGTTAGGTATTGAGCATGCCATTAGTTTTCTTTTGCAACATTTTATCTTATTGTATGCCGCGATTATTCTTTTCAGCTTGGTGGAATTAATCAGCGGTCTTGCTTTAATTTTCGGTTTTTTTACGCGAACAGCCGCCTTCGCGACGGTCATGGTGAGTCTTGCTTTAATGCTTATCTTCGGATGGCAAGGTACTACTTGCATGGATGAGTGGACCATGGCTTCAGCGACGTTAGCGATGGGATTAACGTTGATGCTCTCGGGTGCACCCATTTATTCTATCGATAATGAATTACTGAAACGTAAACCGCATCTCGGACAAAAAAAATGGTTTACTGTCTTGGCTAGCGGTGATTTGACCTGGCGACAATTAAAAACGTTAGGGATGTTATGTTTGGTATTTACCGTATTTTTTACGTTATCCACGTATAGTCATTATCGCGGCGCGATTTTTTCAGCATATCACAGTGGACCAGTTAGCGCTTATCACTATGACTTAGAGCTCAGTAACGGCATAGTGAAATCCAATGGGACAGTAGAGTTTAACGTGTATGTGAATTCAGGGCCTACTGCGGCGCCTATGTATATCATTCGTATTGAATTAGTGGATGCAAACGGCCAGCTGATAGAGACATGGGAGCCTGCGCATTTACGCACGCTATCAGACCATCAAATTGAAAATAAATATCCATACAATCGCATCACAGTGGGTCTGTATGGCTTAGTAGCGCCGGTTAGTGCCGCTGCTAAGATAAGCTTGCCGCCAATAAAGGTTGCGCTCAATTTGTCTCGCAAAAAATATCAATTACAAATCTATACCGTGAATGGTCATCGTTGGGATTTAGCCGTAATGTAATACTGGCGGATTATTTTCTAATCTGTGACCTTATAAGTCACGCTAGCATAATAAAATACGAGAGCTTAATATAATAATTTTTTTTTAAATTTTATATAAATGGCTGTTGCATTTGGACTTAAATGTGACTTTTATGAAAATCAATCTTGGAGTGCTAGATATTAAAAAATAAACTTAGTAACACTTGTGACTGCATGACTCACTTTTTATAAAAGTTGTCATGCAGTACAAGTAAAAAAATTAGTTCTGTATTGTTCCTAATGGCGCTCCGCTTCGACCATCGGGACAAAATGTTATCCGATAATTGACATGATTCGCAGTAGCACTGTTGGAACAAGTAAAGCTGCTGCTCTTGTCATCAAAAGGATACACATAGTTGGGAGGGCATGCAGATTTATACCAAACAAGTGTGGGTAATGCATTAGTAACCCAAGTTGCATTAGAGGATCCATTACCTGATGCAGCACACTGTTGCACAACGGTATTATCATGTGGAAGTAAAAGATTAGAGGGTGCTTCATTCCAGTTTTGACAACCACAACAACTTGTTTGGCCGCCTGTTGTATAACAGGAATTTAAATAACCCCCTGCATTGCACCCGAACATATTGGCATAGGTTGTGCCACCGTCAGCATCGGCAGTACATATAAAAGGTGCCTGTGAATAATTGCTATTTATCCCGCACACTTCATCCGCGGTCCAATAACCTAAAAATTTACCGCACATTGTTGACGCTGAGTTACCACTAATGGAGCTCCGTTTCAAACCGCAAGCTTCCCCATGAGCTTGATCGCAAGTGCTATTTGACGAACATGGTGTAGAGCCAGCATCTGCAACCCATATATAGGCAAAGCTGGGTGGGGCAAAGCTCCATGCACAACCGCCTATAGTACCTTTGCTAGCAGTCTGGTTAGCTGTAATACCAGTAGAGCCGCAAGTGTAAGGATTTGTTGCATCGATAGCAGCATTCACTGGCTCAACCGACGTCGGCACATTGAGTCCATTAATGCTGGTGATATCATAGTTATCTATGTTTGTTTGAAACGTAGGCTCAAATTGCATAGCGGGCTGATTAAAGCCTACTCCTACGCTACATGCCCCTGTGCCACCACCGCCACAATCCGCCGTCTCACAGGCTCCACTAGAGCATCCTGTGCGACCAGCTATATTGCCGCTCCATACCATGGGTTGTGAAGGAGTGGGTCTATAAACATGCTCAGTTAATAAGACAGTGTTTACGCCAGTTTTAGCGGGTAACAAGTAAGTACCATTTGCCGGAGTAGGATTTTTCCAGAAACATTGCCCTGTGCCAGCGTCTGCGGTTGGATTGCAGGCAAAAGTACCTGCTTCAACACCTGGTTTTGCATCGCAATCTGCATCTGAAGTACATCCGAAAATTTGTCCACCGCCATTAAAACCAAACCAGACAGGGTAAGAACATTTATTGACAAGCGAAAAAGTACGTTTGCCAGCACTAGAACCCGTGATATTAAAATTTGTTGGTGTATCAACAACGACGTTAGCAGAAGTGTTATACGTCACCGATAAATATTGGCTAACATTTCCAGGAGTCGACAATGACAGTATCGTTGTCTGAATATGACAGACACCACCAGCTGGAACACTATTGCTGCAATCATTAGTAAATATTGGCGTGCTAATGAGTGGAGAATTTATTGTAAAATTAGTCCCTCCAGCGGTAAGCGGAATCGGACTGCCAGAAGTATTTGATAACGTCCAAATTAAATCCTGATGACTACTGGTTGGCATATTTTGTCCGATCGGCGCATAGGTAAAATACAAGCCACCACCATCACCAGAGACCACATCAAACTGGAGCGCGGGTGCAGGTGCGATCGTTTGAAAAGTGGGTCCATAATTGATGATAGTATTTTGCGAAACGTGACCCGCTGTACTACCTGATTTAATGACGACAGAAATATTACACAGACCGCTCGGCGGAACATAGTGCGCCATGCCATGATATTGGCAGTTGTCAGTAAATTGCCATGTTGTAAAAGGGGATGTTGGTGTTAACAGTGTTTTATTCGAAGCCATGTTTAATGGAACGGGTGCAACGGGAACGTTATTACGAATCGTATACGTGATTGTTTGCGTTGTATTGGCTGCCATATTTTGTACCGATTCAGCTGATACAATTGCTAATGGTGGTGTACTTTGGGCGTAAACAGACGCTGAACATATGACGCTTAAAAATAACGCGCAAGATAATTTTTGCAAAAAAGTATTTTTCATAAAAGGTTATCCAAGTAAGTAACTTAAACCAAGTAAGATCGACTGTGAATCTACGCTGACTTTGATCGGTCTTGCTAATATCACACCAGTGTTGCCATCAAGCGTATCGCTTTCTGCATTGCCTGCATTGGCATATAGGTAGCGAGCTGATAAGACCAAATGATTATTAATAGGCACTTTGATACCAGCGCCTACTTCATAGGCAAATTGAGTTTGGGAGTGATCCGATAGAGAATAGTAGCCACCATCTGCCCCAATATTTGGTAATGGATTATTTTTAAAACTAAGTGTATTTCTTGCTATACCTAATCCAAGCTCAACAAACGGCGTAAAAATGTTTTTCCATAGAGGATGAAAATCCAATTCTGTGTCCAGCATTAAACGACCACTTTTTACATGCATGTTATAGGTTGAATTAGCAAAATCAGTCAGGCCATATTCCAATACCGTGCCATCACGCGAGGTTTGATTGTAATAACCATTAACACCTAGCAACACATCATGAAATAGATAATTAAGATTATTATAATTGGGGCCAATAACGACATCGTAAGTTATACCACCTGCTACTGCAAAATCTACTGGATTGCCGTTAGCATTAAATGTGTCGGTTCTAAAGGTTTCAGGAGGGAATATCACATCTTTATCGTGACCAACCCCAATAACGCTGCCACCTGCTAATAAATTAACGGCAACTCCGCCCGCTAATACAGATGAAGAAAAGCCCATTCCCAAGCCAAGCATGATGCTGGCCTTAATAACGCGAGAAAATTTTTTTGTTACAATCATTCGGTTCATTCCTTTGTATAGAACTACATAGTCGTTGATGCAGAAGCGCTGCTTTTTAAACTCCATTTGGTTAATCGCATAATAGTTGTCACACCATAAACATACACGAGTGTGCGGTCGCAAGTTTGAAAATTTGTCCGCTTGCAACTTACGAAGACTAACAAAATATTAACCATATTTCTATCTTGTCTATACCGAATTTTTCACTGAAGAAGGAAATGTCTAACTTAACGTGGCAAGTTAAAAATACCGTATATTCATGTTGTTGAGAAACAATGAATGATGTGATGTTATTTGTTATTAATATATTTAAAAATCCGTAACTCCTTCAAATGAAAAGAGAAAAAAACCTAGTAATAAATTTTTAAAGCGATATCGATAAATATTAAAAAGTATTGCCTATACTTAGTAAATAATAGTAGGAGGAATGCCATGAAAATTGTAATAACAGCAGTTTGCGCTATGTTAATTACATCATCTGCTTGGGCTGCAAGGTTTGATAACTACAGGCTACCAGCGCAAGATGATGTTAATAGAGCTGAGCTTAATAATAGAATAGATTATGATAATCGAGTCTACCGCCCAGTGCCTGAAGTACAGCTTGACTACAACAATACTACTGTAATAGCTGATGACAATAATGGAATAGATAATTAATAAATTTCGATTTATATTTTAAGGCCTAAGCTTAGATGAAGCTATTTTAGGTGTAATAGTCTCTACTAAGTCGTTAACTAAACCTTTTCGACTTTCTTCAGATTGTAAAGAGCTAGCGTCAGCTACTAATATAGATTTTGCTAATAATACTTTAAGTGAGTGGTTTTTAAATTTACCTTCGCTATACGATTCTAAAAATATTTTTAAATGTTGATTCATATCTTCGACAGTATCAAGTTTCGATAAATCTTCTAATAATTTTTCTCCCTTGTTTAAACTTTCACGACTATGACTTATAGAAAACATTTGAGCGTCAGTTTTCATTAGGTGATACCTGTATTCATTTAGGGCAGATGCGATCTTAAAAAGCATCTCACATGTTTCAGGGGAAGGGATGTGCTGATCAGAATTCCAAACTTTATAGTTTTTGTCTAAAGCAATTTCTGATAATTGTAGCAATACCATATCTAACTTTGGTTTACTCTTATCATTCTGCATGGGCAAAAATATTTTTTCTCTCACGCTAGGTTGTAGACCTAATTTTTCAAGAATGTTAACCGAAACATGTTTAAGGTTGGATTCATATGCGAGAGGTTCCTTGTGGTTTTTACCAAGTATGGGAGTATCCTTTTTAAATACTATTTTTTTATTTTTTGTATCATATAAAATATTCTCTAAAGAAATGTCAGCGAAGTTAATTTTTATTTTTTTGATGTCTTTATCGTTCATCGTAGCTATTAATTGAAAAGCAATTGTCATTTTATCTTGGTATAAAGTATCCTTAGGATCTTTTTTTATAAATTCAGCAAGACTAATAATATCTTCGTTAATGTTTTTATAATTTAGAGGAATGTCAACTTTAGAATGACTATGCTTAGAGCGGTACATCCGTTGCGCCGTTTCGATATGCGAGATATCTTTGCGGGTTACATGCTTAACGTTATAAATAGTTTGGTCTAGCTTCTCTGTTTTTTCAGGGGGCTTCAACACTATAAAAGTAGGACGAACGCCTAAAAAATTTTCTGCTTCGCTAAGAACTAGTTGATCTGTGTAACTTTTATTTGTTATTAATTTGTCTAAGGGGATTGCGTCACTGTTTGCTTGTATCAGTAATTTATGACTGCGCCCTTGGAAAGCTGCAAAGACTCGAGTGGTGCTTGCAACGGAAGAAGCTTTTACAATCTCGCCCGGGGAGGAAATTTTTCCTTCAACTTCATTGGTTAAATCACGTAGATTTCGGTAAACTTCTGCGCTAGCATTAGGGTTTTCTATTCTAGCTTTGTTTTAGGCCGATTGCATAAGAATTAAATTTTTTAAAAAAATCTTGAAAGTAACAATATCTTTGTTACTTCTAAGATCTAAATCGGTTTTATAGTTAGCATCTTGATTAAATAATTTTTTCATTGCTTGCCAATCTGAACCCTTCACATGTCTAAATACGCCATATTCTTCCTCAGCAGAAATTTTACTTGAATCACCTACTATCGTTTTATCCCAATTATTTTGATGCAGAAAATCTGATAAGCTAATCCATGCTCCACCAGGCAATGAAATTTGTAAATTACGTACAAGTGTTTCTTTTGTATTAGGATTCAACCTAATTTCGATTTCATCATCTATAATGGCTTTCCTATATTTTATAAATTCATAAGATTTCATAGTCTATTCCATTCGCGAAATTCTTTAGGAAGATCATGGTATAAGGTCTTGCTTTAAGTATAGTTTATAATTTAGAGAAGAGAGCAGGCGTAGGTTTTTTTAAGAGGGTTGTATATTTACATCCTGCATTTTACTTCACTACATGCAGGCTACATCTTTTGTTAATATAGAGAATAATAGTTTAATAAGGAAGTCGTTGTGCCGTCAGTTTTTATCGCAGATTTAATTTTTGATTCTAATGTAGTGACTTCTATTGATCCAGAATGCATGGCAGACCTCTATGTTTGGTAATAATTTAAATTGAGTTTATTTAGGTTAATTTGTTTAGGCTTTGTTTTACCTTCTCATCTAAGCTTTCTATTCTTTGTTCGGCTATTTTAGTTTTAGCACCAAATAATCTTAAGCCTATATATCCAAGTCCTAGCACCACGGCTGTTGCTTTTAACTCAAACTCATTATAAGTTTTTAAAAAACGTGGTGGCGTCAGTATGTTAGATGGAGTGCAACCAAGCGAGCTATTCGTTAAACAAAGATTATGCTCTGGGATTGTTGGCATGCTTAGATTATAGCGATGAAGCCAGTAGTAATGAGGGCTGTTGCTGGCAAACCAAGAGGAGTTTTGTTTACCTTCTTGTGCAGCTGCAGTTTGATATTCTGCAAATTCGGTCACGATATCTTCAATAACTTCTTGAGTTATAAATGTGTTCATGTTCAATCTTTGCATGCGTTCACAATTTTGTAATGATTTTAGAAATGCACGTAACATGTCAGAGTTAATCGTTTTTTCATATTTCATGTGATTATGTTCTATATCGATTTCACCCTTTGCTTGGGAGTGTACACGAGGATGATCTTTGTCATTTTGATAAATATATTCGAAGGGGTGTCGAGTATTATCAAAAAAACTTGAATCTGCACACTTGAAAAAAGTAGAGTGTAAGCTGGGTAAAGAGGTATCTTCATGGGAAGTTCTTAGATATCCACTTAGCGTATTATTATGTACAGTAAATGCTATTATCAATGGCGATGTAGTTGAATCGGATGATGCAATTAGATATCTAAACATTTTATACCCACCTATAAATTTGATCAAGAAGTGTACCATGTCTGGTCTATTTATCAACAGTAATATCAATTTTGTCAATATAATACTTCGAATAATCAAAAGTATTAAGCCTAAGAATATGTTTTTATTGGTATATCCTTATCATTCAAATGCTTGACTAGCGATTCAATATAATCGTTTTAAAATACTTCTTAGTTTCAGAAAATGCGTGCTGTTCTTCGCACTCGTAGCTCGCATGCAGCGCAGCGGAATGCGGGATTAATGTTAAGTTTGTTTCTTCGCTGATTCCAAAGAAGACTTGTGACATTCACATACTAAGACTAAGGTCTAATGATGTTGGCACAGAGTGTCGTTAATCCCGCATTTCGCTACGCTACATGCGAGCTACGTTGAAGGTCTAAGTTTTCTTTGGCTCTGCAGCATCACTCTGAACCTTGTAAAACTCAACTGTTCCTTTTAAACTGACCATCGTTATTAAGAAGGAAATTAACATGCAATCTAGAATTGATAAATTATGTGCACTCGCTTCGAATAAAAACACGACAGTTATGCAGATAAAAGAGCTTACTGATAATGACCCCTCGTTAATAAACGCTAGACATTCAATACATAAAACTCATCCTATTGCCTTTGCTGCTCAAGGCGGTAATGTTGCTGTCATTCAATATTTTGTGCGTGAATTAAATGCTGAACTTTTTGATACACACCATAAATATAACTTATTTTTTTGGGCGGCTCAGAATGATGACACGCTAGTCGCTGAATACTTAGCAAATGCTACTGATAAACTTTGGGAACAATTTCAAGATGAAACCACTGAGCTTCATGCAGATATTCTTGTAAAACGTGAAGCGGAAATAGCAAATAAACTTATCTCACAGCCATATCTCATTCTAGCAAGTGATATACATGGAGTAGGTATTTTTGAATTCAGTAAAGTAGTTTGTAAAAATTCAAAAATTGCCAACCTGCTGGTTGACACTGCTAAAAAAATACTGCGGCTGGACACAACTCCAAAAGACTCTAAATACTATTTTTTTCTCGCTAATTTAACAGTTGAAGAAAAGAGTAAATCAATTCTTTTAATGCAAAAAAGCATAGAATTAACTTGGCAAGAAATCGCTAAAGCCCCTGAGTCAGAGCACGACCAACTTAGCGTGATGATATATAAACGTTTAAAATTATTTTTTCGTAGCTACAACTATCTTATCAAGTTTACACAAAAGCCAGCTGAAGCTTTATTACTACAACAAGCTATGGCAAATCGCATTCAAGGTAATATTAATCAATATATACAAACTTTCACAAACCAAACTATTGCTATCAAAACATACTTAAGCAAACTTTATAATCTTCAGCTGGCCATAAACTCTCAACTTGCCGATATTCACATGCTGCAAGGAGAGGCAACTGAGGAACAAGATGAAACTCTTTTTTCAATTCTACACTTTGAGAATGCACAAAACGTTTTAAAACTTTGTTTGCAGATAATTGAAACGAATTTATCCGCTGATCATTTACACAATAATAATACGGCAGACCTCCAACAAAAACTTGTTGCTGTAAATAAAAAAGTAACTGCAATGATGGATAGCCACTTAGCTACACCAGACTTGAATGGAGTGTCTTCTGATGATGAAAATGAAGCGGAAATCGAAGGCGAATCAAATACTAGCAAGGCCTTAGAAGAATTAAAAATCTCTATAAATAAACTGCAAGCATTGCCAACACTTACCAAAGCCCAGACCCAAGAACTGGATAAATCTCTTAAGTATTTAAAGAAACTTACGCTCAACTTACGCAATAGCTATATCGATTTAGCTAATCTAGGTTTTGCACATGCGAATTCTGAGTTAAGTGCAGATGAACATTATTCTGACTGGGCTTCACTTTTGCAAGATCTTGAGAAAGTCAAAGAACTTTATGAATTCGCTTTAAAAGCAGATGATGATTTAATTCAGTTAGGTGGTACACCCAGAAGAGATGAAGCAACACAAAAATTTAAGAGAGTATTTCAGGAAATAAGCACAAAGCAAGACTTTCTAAGAAGTATATTAGGGATTTCGCTAGAACATCCTAGCAGAGGTGCATCTGCAGCTGCTTCATCTGGTGCAGCAAGTTCCTCTTATTTAGGTGCAAGTTCAAGTTCAAGCTCAAGCTCTCATCATGGTTATCAGCATTACGAAATAGATGAAGAGGAAGAAGAACACGTTGCTCAAGCAGCTTTACGCTCATCAAGTGCAGCCTCATCTTCAGCAGGAAATCATCGAAATGCATTGTTCGCTGTCAATGAAGCTGAAGTTCGTGCAGAAGAAACACCTACTTTTAGCAATGCTCTTTCTCCTTAAGCTCTTAATCCTTGTTCTCTCTCGTTTTAACGAGAGAGAATTTTCTATTAATTTTCTGCAGTACGTAGTGTGCGTGAGCTGTTATTATGGTGAAGAAGTTTAAAGGATTTTAAGCTCTTTAGCCCATATTTTAGTGGCAGCAATAATTGCGAGCGGCATGCAAATAAAATTGATCACTGGAATCGACAGTAAAATAAATACAATTATTCCAAAGGCTAAATTTGAAGTCCTTTTAGTTTTTAATATTTTTTTTAATTCTGTAAATGATACCTGATGATTGTCAGCAGGATAATCGAAATATTGTAATGAAAGATACCACGCACTGAAAAGTAACCATATAAAGGGTGCTATGACCTGTACTAATGGAATAAAAAATAAAAGTAACAAACAAAAAGCTCGCGGAAGGTAATACAATAATACCTGACACTGCCTTAACATGCCCCTCGGTAAATCAAGAAGTTGTGTCTTAAGATTTTTCGCAGGTAGTGTATTTCCAGTTAAATAAAATTCTACTTTTTCAGATAATAAACTATTAAAAGGTGCTGCAAAAATATTAGCGAAAGTATTAAACGTATAAATAAATATAACAAAGAAAAACACCAAGAAGAGCGGCCACAAAATCCATTCCAACCAGTGTAACCAATGAGGAATTAATTGGATTAACCAATTTTGTAACTGATGAAAAAAGTGGATGGATATTGTAAGCATCAGAGAAAAAAACAGAAAATTAATTAATAGTGGCGCGATGACAAAGCGCCTAATGCCGTGCTGAGCCATCAGTTTAAAGCTATCCTGAAATAGCACAATAAGATCAGAATTTTTCGCAAGAGTCATGATGAGATAACGCTTATTTAATTGTTCAGTAGGAGTTACACGGGGTCCATATTTGAACCCCGTACACCAAACACACTTTAATAAGGAAATTTTTTCTCATGATGTCCGCTTCTATTATATTGAAAGTTCTGCAGGTTCCACACCCACAATTAAAAGATATTGTAAAAGACATAGACGCATATGTAAAACCGGGCCTTGAATCAAAAGATTTCCCCAAAGATAAAATATGTATTCAAATTATAAAAAATAAAGCTAATATTGCTTTAGACTTGATGTTGAGCCTGCGTCATCAGGTGCGCCAAGGCTAGCCAATTTAACTACAAGCCATTAGGCGGTATACTGCTCACAAATATTTTAAGGAGGCAATATGGCGATCTGTCGATATGATTTCGTGAATGTACTAGACAATATTTTCACTAAGACATTAGAATTTTATAAAGAGCACGGCTATACCTACAATGAAGAACGTTGCAAATTTATGGAGACTACCGACAAAACCGCGATGAATAAAAAATATTATTTACGTGATGCGCGTCCGGGCTTTTATTTAGACTTTATTAAAACGCTGCTAGTGGAGCAGAAGATTCCTTTCACGTAAGAGCTAGACAGTTAGACAAACAGAATTACAAAAGGAAGTCTTAGATATTTATCAAGCGGATCCATCATTTAAAAATATGCAAAAAGCGATTGAGGAAGCGCGTAATGGCGTGTGTGTGCCAGAGGTTCGCGAAATTGCTTGCACATCGGCACCTGCGTTATCAGCTCCATCGCTAGTCTAAATTACGCTAAAAAATCTCTGATGGCAGGTATCACTTGTTCTGGTGCTTCCTCCATCAGCCAATGCCCGGCACCATTTATCACTTTTCCATGAACATCATTAGCATGTCATTCGATAAAATATTTCTGTGCTATTAACTTTTGCTGTGTGTGACATAGCATCTCCAATTTTATAATCAGACCGACAAAAACATTGATCCCAGTAAATTTTTTATTTCATCTTTTTTAAATCTTAGCCAATTTACAAAAATCAAAAGTTACTTTCTCCTTATTTAATAGCTAATCGTAATCAGTACTTTGTTGATTCTTTATGGCAAGTGAAGTCAAAATCCCGAGTTCGAATCTTGGGAAATTTTTTCTATTCACAAAATAGTAATTCGTCACGCACTTTTATTTCTAATATAAATAATAAGTTATACGTTTCACACTGCCAAAAATTTACATCTTTCTCTGCTATACTTAAAGTATGTAAATTAGATACTACAAAAAGGTAGGAGAAGTAAAATGGCTGAGAATAAACCCAGTAAACCAACCTTCGATCTTAAACTAGAAAGCGTAGTTCCTGAAGGTGAGAGGGAGTCTACTTTCTCTGAAAAAGAGTGGGATGAATGGGTGGAAGCCTTATTTGAAGAGAAGAAAGCTAACGCGATTGTGAATGTAGTTGATCGTCAGGGTGAAGAGATACCCTTAGTTGATATCAAAGATCTTGAAGTACCTGAAGTTAAATTGCAACCTATGGATTTTGCAGAGAATCGTGATTTCAGAGAAATACAAGAACATGATGATGAAGTGCTTCATAGCGAAGATGATGAAGAATCATTAAGCGAAGAAGAATTGGATGCATGGGCTGAGAAATGGGCTATGGAAAAACTTAAAAAAAATCCTAATGCAAAAAATCTAGTATCAACAAAAGAAATAGATGAGTTAGAAATGCAGCTTATTGCTGCACTTGCTTTAGAAGAGGAAGAAGACGATGAAAATTTGCAGGATCTTAATCAATCCTTAGTGGACGCTGAGGAAAAAAATATAGTTGCCTTGGAAGCTGGGTATGAAGAAATGGTTAAGTTAGATGCCCAATATCTTGCGGACCTGGCTCTGGAACAGCCAAAAGAATATGCCTACTTGAAAGATTTAGATCCTGGTGAAAAATCTGAAACACCTTATCCTAATCTCCAAGAAAAAATTAAGCATGAGCAGCCTACAGTATCTCATACTTCTAAACAGCCTAAACAAGAAGACATCTTACCAATAGGAAAACAATATCTAAATGCTTGCCAAGAATATTTAGTTTTTTTAGATAAATCCAAAAAATATAGTTCGGTTTCTAAAAAGCGTTATCAGCTTCTTAACCAATTAATAGATGTTGCAAAAGCCGGATTAGAGTCACCTGAAAAACTACAAGCATTTGAACAAAAGTATCGTGAAATTAAGCATAGTTTTCCACGTATTACCGGAAAAAAATCTGAAGAAGATAAGCACGAATCAAAATTTTTTAAAAACATGAATGATACAAAAGCACTTAATCAAAAAAATACGTTGGGTTTTTTTAGCAAGCAAGTCGCAACACACAAGAGTCACTATGTTGGAAAACCGAAAGCGCGCAGTATAGGCACAGCAACAACGCAAGAAAAAGCACAACAACTTAAAGAAGATGCTCGAAGTTTAAACGCATATGGCACACTTAATTTAAATAAAAAAGAGGGTTCATCTAAGTTGGTGTCACATCATGCAGCCGCAAAGAAAAAGAAACATAGGTAATGATTAAGATTAGGCATATCAAATCCCAAATTTAAATTTGGGATTTTTTTATAGATTGATACCGCTCTACAAAGATTAAAACATTCACATAACAATGATGCTAAATTTGCATAATAGCTGTAGGTTGATTTTCTTCTTTGTATTTCTCATTCAAATTGCTTATGCATTGATTTAATGTAAGTGATGGTTGTGACACAAACATAGAATATCGGCTTACATGTCTGCCCCGGTCTGATCGTAAACCAGCTACAGTTAATAATAATTCAAGGTCGTCGTCAAACCGTCCATCGTATTGAGCGTGTCTGTGTTTTCTATACTCTCGGGCCTTTTCACATAACTTTGTCGCTATTAGTCTTAGTTCGGTATTGTTGGCTAATGTTTTTATCAGTGATTCGCTATCTTTTAAATCTACTAACCTTTGATATGTACAATGTTCGGCTACGCTTGTTGCGGAGTAAAAAACTTCCGGATTTGAATTGGTTAAAGCGATTAGTTCAGGTATAAGCATTCCGCTCCCAATAGAGTTTAAAAGATCAAATGTCTTTGTTGCAACGCATGGGTTTTTCAGAAAATTATCACGCTCAGTATCAAGCAACTTATGTTCGCATAGAATATTAAAGCCTTTGATAATGTGTTTAACCTGTGTGGGGTCTGCAAGTAACGCTTCTACATTTTCTTTAGATATCCATTCTTGCTTTTTAGACATTTTGGATTCACACGTAATAATATTTGCTATTGGAATGCTATCATTTAGAAATAATTGGAAAGTGCTATGATCTCTACGCATGCAATCCCATAGGTTTAAATAAACATCAAGATGAGAAAAGATTTTATTAGCAACGTTTTGTGTAAGAGGCTTTAGTCCAGAGAGTAATGACACCAGTGAATCCGCTCTACAGTAAAATAAAATGTCGGTGATGATCCGTTGATTGATAGAGGGTGTCAGCAAGCATAGCTGTGGTGCGGATTCGCCACTTAAAATTTGATACAATTTTTTTATATAGAAACTGTTATTCGTATTATAAGAATTATATTTATTATTGCCCGGCATGCCATTGATTATGCTGGCATAGATACAATTATTTTGAGAAACATTTTCCGTAAAGAGATTTGCTTTTTCGATAATATTCAATACATCATAACATTCACTTTTTTGTGATAATAATTGATACTTTTGTTTTGAATATATTCCCACTTTTTGTAATAATACTTCATATTTATCTGGGGATGAGCTGGAAGAAAGTAATAATCTTTGATGAGTGATAATATTCGTTTTATCAGATTTTTTTTGCGCTGAGGCTGCTGATGCGCTAGATTGGGTGCTATCTAAAGTACTATAGAACTCAGCAATAGCGCTTTGTAATTCTGAATAACACGGCAACGTGGATTCGTTCATGATTAGCTGTAAAATGGTATTGCTAATCGAATCAGGATCATGTTGAGTACCAGCTTTATTCAGAAACGCTTCCATCGTTTCAGCCATTTCACATTTGATATCGGCATTATTGTAATATGATTCTTCATACCTATATCCGTATTGTTTAAAAAGGATTAAGTCTTCAAAACTGGCTAGTATAGATTGGGTGCTTAGTTGAATGTGATTATAGTTAACCACATATTCCGATTTTTTTTGTCTAATCGATTGTAACGCAGCGTCAACCATTTGCAGAAAGTGCAACACTGCTTTGGGTTTATGAACAGGGATAATAAATTCAACAGCGCTAGTTGAACACGGTGTTTTGACATCAGAGACCATGGCATTAAAATATAGTTTATCATCCTTCATCATTAACATATCTTTTTCAAGAGACATAACGCATTCACCTAATTCTATTTTATCAGACAAGGTCGATATGATATCCCTTGTACTGCGTTCTATGCTTGATTTTGTAATCGTTTCAAATACTAATTTTATTTTATCCTTCGCAATCACAGTAAAAATATTTAAAATATAATCATAGTTAGTTAATGGTTTAAGTTGTGTTGGAAATAAAAAAGCTTGTATTGGTTTGTTATGTTGTTTCGCCATATCAAAATCTGACAAGCGCAGCGCGCGTAGATTATCTAAACGCGGTTCATACACCAAAGTGCCTTGATTCAATATGTCTTGAATTACATCCGTGCTTGCAATGGATTTAAAAAAGCAACTTATATATGGACGGGAATTTTGTTCATTGTTAATAAGATAATGAACAACAGGCAGTGGTTGTGATGCATTCGTATTGACAGTAAATTCTTTAGAAATAAAGCATACGCTGCAACCCTGTGCGCCATGTGGCGTAGTAATCGTTGAGACCACAACAAGTTGATCGTTGACTTGATGTGCAGACAGAATATTAAAGCTATATCCTGTGCTAGGTACGGCAAATTCTATTTTGATTCTTTGCATTTATATATCCTTGATGGTCATTCTGAGGCGTGGGCAGTTATATGATTGAATGGTCATTATTTTTGGCAAATATAACCTAATCAGCCATTTGCACAAGAAAATAATGAACTGCGTTTAGCCATCAATGAGTTGAAAAGTATGTGTTGGGATTCGAAAATAAGTAACATGTGACCTTAATGCAGATCTGCAGAAAGGTCACCTTCGATGGCTAAAGATTTCAAACTCAACAATGATACTCAGCAATATTCTGATAGCATTATTTGTTTTTTAATTTAATGCATTAACAGTTATTGGTACTGCAGTTGATTGAGACGCAGAACAATTTGAGTAAAAGGAATATTTAAATACTCCAGAGGTACCCGGTAAAGTTGCATCGGTGTAAGTTCTGTTAGTTCCTTTCCACATTGGGCGGTTCATCCAGTCATTAATTTGATAGTTTACAATGGGTAATGAGCTAGCGGGTTCAGACCAATTGAAAGTAACTGAAGTCTTGTTGCTGTTAACAGAATAAGAGATGTTAGCCGGCGGCAAACAGGTCAGCACGGGTGGAGTCGAGCAGGTTTGAAAGTGTTTTGTAAATTCGTAATTTTGAGTCTGCACGTTACCACTGCTGCAACTATCATTTGGCGTAGATCCACCGCATGGTTTATCTCTATCTAATGACCACATAGATAAACCACCTAATCCATTGGTTATCGCAAAGTTGGTGACTGTGTCACTATTAGGAAGTCTAAAAATTTCAGTTGTCACATCATTCACGCCAATCATAGGTGTCACTTGTATCATTTGCCATAGTTGGGCATTGGTATATTGAGGATAAAGAGTCTTCAAATAATTAAATGTGCTGGTAGCAGCTTGTATCGCATACTGGCCCATATCACCGGAAAGCTGTGATGAATAGTCCATAGCCATAATATTCACGCTATAGTTCAATCCTGCTGATTTTGCTTGCGTAACAATATTTTTTCCTTCAGTGACGAGACCTGATGGCATTACAGGTAATGTAAAGCTTAATTTTACGTTAGGATTGCTTGCTTTGATAGATTTTAAGGCTGTCATGATGTTGGATACTTTGGCCGTACCATTTTCAATATCAAAATCCAATCCAGTGGGTTGATATGTATTTATAATTTGTTGATAGGCTGAAGTGAGTTGCGTTACGCTGCAGTTTTTAGATATATCATTTCCTGCAGCGCCACCAAATGAAATATTATACGCTATACCGTTTGCGCGCATCTTGTCTGTGGTTGACTTGCCCCAAGTTGATGCAGTGGTATACGCTCCATCCCACGCGGGTTTACAACTACCTGCATCGATTATAAATGCCAGAGTATAACTTTTTAGTCCAGTGGTGGCAGATGTTTTCGTCAAGTCCATGGGCTGACCACCAGACATATTCATGGTCATCATATGATAAGGGCTAAAAGGAACGCAGGCTGCGTCTGCATAAGCTGCTGACAAAAGCAGAGCACTGCCGGTAAGAATGGAAATAAATGAAGCGCATTTTCTCATGAAAACATTCCTTGTTTAAGGGTTGGATCTATTTTTATATCACACTTTTTGAAAGAATAAGCAGTAGAAATATTATTACGACCACTTCAGTCTTGATCTTTTTATAGATGCTGCGATCTGCATCAATTAACCAGTAATTCTTGTTTTCATGATAAATAACATAAGCATGGTCGATATGGCCCGGGTGATTGTATTATAACTCATTGATTTTTTTAGGTGTGACTGCTCGGTTGCAGCTTTTTTAGCTAATCTATGATTGATTTCATGTTAAACAGACCTAGCTAGAGGAAAAACTTATGGCCGATCCAATAGCGCCCAGCAAGAGCCCAAAGTTATGATCCGATATTGCAGAAAAAGTGACGGTGGTAGCCGCTCTCGTGTGATTCAAAGCAAAGTTATTCTATCTAACTATATTGGGACCAAGATACTAAAATAACCCTGTGGCGGCTATTGGCTTTGTCTTGTAGCGTTGAAATTGTCGTACTTGTTGTTCCGGAAGTGGAGCTCTAATTGCAGCAATTCAAGTTCTTAACGATGTGGGCAGCCAGACCAACAGCAAGGCCGGTTGGGTCATAAATTATTTCCCTCTTTTAAATATTTCACTAGCTTCTTGATAATTTCCCATCGTTTGCGACAGAAAAAATGATGCATCCTATTAGGCTTACCAATAACTGATCCCTTGTCAGTCTTAAGGAAAATGCCTTCCAACATTTGCGGTGGTGTGATATATGGGACTAAAATGTTTATATAAGTTTCTTCTAAATACTGATCTTCAAATTCAACAAAAATTTTAGCTAATATGGCAGGTTCAGTTTTTTTAAATTCTTTTTGTAGTTGATATTTAAAGAAAGCTTTGCGAATACCATAATATATTTTTTTGAATATATATCCTGTTGCTGCAAATGGAGATGCTGCTGACCATCCCAACATTAAGCCAATATTGGACATGGCCCAATGTAAATATAGCAAAGGTAGTTCAATCAAATAAATAGTAGGGTTGTATTGATATTGAATTTTTTTATGAAAAAAATAGCTGATTTATCAAGCAAAGAACGATCATAATCATCTCGAGCATTTTTTTCATCGTTAATGAATTTAACTATTAAGAGATTGTATGAAGCTAATTAATATCTCATTAATTCAATATGTACACCTGAAATCAGCTAACATATAATTTACTTTTCATTTTTCTAATGAGTAATATCTATGACTAAGCTTCATTTGTCACCTGCTGTATTAGCTGCCCTTGGCGCTGCTATTTTATTTGGAGGGAGCACTCCATTTGCTAAACAATTAGTGGGTGATGTCTCACCTTTGTTGCTCGCGGGGATACTTTATTTAGGAAGTGGCGTTGGTTTAGTATTTGCTCGTTTAATAAAAGATAAGGGTTGGCGTTCTTCGGGGTTGATAAACAAGGAATGGTTATGGTTGATGGGTGCAATTTGCTTTGGTGGTGTGGTAGGGCCAACCTTATTAATGATTGGCCTTATTCATACTAGTGCAGCCTCAGCCTCACTACTTCTTAATCTTGAAGCGGTACTCACAGCGGTGTTAGCTTGGGTTTTCTTTAAAGAAGCGACAGACCGCCGCATTATACTGGGCATGCTGCTCATAGTAGCTGGTGGAATTGTGCTAACTTTGTCAAGTCAACTAACACTTCAAAGCTGGCATGGCTCTCTCGCAATCGCAGGCGCATGCTTGTGTTGGGCAATAGATAACAACATGACACGTAAAATATCATCAGCCGACTCGTTCTTCATTGCTGGCAGTAAAGGGCTAGTCTCTGGTGTAGTAAACGTTAGTCTGGCATTGGCGATAGGGCTAACACTTCCTGTTTGGTCAAAAATCAGTTATGCGTTACTGGTTGGTTTCGTTGGATATGGTGTAAGCCTTGTAATGTTTGTCCTAGCTTTGAGAGGGCTGGGCACAGCTAGAACAGGTGCTTATTTTTCAACTGCTCCTTTTGTCGGGGCTGCTATTGCTATTGTGTTTTTTCATGAACCAACTTCAGTGTTATTTTGGATTGCAGCTGTATTAATGTTAATGGGAGTCTGGATACATCTTACAGAAAGTCATGAGCACACGCATACTCACGAATATTTATTTCATAACCATCGCCATGCTCATGATAAGCATCACCAGCATACACACGATTTTCCTTGGGATGGCAAAGAGCCTCACACGCATCCTCATGAACATGAGTCCATTACTCATTCACATCATCATTATCCAGATATCCATCATAGGCATAAGCATAAGTGAACTCTTTGAATTATGGAAAGCTATGGATTTGCAAAATTAAAAAAGGGTAAAAAGTGACAAAGGAAGTGCACTACTTAGTCCTGAAGCTCTTTCCAGTCTCAAATTCAGCTGTGGTAGCTCCAGCAGGGCCAGAAGCTACAACATCACTTATTGCTGCATCTACTACAGCTTCAGCAACGGTTGTTGTTCCGCAACGATTACAACCCGCTACTGTCCAAGCACCCAGTGCATCAAACCCTAATTTCCTTGAAAAAATTGAAACAATAAAAGCCAAGTTCTCCGCAGAAGGATGGACATCTGAGAAGCAAAACGCTACCACTGTGAAATTTACCAAAGCGACAGGAAATTTTGTCGTGACTAAAGATAAGATAACTACGTTTTCGCAAGATCCCGATACCCATACAGCAATGCTAGTAATGTTTCAGCGATCATTTGAAGGCAGATCGCCTATGCCCATACCTCTGGTTTCCATGCGCTTATAAAACAAATATATCGACTTATTTTACATTAGCAATGAGAGCAAAAAAATCTTCTGATGACATAGGCCTATAATAATAAAATCCCTGAACAGCGTCGCAATTAGCCTGCTTGAGAAAGTTAATCTCTGATGCTGTTTGAGCACCTTCTGCAACGACAGTTTTTCCTAATGAATGCAACATGATGATCATAGCCTTTACTATGGTAGCATTGACTTGATTAGCCTGTATTTCTCTAATAAATGATAAGTCTATTTTTATTTTATGTGCGGGTAACCGATGGAGATAGTTAAAAGAAGAAAAACCCGTACCGAAATCATCAATTGCCAATTTCAAGCCAAGACTGACAAGCTCTGTTAATACATTAAGACTATGCTCAACATTTTCTATCAACATGTTTTCGGTAATCTCTAACTCTATGAAACGTGGGTCTACAGTAAATTCATTTAAGAGTGATTTCATATAATCAACAAGATGATGCTCATCATTAAGTTGTTGGGCTGAAATATTGATAGAAATAACCGGTCCTACCCAATCAGATTTAATTTGTTGGAACACCATACGCAGGATGTGTTCATTCAAAATAGTAATCAGCCCCGTTTGTTCTGCATAAGGTATAAAATCAGCGGGAGAAATCAATCCTTTAGCAGGATGCGTCCATCGGACTAGTGCTTCAGCGCCACAAATGTTACCTGTTTTAAGATCTATTTGTGGCTGATAATTAATAAAGAATTCATTGTTAATAATAGCTTGGCGAATTTCTATGTGCATAGCAAGTTTTTCAGCTGCAATGCCACTCAACTCTTTATTAAAGAACTCAACTTTATTTCCGCCATGTTTTTTTGCATGCATCATAGCAAGATTAGCGTTTGAAATTAAATGACTGGCGTTTGCGCCGTCTTGAGGATAGACAGAAATACCTAGACTTATAGTGAAAAAATATTCTTTATTGTAAATTTTAAAAGGTAGTATGAATATTTCTTGAATTTTTTGTGCAAAGTTAATGATTTCATCTGGCTTATTGATATTATGAAAACTTATAATAAATTTATCATTACCAGCTCGCGCTGCTTTAACTTTATTAAGGCTCACTAAGGTCTCAATTCTTTTACTAATAAATTGTAGAATCAAATCACTTGCATCAGAACCTAACGCTTCCTCAGTTAATTTGAATCTATCAATATCAAACACGATGACCACAATATTTTTTGGTTTTGTAGTGACTATCAGGTTTTTCAGTTCATCTACAAACCCTTTGTGATTCAATAAACCAGATAGAGTGTCATGGCTTGAAATAAGTTCCACAAGTTCGTTGGTATGAAGACGATAAATAAATTCACCCAGCAATTTACTAATATTGTTCATTAATATTAATAACTGATTATCGGGCTCATCAATTTGTGAATGAATGAAATTCAAGATGCCATATACTTTATCCTGAAAAATAATAGGCACTGCAAAAGCGCAATTTTGTTCATTCAGAGCAGAGTGATTGAACGAATGGCTAGCTACATAAGTATGTGTCAAAATAGGTTTTTTTGCTTTTAAAACCTGTTGTAAAAAACCTTCATCAACTTTAACATGACTTGAGGAAAGCTCATCTTTATTATTTTTTAAGAGATTAACTTTTTCATGCCAGGTAAAGATGCAACGTGGTTGATTATTCACTTCATCTAACACCCATATTTCCCCTATGTTCCAATTAAAGGATTCGCATAGTATTCTAAGGATGTTTGGAGCAACCTGATTTATAGTCTGGCCATTCTCTATTATGCTTAATATATCTTTTTGAGTTTGTAAGTATTTTTTCTCTAGTGTGCTTTTGGTTATGTCGATGGCGACCCCCGTAATGCAGAATACATTATTATTATGGTCTTTTAACTGAAAAGCTTGAGAAAAAATATTGCGTATTGAATTATCAGGTCTTCTAATTCTAAATTCTGCAGAGGCACTCGCATGACCTAAGTTAACCATGCCGTTGTAAAAAATGTCATATGCATTCTGTTGGTCTTGAGGAATAATACACTTGAACCAAATATCTGGATGTTCATACAAAGTCTCTAAGCTTATTCCCCAGATGTCTTTAAAAGCTGGGCTAATATAAAGTGTTTTGCTTAAATCAGGAGAAACTCTATAAAATACTATGTCTACATGATTTGCAAATTCATTAAATATTATTTCATTCTCATGAAGTTTACTTTCTATTTCTGATAATTTTATTTCTTCTCGATTTGCTATGCGTGAAATAATCGCTACTGCTATTCCAAGAATAACAAAAATACCAACCTGTTCTAGGGTATCATTAAAAAAACTATCTATTATTTTTTCTCTTTGAAACTCATTTAATATTAGCTGCAATAACATGGGGGAAATAATTGTAATAGGTACCATGCGTCTAAGAAAATAACCTAACATAGTATTCTGTAATAATATTTTAATAATACCTGTCTCAGGTTTTAGCAAGAGAAACCCTAGGCTTATTAACTGAGCGTGATCACACAATTT
>DHXK01000284.1:14191-15138 GCA_002413665.1 Legionellales bacterium UBA5158 | reverse complement strand
CATTGGAGCATGGGACTTAATTAAATCTAAACGAACCAGCGCCTATAAAAAAATGCAAGTTTGGGATGATCAGGGTTCAGGTTTAATAGAATTTGATTGTGAAAATACAGATGAAAATGCATTAGGAAACATTGTTGAAGAAAATGTAATGCGCTCAAGCTTGCTAGAAAAAATATCCACACTGGATAATATTTTTTTATATTCTTCTTTAAAAGTAATGAGCATAGAAAAAAATATTGATTCAGTGCAACTGATTGCTGAAGATAAAAAATTACAAACTAAATTACTCATTGCGGCCGATGGTGGCAACTCTTGGGTGCGTGACCAAGCAGGAATTTTATTAACAAAAAAAGATTATCAACACACCGCAATCGTTGCAACCGTACGAACAGAGCATCCACATCAACTTACTGCTAGACAACAATTTTCAAATAATGGTCCGTTAGCTTTTTTACCTTTAGATGATCCTTATACTTGCTCTATAGTTTGGTCAGTCTCACCCGAGTACGCAGAAATATTATTAGACCAGAGTGAAGAAAATTTTTGTAAAGGTTTAACGAATACATTCACTTCTCCTTTTGGAAAAATTCTCTCGGCATCCTCTCGATATCAGTTTCCATTATACATGCGTCATGCAAAAAATTACGTGCGCGCTCGTTTAGCATTAGTAGGTGATGCAGCACACACGATTCATCCACTAGCAGGACAAGGCGTTAACATGGGATTAATGGATGTGGCATGTTTAGTGGATGTGATAAATGAGGCGATAAGTAAAAATCGTGATTTCACTTCATTACCTACCTTGCGTCGTTACGAACGCTGGAGAAAAAGTGATAACGCTACAATGCTAAATATAGTTGGTGGTTTAAAAAAATGTTTTTCCAGTCAACTTAAGCCTATAAAAAATTGGCGTAATTTAGGTTTATCTATTGCCAATAAATCTGACT
>DHXK01000284.1:0-14116 GCA_002413665.1 Legionellales bacterium UBA5158 | reverse complement strand
CCAATAAATCTGACTTTCTAAAAAAATTATTTATACGGCATGCAATGGGTTTTCGTGAAGAAATGCCAACGTTAACATTAAAAAAATAATTGGAATTTATTAGCTATGCATATATCAGCAATAGTTGCTCGCTCAGAAAATAATGTAATAGGTGTAAATAATAAATTACCCTGGCATTTGCCTGCAGATTTAAAACATTTTAAACAAGTGACTATGGGCAGACCTATCATCATGGGACGCAAGACATATGAATCCATAGGTAGACCACTACCAGGTCGGAAAAATATAGTGATAACCCACGATCAAGAATATCAAGCACCTGGTTGTCTAGTATTTAATTCCATTGAAGATGCATTGGAAGCTTGTGAAGACAATGAAGAAATTTTTTTAATAGGCGGAGCTCAATTATTCGAATCCATGTTACCGCGCATTCAAACTATTTATTTGACGATTGTTCATGCTGATATCTCAGGAGATGTTTATTTTCCAGAATTGAAAAAAGAAGAGTGGCACGAAACTCAAAAACAGACTTTCCTTCCTGATGAAAATAATCTGTATTCTTATAGCTTTATAACATTATTGCGGATTTAAAATTTCAGTATTTTCTCTCCCATAACATTTAAACCTATAACTTTTATTCATTTAATTCACTAAATTCTGCACTTTAAATCTATCTATTTAAGCAAAATATACTGCGCTGCGGAGGTTGAGACTATTTCACAGAATAACCTATTGTTTTGTTTAACATTTTTACCAGTCTCGCGGTTTAAAAAGGTTAATATAACCTTAAGCATACCTGAGTATAATTAACCCTATTAACTATAACTTGCTCAGGAAATATATTATGACCATATGCGATATTTTATCTAATGTTGACTTGGCAGCTATGACAAAAGAAATTCAGATTTTAGAAAAAGCTTTAGCTTCTGTTCGTCATACTAATAAAGGTAAACTGGAGCTACTACGTAACAGCTCCTTCTGTCCTACCAAAAAGTATCCTGCTCTCAAGGAAATTCTTCATTATTTCTCCACGATCGCGACAGAAATACAAAAAGAAAATACAGCAAAATTTTTACGTGAAAGAAATACAATTGATTATAAAAAAGAAGTTTATCAAAGAATCCAATTGAGTGATGATGAAGCCAAAGAAATTGAAAATTCTTTAGATCCTACACTTGATTTTGATTCTAGGCTGGCTTCCTATGTAGCTAAAATACATGAAGCTTTACAAATCAAAATCAAAAAAGAATTAGAATACGTTCCAGATGATGTCCTGCTTGTTTCCAAAGAAGACATACAAAATAAAATGACTAACGACCTCATGCAGCTAAGCCCTACGGATCAGGGCAAATTTTTAAAATTAGAGAAAATGTTTCATCAATACGTTAGCCTATCTAAAAAATTGGAAATTCCAATAGAAAAAGAAGCTACCCAAGAAATTGAAACGCTCAACAACGTATTTATTAAAATTACTGATTCTTTAAATATATCTAAGAAGCTAGATGCAATTGCTAGACACATAACTTTACTTTTTCAAAGTAACAATGTTTATGAATCTAATTTTCGTTTAGCACAATTAGGCGAATTTTTAAGAGAATCATGTTCATCCTTTAATTCTAAAAAATATAATACGGTAGAGCTTTTAAGCTCTCAATATAATATTTCTTGTGATGACATCAAAACAGCTCTTATTTCAAAAATTGCTACTCAGACTTTTATCAACTCTTCAGTAGCGTTATCAACTTTAGCCTGTCAAGAAATTCATTCCAGCCTTGCATGCAAAGCAGATAACAGCAGTGACGATAGCCTTCGTTATACAACTCAGGTTATGTCTCTAGGTACTAAATGTTTGAATGAATTTTTGTGTCAACCAATAAAACATGATATTAAACTTCTTTCACACCCTGATTTCATAGTTGCAACATCTGATATTAAGAATGTTCTTACTCCAAATCGATTTGCTAGAAAAATTTATAATGAGGCAATTGTTGATATTAAAAAAACAGGTGACACTGTCGCTAGTAAAATATATTCAGAAAACGTAGCAGATGATTTAACATCTCTATCTAATCAATATTTTTCAAGTATTCCCACAAAAGATTCAACTTTACTTTTCAAATTAGAATCTACAAAAAAATTAAAAGCTGCTGAAAAAACTTTAGGCCAATGCACTTCTTGGCCTAGGACTGTAGCAAAATTTGCTTTTGCTCTATGCACAGCAGGCGGCTTTTTAATTGATGCAGCAATGGAAGCTCACTCATGGATATCAAAAGGTGAAAGTAGATTTTTTAAAACACAAGATGCAAAAAAAGCAAGCAAGGCTAAACGTATTGTAAATAGCTTGAACCTGCCTGTGGAAATTGATAATAGTAATGGACTCAGAAATTAAAAGCTTTACCACGAGATAAAGGAGCAAGTCCTAAATGTTTTGCGAGCGTTTGCCCAATATCAGCAAACGTTTCTCGTTTACCAATAGGTCCTGCTTTGATACCCGGACCAAATGCAATAACAGGAATATGTTCACGCGTGTGATCCGAACCAGGGAAGGTTGGATCACAGCCATGATCCGCAGTAATTACCGCTAAATCACCAGCTTGCATTAACGCTTCAAATTCAGGCAAGCGCTTATCAAAATCCTCCAATGCTTTTGCATAGCCTGTGACATCACGCCTATGACCATAGACCATATCAAAATCGACTAAATTCACAAATACTAAACTTTTTTGTGGTGCAATTTTCGTTTCTTGTAAAAATGCATCAAACAAAGCCATATTGCCATCTGCTCTTACTTTTTTGGTGATCCCTTGATGCGCATAAATATCTGCGACTTTTCCTATTGAAATGACTTCTCCATTAGCAGCAACAATATAATCTAATAAAGTGAGCTCTGGAGGCTTCACTGAATAGTCATGACGATTACCTGTACGATAATAATGTCCTGGCAGGCCTGCAAAAGGTCGGGCGATGACGCGACCAATGTTATACGGATTTACTAATTCACGAGCAACTTCACAAATGTCATAAAGTCGCTCCAAACCAAACGTTTCTTCATGTGCTGCAATTTGAAATACACTATCACCCGAAGTGTAAACAATAGGTTTGCCTGTACGTTGATGCTCTTCACCTAACTCAGCGATAATTTCCGTTCCTGAAGCATGTTTATTCCCAATGACACCCGGAAGATTGCAACGCTGTATAAATTCATCTAATAGATTTTGCGGGAAACTAGGATACTCCGGCGGGAAATATCCCCAGTCATATTGCACAGGAACGCCAGCAATCTCCCAGTGACCACTAGGGGTATCTTTGCCACGGCTTTGCTCAATCGCACAGCCGTAAGCACCTTCTATCGTGACATCAGCTGCTAATCCTGGAACAGGAGCGCCTTGGCTAATAATGGCTGCGCCATTCAAACCCAGTCTAGTCAAGTTAGGTAAATGAAGTGGCCCTGAGCGAACATTTGCTTGATCTGCCTTACCTTCAAAACAATATTCAGCAATATGGCGCAAAGTGTCAGCACCTGCATCGCCATAGCTTTCTGCGTCAGCGCTAGCACCAATGCCGAAGGAATCCAATAATATGATAAACGCTCTTGGCATAGACAAATCCTTAGGCTTGCGCTTCGCAATAAGTTTCACGAATCATGAAGGCAATCACAATGCTAATCAAAAAGGCTATCGGCATAATCCACATTGCTGTATTGAAATCATGGGCAGAATAAACAGGAATATCAGCTACCATCGCATGATTCCAGTTTAGCTCTAACATCCAGCCAAAAAGTGGTTGGAAAATAACGCCGCTACACATGATGGTCACAGACGCTATACTGACGGCTGTGCCAGTCAAGGAAATTGGATTTAGCTCAGCAATAGCAGGATAACTCAGTACTTGCGAACTCGTGACAAACCCAATGATAAAGAACAAAACAATTAAAGAGGTGAGTGACAAGCCAGGCGTATACATTAAAACCAACATGACAATTAATGAAGCAATCGCACCTATAATCATGGGTAAACAACGTCTACCTATATGATCTGAAAACCACCCAAAAGCCGGGGAGCCAAATATCACCCCCACAAAAAGCATGCTGGTCGCATAAGATGCTTGGACTTCAGAGAGATTATGCACTTGTACTAAATAACGCATTCCCCACAATCCGCCCAATAAAAATACCGGCAAATTGAGCAAGGAGGTATAAATTCCACCTAACCAATTATTAGGATTGAGCAATACGAGTTTAATACAGCGTATGAATCCTAAATCTTTCAACTCTGCTTTATTGGCCTTGGCTTCTTCATGAGTGTTAGGCGGCCTATCTTGTACAATAAGCATAATAGCTAGAGCAATAAATATTCCCAAGCCTGCATCCCACAAAATAGCATTACGCCATCCTACCCATTTAGTTAATAACACTAAGGGGCTTTGAGCAACGAAACCGCCGAGCATGGCCATAGTAACCACGACTCCAGTGACAAGAGCCATACGACTAGGTGGAAACCAACGTGAGGATAAACGTATGCAACTTAAGAAACAAAAAGCGGCGCCTATACCCACCACAAATCGTCCGCCTGCAGCAACCATATAGTCAGGAGCTATTGCAAAAATATAAGTTCCTATTGTACAAAGCGCAACAGCGAGCAAAAGAAGTTTTTTAGTAGAATAACGATCTAAAAGGTTGCCTGCGGGAAAAAGAAAAATGGCATTGGCACAAAAATACATCGAAGCCAACCAGCCCAATTGAGGCGCATTTAAATTAAAAGACTGCATTAACTGTACATTGATGGCGTTGGGTAAAATAAGTTGAATAAATTCGTAGAAGAAGAAAAGTGCTGCTGTAAGAGTTACTGCCCAGGCTAACTTGGTATTGTTGACCGCTTTTAGCGTTTTCATCTTAACTCCTGGTAATGCGCGTGATAGTGGGATGAGTTTGGCACTTTTTAACACAGTTTAGCGATTAAGGCCAGAAGATTTTACCATTTTAAAACAGCATCTACCAACTGACTTGTACCAAAACGGAAAGTTTCTGGGGTTACCCAGTCATCTCCCATGATTTGTTCTGCCAAATTCAGGTACGAAGTAGCTTGCTCCACTGTTCGTATGCCTCCAGAGGCTTTAAAACCTATCGTACGATTGAGCTGCGGAGTCCATTTTTTAATGACGGATAACATGACCGAACTCGCTTCTAAGGTAGCACCCACAGGAACTTTACCGGTTGATGTTTTTATAAAATCGGCACCCGCCAAAATAGCCAATTCTGACACATCGGCAATCACTTCTGAGGCTTGCAAGATACCTGTTTCTAATATAACTTTTAATAGAACCTTATGACCACAAATTTCCTTACACTGCTGGATAAAATCTTTAGCTTCTTGTGTTTCATCTTTCAGATATTTCTCATAAGGAAAAACGACATCAATCTCGTTTGCACCTTCCGTAATGCATCTAGCTATCGAATGAAACACGGCTGCACTAGGCTCGCGACCGAAAGGAAAATTAACGACTGTCGCAATCTTAATTGGGGAGTGAATCAGTAACTTTGCTGCTAAGTTTACGAATTGTGGATACACACAAACAGCGGCAACAAGCGGGAAAGTCTGTGCTTTTTGACAAAGCACAGTGATATCCATTTCTGTATCAGCAGCGTTTAAACTCGTAAAATCAATAAGAGGTAAAATCTTACGAGCTAAGCTACTCTCATTAACCATCAATTAATGGCTCTACCTCTTTGAGAAACGCAGGTACGAGCTTAACCAATTTACGCGCGGTTAATTCTCCATGACGCAAAGTCCCTTCATGTGTCACATGCTCGTCACTCATTCCAACAGCTAAATTAGTGATAGCCGCTAAACCTAAAACACGCAACCCACAATGACGTGCGACAATAACCTCAGGTACGACTGACATTCCTACAGCATCAGCGCCTAAAATACGAAAAGCGCGAATTTCTGCGGGCGTTTCAAAGACAGGACCCACTGTAGAGAGATAAACACCAGAGTGCACAGGAATATCTAATTGACCAGCCACACGCATAAAGATCTCTTTGCTCTCAGAATCATATGCATTTTCTAGACTGACAAAACGTGGACCTATAGCTTCGTTGTTAGGGCCCACCAACGGATTAGTGTGAAGAAAATTAATGTGATCATTGATCACCATAATTTCGCCTGCCCCCACATCTTGGCGTAAAGAACCTGCAGCCCCTGTAATCACAATTGCTTTCGCACCCAAATGTCGTACTAATCTAACTAACAAAGCAATCGAATCAGGGGACACACCCTCATACAAATGCAAACGTCCTTTCAAGCATACGACAGGTACGCCATTTAAATGTCCCAAAATTAATAGTGATGCATGTCCTGCCACACTACCAGTAGATAATCCAAAAGCCTGATATGGAATGGCTATGGGATTAACAATTTGTTCTGCTAATGACGAGAGTCCAGATCCTAAAATAATACCAATTTTGGGATTAAAATCAGGGGCAAACTTTCGTATCACTGCGGTTGCTTCATCTAAAGAAGGGGTCATCATTACTCCTGAGGTCGCTGGGTGGGTGAAGTACAACGTAAATAATTAACCAAATATTTTTTGCAACACATAAAAAAACAAAGTTGCCAAACCTGCTGCGGCAGGAATGGTCACGATCCATGACATGAAGATATTTCGAATAACAGTCAAATTTAAGGCATCAATACCGCGCGCCAAACCTACTCCGAATACAGCACCTACTAAGGTTTGTGTCGCAGAGACTGGAATCCCAGTGCTCGTTGAGACAACAACAGTACTTGCAGCTGCTAAGGTCGCAGCAAAAGCCCGACTTGGTGTTAACGTAGTAATCGCACCACCAACGGTAGCAATAACTTTGCGACCATACATTATCAGTCCCAAAATAACGCCACCACAACCAAACAACATAATCCCCGAAAAGAGTATGCCTTCATGCATAGGCTGGCCTTCTTTCACTAAACTAACAATCGCTGCGATAGGACCTACAGCAATTGCCACATCATTTGAGCCGTGAGCAAACACCATCGCACAAGCAGTAAACGCCATTAAAACGCTAAACATGCTTTCTATATATTGAAACTGAGTATGACGATTCAATTTAAATTTTAATTTTAAACGTATCCATTTAATCGCATACAAACCTATCAGCATCACGGTCAAGGCTGTGGCTAACACTACAAAAAAGCTTTGCAGCAATGTTAAGCTCACATGAAAGTGATGCAAACCTTTCAGCGCTGTCATCAATGCTAAAACAATCCCCACTAAGAATAAATAGATAGGAACATAGCGTTGTGCTGCTAATAAAGGATATTCAGCACCTAAGATAAGCTTTTTAATTGAGATAAATAAAAGGTAAGCAAGAATACCTGCAATGGTTGGAGAAACAATCCAGCTAATTGTAATATAACCCACTTCTTGCCAATGAATAGAATGCACTCCTAACATGATCGCACCCACACCCACCAACGAACCTACAATTGCATGTGTGATCGATACTGGCATCCCCAGGAAACTTGCCATCGTCATCCACACAGCGCCAGCTAGCAAAACAGAGAGCATAGTATAAATATAAAGTTGAGGTGTATGGGTAAATACACTAGCTTCAATAATACCGCCACGAATAGTGTCACTCACCTCACCGCCACCAATAAAAGCACCCGCAATTTCAAAAAAAATGGCGATTGCAATCGCTTGTTTGACAGAAAGTGCTTTAGAGCCCATGGCTGTACTCATGATATTGGCGAGATCGTTTGCACCCACGCCCCACGTCATCCACAAGCCTATACAACAGGCTAACACCATATAAATTACGCCATATTCCATCAGAACATTATCTCATCTAGCCAATAAAATTTGTAACCGATCACCAACATCTTGTGCTCTATTTGCCAAGTCGCCAGTCCATTCAATAATTTTATAAAGAAACATAATATGGACAGCAGGTAACTGCTCTTCTAGTTGAAAAATACTATTACGCAATCCTATTTGCATATCATCGGTATCACGTTCGATACCTGACAATGTAGCAATCATTCCACTTACTAACTTTACTTCGTTGCCACTAAAGCCTGTTTCCAGTAATTCATCTAATTCATGAATAGCCGTATTTGCTTGCTGGGAAGCATCCACACACCGTTGTAAAAACAACATAAAATTATCAGAAATAGAGTCAGGGAAAGACATCTTGCGGCCTAAGACTATACCAGCTATATCTTTTGCTTTATTGGCAAGTCTATCTTGAACACTTAACAATTCTAATATATCGCTACGTGATACGGGCATAAACAAACCCTTGGGCAGATGAAGCCGTAAGTCTCTTTTCATATCATCTGCTTCATTTTCTAAACTAGCGATTTCTTTTTGAAATTGCTCAACTTTCTCCCAGTTCTTTTCTGATACAGCTAAAAAAAAGGATTTCAGCTGCGTGACACATGCATGCACTTTGGCCATGTGTTCTTCGAGTGGACGAATAGGCGAACGACCAAACATATTCAGAAAAGGCGTCGTAGGCATTAGTGAATCTCCATTTCAAGTTGCATTCTGTCCTTTTTATTTTGAGAGGCTAATAACAACATTATTTAGCATTCATCAAAGCAGTAGTGACATCTAACATACGATTTGAAAAACCCCATTCATTGTCATACCAAGATAATACTTTGACTAAATTGCCTATTACTTTTGTATGAGACACATCAAATACCGATGAAGCAGGATTATGATTGAAATCCACAGAGACTAAAGGTTCAGCATTGATTTCTAAGATGCCTTTCAAAGGTCCTTTAGCTGCTTCTATCATAATATTATTCACTTCTTCAACTGAAGTTTCTCGCTTTGCGATAAATGTTAAATCAACTACTGAAACATTGATGGTAGGAACACGAATAGAGAAACCATCTAACTTACCATTTAATTCTGGCAACACGATACCTACTGCAGCCGCCGCACCTGTTTTTGTAGGAATCATAGAATGGTTTGCAGCACGTGCACGTCGTAAATCAACATGATGAATATCTATTAACGCTTGATCATTCGTATATGAATGTATCGTATTCATTAATCCGCTGACGATTCCGATTTTTTCATGCAACGGTTTCACGAGAGGCGCCAAACAATTTGTCGTGCATGATGCGTTAGAAATAATGGTATCTGATTTCTTTAAAACATCATGATTTACGCCATAAACAATGGTTGCATCAACATCTGTTCCGGGGGCAGAAATAATGACTTTTTTAGCGCCTGCGGTGATGTGAGCTGAAGCTTTTTCTTTGCTGGTAAAAAATCCTGTGCATTCGTAAACGACATCAATATCTAATTCAGCCCAAGGTAATTTGGTGGGGTCTCGTTCTGCGACCACACGAATTTTATCTCCGTTTATGATCATATCATTTCCACTGACAGTCACTTCACCGTGGAATTTACCGTGGGTTGTATCATAACGAGTTAGATGCGCATTAGTTTGGACATCTCCCAAATCATTAATGGCAACAATTTGAATATCTCCGTATCGTTTAGATCCTGAAGATTTCTCATAAAGCGCTCTTAAAATATTACGTCCTATACGTCCGTAACCATTAATTGCAACGCGAATAGTCATATCAATACTCCTGAAATAATTTTTTTTGTAACGTAATGACTTACGCTTCCATTTCAACTCGCAGCAAACTATGCTGCTTTAACAATTCATGCGCAGTGCGAACAATATGCTCGACCGTCATATCACAATCTTTATAAACTTCTTTTGCAGGGGCTGAAGCACCAAAGCGATCAATGCCTATGACTTTTCCATGACATCCCACAAACTTATGCCAGCCATCAGTGGCTGCAGCTTCGATAGCAATTTTCACAGGAATATCTTTGGGCAATACCTGATTTTGGTATGCTATATCTTGAGCTAAAAATACATCAGTGGATGGCATAGAAATCACTCGCACGTTTTTACCACCAGCACTTAACTCCTGAGCGGCGGCGATCGCTAACTCAACTTCAGATCCCGTTGAAATCAATATCACTTCTGGCCTGCCTTTACACTCTACAAGAACATATCCTCCGCGAGCAATATTAGCTAAAACACCATGGTCACGATCCTGGTGCTGCAAATTTTGACGAGAGAAAAGCAAACAAGTGGAGCCATGATACTCGATCGCTGACGCCCAAGCCACTGCCGATTCAGCCGCATCACAAGGACGCCAAACAGACAAATGGGGAATTAAGCGTAAGCTAGGGATATGCTCTATGGGCTGATGAGTTGGACCATCTTCTCCCAGGCCTATTGAATCATGTGTGTAAACATAAATAACTTTTAGCCGCATTAGAGCAGCTAATCTCACTGCATTACGAGCATAATCAGAAAAAGTGAGAAAGGTTCCGCCAAAAGGAATGATAGCCCCATATAACGCCATACCATTCATAATGGCTGACATGCCAAATTCACGTACGCCGTAATGAATATATTGACCTTGAGGATTATCTTTTGAAAAAATTCCTACGTCTTTCCAATTGGTTAGGTTAGACCCGGTTAAATCAGCAGAGCCTCCTAATAGCTCAGGCAAAACTTTTGCATAGTGGTTCAAGCAAACTTGAGAAGCTTTACGTGTGGCCATGGTTTCTTTTTTAAGTTGAAGGTCTTTTGCCAGCTCTTCAACATAATTAGACCAATTTTCCGGTAACTGATGAGCTACACGACGAGTCAATTCAAGAGCCAACTCAGGATATTGTTTACGATAAGCTTCAAATAATGTTGTCCATTGCGCTTCTACTTGGATGCCTTTTTTGCTCGCATTCCAACCAGCATAGATCTCTTCTGGAATCACAAAGGGTGCATGCGGCCAGTTAAGTGCTTTTCTGACTTCAATGATTTCTTTATCGCCTAGTGGCGCACCGTGTGTATCTGCGGTACCAGCTGAATTAGGAGAGCCCCAACCTATAGTCGTTTTACAGCAAATCAAAATAGGCTTATCCGTCACTGCCTTGGCTTCTACAATGGCTTTTTTAACTGCTACACTATCATGCCCATCAACACCTGGGATGACATGCCATCCATAAGCTTGGAAACGCAGTGGCGTATTATCCGTAAACCAGCCCCTTACGTCCCCATCAATGGAGATATTATTATCATCATAAATAGCGATTAACTTATTTAATCCGTAAGTCCCCGCAAGCGAGCAAACCTCATGAGAAATACCTTCCATCAAGCAACCATCGCCCACAAAAACATAGGTGTAATTATCTATGATGTCAAAGCCTTCACGATTAAAGTGGGTCGCCAGATGTTTTTCAGCAATGGCCATCCCTACCGCATTGGCTAACCCCTGACCTAAGGGGCCAGTAGTCGTTTCAATCCCAGGTGTATCCCCCTTTTCTGGATGACCTGGCGTTTTAGAATGCAATTGACGAAATTGTTTTAGATCATCGATAGTGAGCACATAACCTGTCAGATGTAACAAAGCGTAATGCAGCATACAGCCATGGCCATTGGAGAGAATAAAACGATCACGATTGAGCCAATGAGGATTGTGAGGATTGTGCTTTAAAAAGTCATTCCATAAAACTTCAGCGATGTCTGCCATGCCCATAGGCATGCCAGGATGGCCAGAGTTTGCTTTTTGAACAGCATCGACACTTAACATGCGAATTGCATTCGCCAATTCTCTACGTGTAGACATCTTCTCTCCAAACCTATTACTTAATTATCAGAATTTCAGCATCTTACCGCTTGTCGTTTTTCTTGTCTTGGTCTTTTTGGAGGCTGCGCCTATCGTACTGATGTCTTATAAAACAGTCGCTGCAAATTCAAGTATAAGAAAATCAAACCCGCGATGCCCCAAGCTGTCTGACTCAGAAGATTAGCCCATACCAACCCTCTAAACTGAAACTCAATGATATTCATTTGGCCAGGCTCGGGGGCCACTGCTGCAAGTAAACTGCCTTTGTAAAAAACCCCCTGATAGGTCGCAGATTTTCCATTGATCCTGATATCTAACATTTCTGGATAATATAACAAGGGTAACTCTATCCAGCGCATCGTTTTAGGCACGTTAATCGTACAGACAGTCTTTGCTTCTTTACGCTGGCAATAGGGCTGCACTTGTTGCACATTCATGACTTTAGATGGTTTTAAAAATCCGCCCAACTCTATTTTCCTAATCGCTATTGGAAATTTTTCAAGCTCCTTTTTTTTATTTCCACTCAATTTAAAATGGAATGATAAAGGTAAAACGCTGTTCTCGTCTTGGAAATCTTTTAAAGGAATTTTCCATTTGAAAGGACCTGATTTCAAATCATAGGTTGCATAAACAGAATCATTGATAACAGCAATTAGCTTCTGATCATTTAAATTAACCCTAAAAGGGATGGCTCCTTCTATCAACATATATGGATAGTCTGCGGAATTTAACAAAGCTCGAGGAAGTGTATGCTCTAAATTTAACTTTAAAGTTAGAGCTCCGTATGGGGCATCAGGGGCGGTATGAAACAATAAGACATTATCAATAAGATTTACAAAATTTGGATATTTTTTTACATCCACCACGTACGCGTCATAATTGAAATCGAATTCAGACTCTAAAATAGAAGGAAGATTCATTAATTTTAAGGGTGAAACATCATCCATATTTTGATTTTTTTCAAGCAATACAGAACTGCTAGAAATGATGATTAATACAATTCCTAAGCCTAGATATTTTATTGAAAATTTATTTCTAAATATCCAATAAATAGCGGCTGCGAATAACAGCGTTCCTATCCACATCACCTGACCCAAGAGGCGCCAACTATATTGGATAATCTTAAAAAATTTAGGCGCCCAATGCCAAAAATCTATTGGCGACCAAATCAAAGCAAAAGCCAAGAAAAAAAGTATTAACAAAGGTAGTAAATGTTGATCTGCACGCGTGTCGGCTAATTTCTTTTTAGTTGAAATAATATAAACACAAATTCCGACTGCTAATAGAATCAACAATCCTATATTAGGATGTATAGTCGACATACTATCTCTATAACCATTTGGAGCTATCAATCCCAGAGAGAAACTCACTGTGGGAGAAAGAAGATTAATTAAGGATGGATAGTACATCTGAAACAGCTGATGTTTATCAATCGCATGATTAATCATCAAGATATTATTAAATAATAAAACCGGTGCAAGATACCAAATTGCTAAACAACAACCAAACCCATACGCTAGGCCAACACGCAACAAATTAACGAATGATTTAATATTTAATAAACTGTTTAAACTTAAAAACAATCCTAAAAATAATGAGGTGTAAATAAATGTAATTAAATGCACAGTCATTAACAAATACCAAACTATGGCTGTCTGCAAAAAAGTTTTATTTGAAGTCGAATCATAATAGCGTTGCAAAGTATAATATATAACAACAGGGACAAAACTTAAGGCCAATGCTTCATTAAAAGCACCCAAACGATCTATGATAATAATGTTATAAGGAGCAAGAAGATAGACAACACTGGATAATATTGCCACCGCACGAGAACCTAGCCACCAATACACCAACCTATACATTCCTAGCCCGCCCATTAAAAGAGCGAACCATATTGTTAATTTATAGGCTATAAAAGGATTGGTAGGGGCTAACCATAGAGAAATCAATCCGGCGATAGTATAACTAGTGGGTGAATAAAATTGAAAAAATGGGTAACTCCATCCATTATGGCTTAAAGGTGCAACTCGTAAAGGAAATTGACCTTCCTTAATTGCTACCTGAGCTTGGATAATTCCAGACATATGGTTCAAATAGTCCACACTTTTTGGCACGGTAGTATTACAGGCCATAGGTGCTAATATCATGGTTGCAATACAGGCATAAAGAAAAATCAATCCTATTTTATACAAACTATTTGTTAGGAAAAATCTCATACTCATACTCATCCTTATGTCTTTTTAATATGAAGAATAGTAACACAGAGTGTATCTTGCAAAAAATTTAAGACTATTTTTTAAAAAATAAGTATGATGTCTGTAATGGAAATGTGATGGAATAAATAATGACTAAGGAATTTCTCTTTACCTCTGAATCTGTTTCAGAAGGCCATCCTGATAAAATCGCTGATCAAATTTCTGATGCCATACTGGATACTATTTTAAAAC
>DHXK01000174.1 GCA_002413665.1 Legionellales bacterium UBA5158 | reverse complement strand
GAGCAAAGCATAAGTCGCAGAAGGATAGTGTTGTTTATGTAGATCTCTGTGATCAATGATTCCCCCATGTATATTTTTAATTTGGAAAAGCAAAGATTCAATTTTATTTTGCAGGTGGGTGTCATGGGTATTGGATCGTAATTGATTGAGCATGTTCATGTCAGAGGGAGAGGAATCAGATTTAACTGCAGTAAAAAATTTTTCCGCATAAAAATGATTATAACTTGCTGGAAGCATGCAGAACCCAGCATGTTTATATAATAATTTAAGTTCAGTAAGTCGTAAGGAATTTTCTAAAAATTCTATTGCGGATGTTTGTAATTTTTGAGTGGTAAGGCTTTGAGCGTAAGGTGTATAGCTTGTTTTATTTTTTATTGAAAATAAGGATAGGTAAGATTTATTTTCAATATTGGGTGCGACTAACTTCGAATAAAATAAATGTATAATTGTGTCGTTCATGATGCCAGATGTATTGTTAAGATTTTCTATGAAATTATCTTGTAAATATTCTTTTATTTTAAGAGTCAGAAAATCTTTTAATGCTTGTTCAATAATGAGAAATTTTTTGGATTGTAAAGTTAGATTGTCCGCTAATTGTATGAGAAAAGAGAAAACATTATGTCGTGATTTTATGATGATAGAAGCAATGGCTTGAGTCGAAATTAAAGCTACTTGGCCGAGTTTTTCTTTTTTAATATTCTCGTCACTGAGGTGGCTTAAAGTATTGTTTATTAGCCTTCTTGTACTGCTCATGCTTCACCCGTTTGCTGTGTTTTGGCGCCACATTAACATAGAAGGGTTTGGAGAGCTATGTTCATAAAACTGCATACTTATATTAAAGGCAATCCATTTGTTTCGAAAAAATAATTAAATCAAACACTTGTGATCCCAGCAATTTCTGAATGTTAGGCTATACTGAGATAAGATAAGTGAGGTACGTATGTCAATATTTTACAGTATAAAATTTAATGAAGAAAAATATAAAAAGCTTCTGAATGATTTAAATAGTGTTTTCCCACCGTCAGGTGGCCGTAGGGTCTATCATAAATATATGCAGTCTGCCAGAAGGAATATCAAGAAAATTACAGAGCATAAGGATCTTTGCTCCGAAGATAAGTATTTATGTTTATTGCTGCTATTAAAATCCATCAGTAATAAAGGTCGAGAGAATGAGTTTATAATTTTTGAAGCGCTCAGTTTAAATGAAAAAGCGATTGGTTTATTAAAAAAGACACTTTTAAACCAGCCTGCCATTGATAAAGCTATTGCAGATCTAACTGCCAAAAACGCTGAAAAAATGAAAAGGGTAGTTTATAAACCGGGTATGAAAACTGCTGAAGAATTTAAGCAAAACGCTACCCAAAACTTTTCATTTCTTAATTTAGGTTTGGCTTTATCTGAGGTCTTAAATATTGTTCAGAAAAAACCGAATTTTGCTAGTACCCTTCAAAAGTTTCATTTTTTGAATATCGCTGAGCCCTCTGTCGTTGCACAAAAGGTCATGCGATCTAAATTATGATTTAGGCTTTCTTCCCCCGTGTTGTTTATCTGACTTGACCATTCTATGAATTCAGGTAAGGTAGTCTTTTTTTGTGTGCATAGAGCATTATATTAGATAAGAGAGGAGTTATCATGGTTACCTTGCAAACGAGTTATGGTGATATTACAATTGAATTAGATTTTGAAAATACCCCTAAAACTGCTGAAAATTTTTTAGCGCATGCTAAGAGTGGTTTTTATGATAGAACAATATTTCACCGTGTTATTAATGGCTTTATGATTCAAGGTGGCGGTTTTGATACTGACATGAAGCAAAAAGAAGCTGGATCCACCATCGAAAATGAAGCGGATAAAGGCCAGTTAAATAAGCGCTACACGGTAGCAATGGCTCGTACCTCTGATCCTCATTCTGCAGGCTCACAATTCTTTATTAACACAGCGGATAATACCTTTCTAAATTACAAGTCTAAGACAGTAGAAGGCTGGGGTTATTGTGTTTTTGGGAAAGTCACGGCAGGTTCAGAAGTAGTTGATAAAATCCAAGCTGTCGCTACAGGTAAGCGTTCAGGGCATCAGGACGTGCCTGTGAGTGATGTTGTGATTGAAAAAGTAATAGTAGATGAAACGGTGCAAAGCTAGACCCTGCATTTTTAATCTTTTATTTTCCCCTTGCGCGCATTCAACAGTCTCAAGGGGAATTAATGAGCAAATTATAGCCTACTTAGCCCTCCTTGTTTTATTTGATAACGTCTAAATAATCAATTCATCACTTTAGAAAATAAATTATTTGTACCTTTCTATGGTTGCCATCCGCACTTAAGACTAATCCAGGAGTATAATTGTGAGTGTACCTCTCCAAAAAATTGATAATAAAGTTATACAAACCTGATTAGCAGCACAATGGAGGCTTTATGAAGGCAAAGATAAACTTTTTATTTGTATCATTGACACTAGCTCTAACCCTGGCAAGTATATCTGCAAGCGCAGATCCATATGGAAATAGGTATGGCTACGGGCACCACAGTCAACAATGTAGGACTGTACCGGCACACAGGGAGAATGGTCGTTGGTATCCTGCTCACCGTGTATGCTGGCAAACTCAAACCCATTGCAAGGTTCAAGGCGGATATTGGAATCACGGACGTTGGATTGAAAGACGTAAAGTTTGTTGGTAGGTTGTTAGCAAATATAAAGCCCGGCAAGTTTACCTCACCGGGTTTTTTATCTTCCCATCCACGTTCTCACTCTAGTGTATAACGATGGTTGAGCTTCTGCTTCTTGAGCTTTGTTGAATAGGGTTTTTGCCGTGCGAGCTAATTGAAAAAGCGCAGGGGTAACATAATTATCTGCTATCGAAGTTACTGGAGATTTTTTGTGGGATAGGTGATTTGCTGCAGCTTCATTTTTAAGATAGCCGGAAAATAAACCGTTTCGTCGCATGACGTGTATTGCTACTTTTTCTAAATAAAGAGCACTTAATAAGAAGGCTATTCCTGCAAATTTGCTGCTAAGAGTGAGCTCACCCGCTGCTATCGCTAATAAGCCAAATTGGGCGCTAAACATTGCACGTTCTATTTCGAGAGGAGTCATAGGCATATTAAGTCATTTCCCTGTAAAAGTGAAAAAACAGCATTATAATGTAATCATAAAGCCTGCGCAAAATAAAGATTTTTAGCAGAGTAAATCATTATTGCATGAAGGTTGTTATTATATTTTTTGTGAGGTAAGCGCTGAAGGCTGCATCACTAAATGTTCAATTTTTTTAATAAACAGTTTTTCTGCAAAAGTTCCCAATCGACTACCCGCCAAACTCAATGCAGAAGAAAATGTTGTCATAACGTTGCTGGTAAATTGACGAGAAATGAATGTGGAAATGTCTTCTGTTTCCATCTGTCTTTCCAAATGTGTGATTATTTTCTTTAGGCTTCATTTTAAACACGTCTGCCTGAATGCTCAAGCTTAAGAGTAAAATATACTCAAATATATAAACATTGACACTAATTTGAGATGAAATATCATAGCGGAGTTCAGAGGCTATCCGATTAGAAGATAGTTAAGAACTTTTATTTATAAACGAGGAACCACAAATGATTAAAAAATTATTAATTACAGCTGCTGCATTATCGCTCATGTCCAATGTTGCTTTCGCAGCACATCATGCTCGTCATGCGCATCATGTTAAACATGTATCACATAAAGCTGATTTAAAACAAGAGCAAATCGTAGAAACCCCGGTAGAATCACCTGTTGTAATCGTTCCTGTCGCAGTCCCTGCAACTGTTTACGTTGGTGGTGGTTTGAGCGTTAATAATGTAAATTCTTCCACTGGCTTGGTGGCTAATATTTTCGCAGGCATTGGTAAAACACTTGATGATAACCAAAAGTATTATTTGGGCGGAGAAGTTCTAGCTGAGGGTTCCCCTGCGTATACAAGTAGTTCTCATTGGGATCGCACAACTTATGGTTTGGGCGCAAGCATCATCCCGGGTTTAATGCTCAATAAAGACACTATGGCCTATGGCCGTGTTGGTGTAAAATTATTGCATAACATAGGAACAGGTAATTTTCACACTGGTGGTCAATTAGGTTTAGGTTTGCAAACTAACGTAGCTCAAAATTGGGATGTTCGTGGTGAGTATAGTTATACAGGCTATGGCATCATCAAAGATTTTACCAAAAACGGTTCAAACCAACTTGGTTTGGGCTTAGTTTACAAATTTAATTAAATGTATAGTCGTTGCGAGCGAGAGCGCGGCAATCCAGGCTTTAACGTTAGTTGCCTGACTACTCAAGCAAAGTGCGTTAAAGCCTGGATTGCCGCGCTCTCGCTCGCAACGGCGAACTACAAAGTGTTAATTTAAACCCCTGCAAAAGTCTTTTATATTTGACAAAATATGAAAAGCTAAGTATTTTATTTCCGATAAAAGCTGGTGATATAGCTACTCTATTACCTTCCTGAGCTACAGTCAGTATCAGTTCTTGGTGAAGGTTCTTTAATTTAAATTTAATTAAGGAATATTCATGTCTATCATCAATCGATCACAAGTTTCTGCCGTTAGTCCCAGTACGTCTATCAACATTAGAAATACGGATAAACCATTTATTTTACTTTTAAATGAAGGTGATAATTTATTTGAAGGAATTTTAGATTGCGCAGAAGCCGTTAATCTTCAAGCAGCTATCTTCACAGGCTTAGGTGCACTAGCTAATATCACAATTGGTTATTATCATCTTGAAACTAAACAACACCAATCCAAATTATTTGAAGGCGTTTTTGAATTAGTTTCCTTGACGGGAAATATTACTTTTGCAGAAGAAGGTAAGCGCTTTGCGCATATTCATGCTGCCATAGGTGATACAACCTGTCAGGTATTTGGCGGACATCTCATAGATGCCTACGCTGGAGCCTCTACGGAAATTTCAATTATTCCTCTCCATTCTCCCGTTCACAGAAAATATAATGATGCATTGGACATTAGAGTAATCTGCACTTAATCTGAAAAGTTATTAATTTATTTTTTAATTATACTTTCAGGAGGCCGTATGGATTTATCTAAGCATAAAATAAAACTCGAAAAATTTAGCTCATCAGATATAGCAAATAACGTGGATCAAGTTTTAAAAAGTTATGATGAACACGGAATTATTTCTCTTAAAAATTTTATTAGTAATGAAGCTAGGCAAAAACTATTACTTGAAATGACTCAAATTCAAGAAGACGGCGAGCAGGAATTAAAAGAAAATTGGTATCTGTTCACCACTATCGCGTCTTAAAACAATGCATTAAGTGTTTTCACGCATAAAATCCGGCATTTCACCTTTAAATAACATTTTAAGTGCTGTGGTAATCGACATGCCCTGTTTGCGGCACGTGGAAATATAGCTTCGAATCCGGCAGAAAATATATGCACCCTCCATAGAACGAAAGCAGCCGGATATTTTTTGCTGAACTTTTGTCATTCTTATATTGTTTTCCGCTAAATTATTTGTGAACGGTACATCAACGTCTTCCATAAATCGTAGCGTGTCTTTTTCAAATGAAGCTAATCGTTCAAGAAGGTTGCGCGCTTTTGATTTTTTGATGCGCCCTCGTTTTTTCTTACCGTCAATTATTTGTTTTGCTTCAGGTTGTGGGCATTCAATTTCGCCATCAGCGATGATCGCTCTGTATTTTTTGCAATACTCATTAGCAATATTTTCTGGAAGCGAGCCGCCGGCATCTTTTGTAGTCTTATTGATTTCAATTAATAAGACCTTCATAGCCAACGCCAATTTTTGATTGTCTTGCTCATAAGCTCTTTGTAACTCTCTCAAGTGATGCGCATTACAAAGTGCATGAATACATTGATAAATGAAATATGGCTTCCAATGATCGTGAATTAAAGTACCTTTAAAGAATGGCAATATGCCAATCTCATTCATCGCAATACCACCTCGTTTTTTATGAGGGAAAAAATACGTCCATAATTCGTTGGCTGCTAAATGAATCCATGCATTTTTACCATTTACATTGATCCCAGTTTCATCAACATGCATCACGGTAGCAGCAATAAGTTTTAATTTAGCAATTTCATCGAACTTATCTAAAAGGTTGTAAGCTTCTTTGTTGAAGTTAAAAATTGAACCTGAACTAACAGGTATATTTATTTCTTTAGAGAAATAATCATTTATCCTGTTGTATGGCAACAATTGAAACTGGGACAAATAAACTGAATGAGCTTTTAAATCTTGGCCGTATTGTACTGGTCGAGTAACATAGGCAGGGAATGGCGCGACAAATTGATTCCCATTCTGATCTTCAAGAATTTGTGCGCGATACTCAATGACAAATCTTGAAATACGTAGGTCAATTACTTGTCTAGCATCATAACCAGCATCTCGATACTTCCCTTTAGGTAGGGTTCGTTTATCAATAGGAATAACGGTGATCTCATCAGGGTTTTCAACGGGCTGAAGATTTTTTCCAATATGACCATTTTGACCACCAGGATTTTTCCCAGTTTCATTTTTTTTGCTTTTTTTATCTCGGTTTGGATCGTCAGAAGGTGGCTTGCTGCTGTTTTTACTATTGAGATTAAAACGATTCATCAATAATGTGATTATAAGAAATAGAACCTCCATAACAGCTCTAATAGCGGGTGAAATATTTTTATCGCTTGCTAATAACCCGCGCGCTTCTTCAAGCGTTTTATTAATATCTATGCTCTCTATCTTCATTTTATTAACATCATAATTACAATTGTGATGATGATAACATGCATTTAAAAAGTGAATTTTGACAGCCGCAGAAGCCATGTATTGAATTAGGAATTTTTAGATTCTTCCAGGTGTGCTCTTAGAAATTCAATTCAATAGAGCTGCGTTATTGCTTCTTAGATGAGTGGAGATATGCAGCGTGAAGCAAGCTGGGTTAACTTGAGCGTAAGATGAAAAATATGTGTCAAGAAAAATTTATATTATTTTCGCTGAACAGATACGAAAATTGGAACAATCAAAAAATATATTTCTATTCAAAAAATCCTCTGAAGCCTAAAGGTGAAAAAAAAGAATATGTCACAGACCCTTATTTTCTAGAGTCGCGCAACAAGCCTCACATATTTTATGAAGCAATCGATGAAGTAGAGGCAGTGAATCGTATTGGACATGGAATGCATTTAATTGATAAATACACTGGCGTGCAGGATATTGTTTATCATCATTCTTCTTTGAAAAGTTTATTAAAAGCTGCAGGATATAAAAAACCCATTTGTCAGCTCAGCGTTTACATTCCAAAATACCCCAATGGTATAGGAAGTGATGTAAGGCCACATCAAGAATCTAGTTTTGCGTATACTGAGCCTCAAACTGTTGTTGTGTTGTGGGTAGCACTAGAAGATGCAACCATAGAAAATGCCTGTATGTGGGGGATTTTAGGAAGTAATCAATGGCCTCTCAAATTCGTATCACGTGTCAATCATGTTGCTAAAACACGAGAGTTTGAACAATTAAATGATGTCACTATTCCAGATTTTATAAACGAAAAGGAACGCTTTACGCCACTTGAAGTAAAAGCGGGCGATGCTTTATTGTTTCACGGAAATTTTATTCATTGCAGTCCAGTGAATGTTTCTAGTGTGTCTAGAAAAGCAGTATCGTTTCAATTTATTGATACGCTAGACGTAAAATATCCCAGCACTAATTGGTTGCAACCACCTAATGAAAAATTTATTTTTGATTCAACTTTAAGGAGCGAGTGATGGGAGGCATGTACGATAAAATTGAATTTTTTAGAACTTACTTTGCTAACGCGACTGAAAAAGAACTATTAGTCCAACGATTAGATAAACGATTTATCCCTTCTAAAAAATCGTTAACAATATTAGATTTGGGCTCTCATGACGGTGCACTCATGAAAAATATTTTAACGACATATGCTCATAGACTCCCTAAAAATACAGAGTTATCTGGCGTCGATCCTAGCGCACCTGCTATAGCTGAATTTGCAAAACGAGATTATGGAAATTCAGTTAGTGTAAAAACTTATGTTAATAATGGGGAAAGTTTTTTAGAAAAGAATTCACATAAATATGAATGGATATTTGCGTCTCAGTGTTTGTATTGGACAAAAAATTTATCAGATATTGTTGCGAAAATAAATAAAGCGAGTAAAGCCGCTTTAATTGTATTGAGAGGAAAAAAAGGAATTTTTGAAATCCAATCAAGTTATCGCGATTTTATGGATAACGATGAAGAGCAGCTTTATACTGCAGACAATATTCAAGATGCGCTGGATAGTTTAGCTCTGCCATATCAAAGAGAAGATTTAACAACTTATATTCGATTGCCCGAAGTGGGTAGTCAAGAATTCCGATGGTTGATTGCATTTTTCTTACAAACCGATGAAAGCAAGATTAGCGATGATTTGTATGCTGAAGTTGAAAATTTTATTATTAAAAAATCAAAATGGGAAATGCAGCATGATGTGTCTCATTTTTGGTTAGGTGAGGCAATGGTTGCTTGATTTCTCCTCAGAAAAATAAACGAAATAATTTTTAGCAAATGCTTTCATAAACCTACAAAACGCAGTTGAAATTTAAAATAAATCTAAATTAACTAAAATATGCAAATGTAGAAGATAACAATAAGTCTTGATTTCTTCGCTCATCGACAATTTGTCACTAGCCTGAATTAATTAAGATAACTGAATAATTGTGATAATTTTGTAAAAACTTAACTAGCCTATCGAAAACGGAACACGCTTTTATTAATACCTATCGAAACATCATAATATTCTCTTTTGGTTTCATCCGTTAAGATATCTTTAGCCTCATTGATTTGTTTGAATATTTCAATTTTGCCACCTCTGTCAGGATGATGGGTTTTCGCTAAAATTCTAAACGCTTTCAGGATGTCATCTTTTGTAGCGCTTTGAGGAATTCCTAGTGTGTCATAGTGGCTAGCCTGAGGATTCATCTTTGTAAAATGCTGTGTTAATTGATTGTCTAAATGTAAAAGTTTTTTGTATAGGTCTAAAATTAATTTGATAGAGGCAGGCACAAAGTTATTAAAATCACTTAGGTAAGAATAAGTGAATTGATAGCTACCATAATACGCACAGAGAGTGCCAAGAAAGGTCTGTGGAAAAATAATCTCAGCTGCAGCTCCTGCAACTAGAATACTTCCTGATGTCGCAATATTAACATAATATTGACGATTATTACGCTTCACCATTAATGCAGCCACTTGTTCTTTTGACAGGCTGTTAAGGATGTTCATCAATATTTTAATAATATCTTGTCTATGTTTCAATTTGTCGTCTAAGCTCAAAAACCCAGACCGTACATTAAAAACTAGCTGTAAATCTTTAGTTAATTTTTGTAAAATAATATATTTCGTGTGAGTAGGAGTTCCTTCACCTTGCTGCTCTACTTCTTTGGCTAATTCAAATTGTTTGGAAGCTAAAAGACTGAAATAACTTTGAACATCAATAAGGTTGGTTTCTTTATCAATATCCGGCTTTGCTTCAGCTATATTAAACGAACTAAACAGTCTAGCTAACATGATGTATCCTTCACTAATAAAAATTATTTACGGATTAATTTTGATATTGATACTATCATTTTTAACTGCTTGCTCTAATAACTAAAGAAGTTAGTAAGTAAAATGGTGTACTATTTATTTGTTATATTTATTGGATGTTAGAGTCTAAATTATACCAAAAATCTTGTTGGGTCAACTTCCTGTGCGACGTGATTGCAATGAGTGCCAGGAAGTATTGCGCCCTTTATCAATAGAAGTATAGTTTTATTTTATCTCGGTTTCATGCCCTGAAATTCAATAAGCGAAGGAGCATCTTGATTATTCTTAAACTTTATATATTGATCATTATCGTTTTTCTTTTTGATAAAAGATTAATATATTATGTAAATCTATCTCATCTGTTTTTTTCAAAGCATCAAACAGTTTAACAAAAGAAGCTTTTCGTATGATTCCCTTTGCACCAGCGGGATTGTTGCTACAGTTATGCTCATAAGTTTTAATCGCGTTGTCAAAAAGCTTTATTATTTGTTTTTTATCATTAATCAATTTTTGTAGGCTCATTTTTAAATGTTATAAAGTAACATATTAAATGTTATATTGTAACATTGGAGAGGTCAAGCGAAAGCCTTAAAAATTATAAATAATAAAACTGCGGATCAACAGGTAATAATAATAGGATAAGGTGGCGTCTTAATAAATTTTCATTCAGCTAGAAAAGCAATCTTGACAGAGTCCTTTGATTTCAATAAGTGCATCATCTACCTCTAACTTGTATTTTTTTGAAAATTTATTAATAGAGTCAAAAATAATTTTATCTTCAAATTCAAAACTTTTATCACAATTTTTGCATAAAAATAATAAGGTTTTATGTGAGTCTTCATCACTAGGATGAGAGCAACAAACGTAGGTATTTTGCGCTTCTATCCTATGAATAAATTTAGCGGTAATTAAGAAATCAAGAACACGATAGACGGTTGGAGGTTCAGCATTAGGTCTTTTCTTTTTTAATCTATTTAATATATCGTAAGCACCTAGAGGTTTGCTGTTAGAGCGTAGAATAGCCAAAATGTCTTGGCGTAAAGGGGTAAGCACAGTTGTGTCTAATGATTTTTTTTTCATATTTTTTAGGATCTCTATGTGCTAATTTGCAATTAGGAGCTGGGATTCTGGCGTATTATATCCTGAAAGATTGTTCATTTGTCATTATCACACTGTTTATTCAAACAGCAAGGCCATGCTGATTAAATCCTCATATTCTGTTCCGATACGTACCGCATTGAGGTGCAAGCCTTCTGTTGCAAACCCAAGTTTTTTATAGAGCGCGAATGCGGATTTATTTTTTTCTCTCACGGTAAGCTCAACGCGAGTCAGCCCTATCGATTTTGCTTTTTCCAGTGCGGCACGTATCAGAGCTTCACCTATGCCTAACCCTCTATAGGATGCCAATACACCCAGCCCTAATGATCCTGAATGCGCAAAAACATGTCGGTGAAGGGAGCTGATATCGCACCAACCCACAACTTTTCCTTCGCTAATTGCGACGAAGTGAGGCCAGTTCCCTTGAATATTCTCTAAGACAAATGCGCGAGACATTTCTAAGGGTGGGCCTTCTAAGAAGGCTAAATATTTACGTTCCTTCACAACGCTTGCTACGGCAGCATTGAACTCCACAATATGCTCTTCAGCAATGGGTATTATTTGATAATTTTGCATGTAAATCGCTCCAAAAAAGCAAAACGTATTATAACTTATGCCGTTATCAGGTGCTGATAAAATTAAATAAATTTTTTTATTACAGGCATAAACTATTTTGGTCTTTGACCCCCGTTAGTTTTATGACTGTCAGATTTAGCGTCTACTGTCTCACGCTTGTTAAAAAAGTCATAAGTTTTTGGATTACTCGTATTTGCATTGCGGGTTAATAAATCATAAAGAAAGGTTGTTTCTGGTGTGGGAGTATTTTTATAGTTGAGCAGTATTTCATTACCTGAAGGTTTTGCTCCTTACAATGTTCAAAATCTACATGGCGACATTTATGTCTCGTATGCAAAACAAGATGCTGCAAAAAAACATCCTGTTATCAAAGCAGGACTTGGTTATGTCACTCTATTTAATGCAATCGGAAGGTTTAAAAAAGAATTAATTTCAATTGTTTTTTATATTTATTTCCTACTGCTTAGTGTTGCACTATTGACTATAGTTGCAAATGTTTTCATCGATTGTTGATCAATGATCATAAAACGTGGTTGCGCCATAGATCGATAACTTTTATTTGCTGTGCGCGCATCAATACTAAATGCTATTACATACCCAGCTTTCTTAGCTTCTTGTTCTAAGTAGTTATCGTAAATTCCAAAAGGCCACGCTAATAATGTCACTTTCTTGTGAAGGTTGTTTTCTAATATTTTTTTTGAATTCACTAATTCGACGTTAACAAATTTTTCATAATTTGAAAAAGAAAGCCTCTTCTTGGCTTGTTTAAAGTTTGGATGTGAGTAGGTATGTGCTTGGATATCGAAGAATCCACTAAGTTGTAGTTCTTTTAGTTCATTCCATGTCATTGCATGTTTCCCATTGGAGATAGTCTTAGGGTAAATAAACAACGTTACTGGAATATTATATTTGCGCGCGAGGGGAAACATATAAGTATATGCAGATTTCCATCCATCATCAGCAGTGATCACAACAGATTTTGGAGGTAATGATGCAAGCCTACCTTGTAAATATTCCACGGCATCGGTTAAGGGAATGACTGTAAATCCGTTCTGCTTTAACCATTTCAATTGTGTTTCAAATTTTTGCGGGCTCATGTTCATGCTACCGCGAACAGTGGGATTGAAATTGTGGTAGCAAAGAATTGGAATATTGATTTTAGCATCTGCAAACGTTGTGTAGGGAAATAGAATAGTTATTATTAAAAGTAGAGAACAAATGAGCCTTGGTAAATGTGACATAAAATATCCTCCTGATGGGCTGTTGACAGCGGCAATTTCTGCGGCTGGAGCCTGCGCATGTTGTCGTTAAAGTCAATAACTACTGTTATTGCTATTTGTTAAAATATTAATTAAAAATAAATCCAATCACAAAGCTTTTGGGTGTAGATAAAAAGTGATTAACGCCTACGACTCTTGGAGCTTTATTTATCGCATACAATGCAGCCGCATCGAAATTATCATTGTTACTTGATTGAAGGATTTGAATATCCGAGAAATATCCTTCAGGGTGCAAAACAATCTTAGCTATCACTTTTCCTCGAATGCCGAAAGATCCTTCTTGTTTTGGATAATTAAAATTCGCAGATAGAGAACGCGCCATAAGCTTGACTAAAGGGCTCGCTTCTACATTAGCATCACCAATTAGAAGTATAGGCTCAGCCTCGTTATGGTTGCTCAAGAAGCTTTTGAATTGATCCTGTCTCAACGTCTCTCGAGACATATCTAATATCGATTTATGATTGGCGAAATCGTGCTTGATTGTTTGTTCTGGTAGAGCAATTTGCTTGAGCGATTGTTTTGGGGAAGCTACTTGTTTGAATGATTGTTTTGGAGGAGCAACTTGGTTGGTATTTGAATCGCTATGAGACAGTTCATTGTGAACAGTGTCTTGATTCGCCATTGATTGCTTGCTGCCACCATTATAGATATACGATGGGATGCTATAAAGTTGAGGTGACTTTTGATCTTCTGCTTTTTTTTCGGGGGTAATCACTAGCGCCATGCATAATAAAAAAAGGAAATGGAAAATAATAGATAAGATTAATATGTTAAGAGGAAATCTTCTGATAGTGATATGCATCTTAGCTGATATCCCCAACTCGTTGAAAATTCTGTAAAATTCCGGATCATTCTAGCTGATTCATTATATTGATATTTCTCAGAATAGCACAGCTGACCCAACTCAATCACGGAAAAATCACGAACCATTTTTAAATGAATGTTCAGGTTTGCTTAAATAATTTAGTTTAGCCTGGCGTCACGTATTCACGAACAAATAGCTAGCATGCGTAGGAGAATGCGGGGTTGATCTAAGTTTAGTCTATTTTGCTAATTGCTAAGATCACTATGTAGACTATGGGGTGCGATTGAAAGTGTAGGTTTCAAGCCGCCTTATTTTTCCAGTACTCATCCCATTGATTATTAACTCTGTTAACCCGAAGAGCCAACATATTTTTCGCAGTTTCCTCAAGCCACCAAGAGATCGCTATCTTTAGGCGCTTTTGAATAACGTAACTGATGATTATCCATTAGACAATAACTGTGAATTTCTACCTGAAATAATAACGAAATCTCTATTAAGAGATTTAAAAAAATCTGTCTATGTTCATCAGTGGAGAAAATTATCATCTGACACCTTTTTCTCCAGACTGTAAAAAATAGAAAAGCTAGTCATTAACAATATTATTGAAATTAATCCAATATAAATAGCCCCTAGTTG
>DHXK01000049.1 GCA_002413665.1 Legionellales bacterium UBA5158 | reverse complement strand
TTGGCTATGCTGCCAGATTAATAAAAATAGCAGTAGCGTTTGGAGTTAGGCTATCGAGTAACAGCAGTACTCATCACCTAAAATAGGGTATGTTTTTATGCTGACCCTTTAGCAATTTCGCCACTACTACATGGAATTTAGTGCAGGCGCGCCCATCCTTTTACGGATATTTACTTCTTTCCTAATGAATTCTATTAACATACTATTCTGAACAAGCATCCAATACTTTAAAGGAGACATTATGCGTCACTTATCTATACTGACTATGCTTAGCTTGGTCATAAGCTCCACTTGCTTTGCAAGCATCCCCACATCTTGTTACAAGTTACAAAATCAATTACAAAGTATTTTACCTAGCAAAGTTGTTATGACCCCAAGCAAAGATAAATTGTGTGTGCTCACAACAACAAGTACCGGCGTGGTTTATGAAAAGCATCAACATCACTATAGATATTGGCAACGACGCATAGAAAAAACATTACAACAAGCCGGTTGGCAAACTAGCATAGAATTTGCTGCTGATGGTCCATTTGAAACACAATTTGCGATGAAGCAAAAAGATTTACTAGCGAAAATTAATGTCGCGGTCGATGGCAAAAAAATCCATTGTTCTCCGGATCATCCCATAGATCTCTATGAAGATTGTCATCTCACACCAAAAGAACGATCGTATGTGATTCGCATAGATTTATTGCAACAACACAATTAAATTATGTGTTTCGTGTACGTTACCAGGCCCCAGAAGAAGTGTCTAAATCGCACTAGGAATCTTACAGTCGTATTTCAAAGAAGAACATGAAGGCTTTGCAACAGGTTGAGATTTTTTAAAAAAATTAATAAATGATTGTGTGTAACTTAGAGAGAAATTATGCACGCTCGTTAATTTACCTGTTTTTATTTCTAATAATTTGAGCAGTTTATCCGAACTTGAATTATGCATTTGCTCAACTTGAACTTGCGTCACTAAATACAATTTAGAAAGTAAATCCGCACGTAAGCAGTCGAACTCACTGCCTGATAACATATTTTCTGCTTTATCAAATTGACTAGTTGTGACTAACTGATTTAACTTCATAACTTTATTAGCTTCATAAGCGCCAGGAAATAATTTGAGTTTTTGTTCGTGTAAATTTTCAAGTGAAAGCTGTAGTGATTGAAGAGCTAAGCTATCGTCATTACCCGATATTTTTTTTAAAATAATCGAGTGATCTATATCAATTAATTTTGATGCGTTTTCACCTTCCATTATTTTTTTAAGGAATTGTGAAGCGAGCTCAATTTCATCATCATTTAAAAAAGCCATTAACATATCATTAATATCGCTGGCAAAAGCCTCTTTTTTTTCTGCAAATTTAGCACTTTCATTTTTTAAAAGATTAAATAAAACCTTGTACTCTGTATCATTCCATAAATTCCCTGCATAAGATCTTAGCGCCTGTAAAACTGCCCCATAATGAAAATAATCTTCTTCATTATTTTTCTGCCACTCACACAGTTGGTCGGTAATTTGTTGTAAAGTTAAGGTGTGTTCTTGAAGATGTCGGAGAGTAATATTAGTTCGCTTAGATAATATTTCTTCTATTATTTTTTTAGGTTCTGGCTTTTCAAATTCTGGCTTAACCTGATTTTCAATAAGACTTGCCATACAAAGTTTTCCACTCACATTTAATGCGAAATTTTGTAATTTTGATAGTGGCATATTTAAGGTAGTCAAACCACAATCGTATAATTGCAAAGAATAACGATGGCTGTCTTGGATGAAATCCTGATGATTATCTTGAATTAACGAATAAAAAAATTCACTCGTAGAGGGGTATTCATACGGGTAGCCAAAAATTTCAGAATAATTATCTATTTTCAATCCTAAAATTTTCCCAGTCTCTTTTTTAGAAAAATGATTTACGATAAAATTATCACGCACTCCGCCATCAAAAAAATATTCTATTTTATGATCGATTAATACTTTGGCAGGAATCCCTGAGCCTGGATAGGCTAAAGCAGCAACCATTGCATCAGCTAAACGTACGTGTGGAGTTGATTCATGTGAAAAAATAATGAGTTGACTGCCGCGCGTAACAGTAGCCGCAGCAAGATATAAATATTTTAAATCAGGTCGACTATTTTCTTGTATTATTTTTCCTAATTCTTCAAAAGTGAGTTCCGGTGATAATCCTTGCGCTCGCAATTGTTTTTCTGCGAATTGACGCATTTTATTACCTTGCACGAATCCGTGATAAAGAAAGAAAGCGAATACAACTCCAAAATACGGAATTTTATTCAGAAAAACAGGATCGATTAATTCATTTAAATCTAGCCCGGTCGTTATATCTTGAATTTTAGTCGGAGGGTTACCAATAGCAGCAAGAAAAGCCGGCATGCTACCCCCTGAACTTGCAGCCATTTTTTTGATTTCTTTCCAATCTTTTACCTTAGATAATTCTTCCAGCGCACTATCATATGCATGCCATCGTACACCGCAGCCTTCCATTACTATAATTTCAACTTTGCTTAAATCAATTTCTTTTTTTCTGTTAAACATAGTTGCATCCTTGAATGATTATCTAGATCAGCAATGGAATATATAATTATGTTTTATATATTTAAGTAAAGCAATCTGTTATCTAGGGCTTAAAGAGATAAGCTAGGGTTTATCTGTTTCCATTAAATAATGAAGAAGAGCTGGGAATAAATTTAGTTATTCTCATGCGAAAGGTTAAATAATTGTACTAGCAAGTACAAACTTCTAAAGAAAGAATGTATTCGATGGAAACACACTATATGATAAGTTTTATTGTAGAATTTATTCGGGACTATAATTAATGAAAAGCCTTATACAAAGCTTTCTGCCATGGATTTTATATTTTGCAATAGTGGGTTCAACACAAAAACAATTAGATATAGCTATTTGTGTAGCAGCTTTTACTTCTATCGCTTTTGAAATCAGTAGCCTTAAAAAAGGCTTTGTCTTAAGTTGGGGCACGCTTATATTTTTTATTTTTTTATTTATTTCCGTAGTCATTTTCAGAAGTGCTTTAGTTGCAAAATATGAATGGGTTTTCTCAAATGGGATGCTCGCTTTGATTGCCTGGGTTTCAATTTTAATAAAACAACCATTTACCTTTCAATATGCGAAAGAGGAGGTATCTCCAGAATATTGGAACAGCCTTTTATTCATTAGAATTAATTACATATTGAGTGCTACTTGGGGTATGTTATTTCTAATAGGGTTAATGCTGAATGTTATACACATTAATGTGTTAGCGTTTAGTGGGTGGGGATATGAGCTTAGTACTTTTTTACCGAGTATTTTTGGCATCTGGTTTACTTCTTGGTTTCCAGAGTGGTATAAGAAAAGATATCTAGCGAAGCTGGAAGGTGAGGAAAAGAAGTAATTTTTCCTATACGACTTTATTTCATAACTAAAAACCTTGATTCATCAATTTACAAGGTTAGTGACGGCTAAGATTGTCTTAGCTTTATTTTCGAATTTAAGTTCAATTGTTCTTCAGCAGCTTGCGGCAAGGTCATCAATATCGACATTTCCTCGTCCAATTTCAATTTCTTCCTAATTTCTTCGTTCTTGATTTTTTGTTTTTTATCAAACGTGACGAAGGGCATGATTTCGCGAAAATCAGCGGTCTTCTTAAAGCGAAATAAGGAGCTTGCGATTAAGAAGTTTTCCACCTCTCTTTCAGCAGACAAAAACAGCAAGCGAGTAATACCAAGACTAGTTGAAGCTGAGGAAGAGTCAGGCTGAAATATCGCTAACTTAATATTAGTTTGAATATCCTCAGAGAGATAGCTTATGTGTTTCTTTGACTCAAGTGAAATATAGGCATCATATAATATTTTCGCTTCCTGATTGATGGTCATATGATCCTTATGAAGCTCCGTTCGAAACTTGACTGCGTCTATGTAAAACTCCAAATGTAGTTGTGAATTCTCGTTTATGCAGAAGACATATAATACCTTTTGAAATAACTGGTGATTTAGAAGATCAGTATTGTTGTATTTGCTGTGCAGTGAGTCAGAGTCGTTCGCCCTCGAGTTGGACGCGTCAATAATAGTGGCTAGCGTTGGAATCTGCACAACGTCAACATTGTCTCTATCTATAGCAGTAGGAAAAAACGTTCCCGTATAAAAAGAATTTTCTAACCAAGATTGTGATCCTGGTTCTCTAATGGATGCGAGTGGTTGCGGGCTAACCATACTGGATGTCAGTGGGCTAACCTTAGCTCTGCTACGGCTTTTAAAAGCAGCCCAGCTGGATCTAGCAATAGGTGGTGATATGAGACCTCGCGATCCAACACCATACTTACGTAAAGCAGAAGGACTCAAAGAAGAAGACGCTGAGGAAGATAAATCATCGAGTGAGTAAGGCTTTATTTTTCGTTGCTGTTTTAATTGACCAGCAAATTCCTCCCAATGTTTTTTATTGATGCCGGCGTCTAAAAAACATTGCTTGGTATCACATAAAAATGCGTCTATCGAAATGCAGTGGTTAACAGTAACGTTGCTAATTGCGTCATCAACTTGAAGGCTCATGCCAAGATATTGAGTGCATCTTTCATGCAAAGCATTCCGTAGCTTGCCCGCTTGGTTCTCTTCACCCTCATTTATCTCGATAAAAAATTGTAATTGCTTGAGACTATGGTCGAATTTTTTAAATGTGAGTTTCATTAAGTGACCTTTTAGCAATTAATAGCTTCTTTGTTGGATATCTTCTTTGGCTATAATATCAAATCAAGCTTAAGGTTTGATTAATAAATATACAAAAATTAATGGCTTATGCATCAATTTATTTTTCATTAAACAGTGGAACAACGAATAGTCTCAATAAAGTAGCATGGGTAAGAACAAATAATCAATTTGTTGCCGTTGGCGCCTTTGGTACTATTTTGACAAGTCCGGATGGAGAAGTCTGGCAGCAACAAGTGAGTAACACAACAATACCTTTGACGGGTGTCTGTTTATAAAGTTTTGGTTTAAAAAAAAGATTTAGAAAAAAAATCGTTATGTAAACGTAAGTGACTTTTAAAATAAATGCTAAAGAGTATAATCGTGTTCATTTTATAAAATACGAGAATTTTAATGATTATTATAGCAATTGCAGGAGCGTCTGGCTCAGGTAAAACAATCGTGGCTCATGAATTATCAAAGTTTTACGGGGAAGAGCAGTGTACAGTTATCTCTGCTGATAATTATTATAATGAGTTAACGCATTTGACACCAAAAGAGAAAGACGATATTAATTTTGATCATCCCAGTGCTATTGATTTTTTATTATTCTCAGAGCATTTAGCCGCGTTAAAAAAAGGTGATTCAGTTTCTATCCCTATTTATGATTTTAAAACGCATTCACGAAAGAATAAAACCATAGAAGTGCACCCTAAAAAAATTATCATCATCGAAGGAATACTGGCTCTTCATTCTGAGGCATTGGCTCCTTATTTAGATATTAAAATTTTTGTGAAAGCAGATTTAGATTTATGTTTAATGCGCAGAATGAATCGTGATGTCCATGAGCGAGGTAGAACAATGGCAAACGTTCTAGCACAATATGCTGCAACTGTTCGTCCTATGTATGTAGAGTTTGTAGCACCGTCACAAAAGTCTGCCAATTTAATTGTGAAAAATAATTCTTCAGATTATGGTATTGATGTACAGCCAATTCAGACTTTTATTAATTATTTTATGGATGCATCAAAATCAAAAGCTGTGATGAATAGACATGCTTTATTCTCTGTAGCTCAGGATGTTAATTTTAAAGAAGATCAATTTGTGTCTCCAAAAAGCTTTGGTCATGCGACTAGGGCTTGGAGATAAAATGTAATTAGTTGCAGGCTAGGTCTCTAGTATAGAAATAGGTGCTTTACATTTCTTGCAAGTGACATCCCTCGCTATTAATAAAACCACCGAATATTCGCTTATCTACGGCTCATAACTAATTTTTCTCTTAAAAAATAACCAACTTCATAAAAATTATCAAAAAATGCTAACTATGCTCAAATTTAATACTATCTTAAGCCTTTTTTGATAAAATGTTTTTATTTTTTGGAAGAACGCGAATGAAAATTTATGACCAGAATTTTTTAAGCAGCATTGGTTTGTTAGGCTCTTCTACGGTCTTATGAGGTA
>DHXK01000147.1:6344-9398 GCA_002413665.1 Legionellales bacterium UBA5158 | reverse complement strand
TCGGAGATGTGTATAAGAGACAGATGCAGAGCTGATCAATGGGAGAATATTTTCTTAAATGAATAGGCATCATTTATTTTACCATAGCAGAAAAACTACAGGGTTTTAATTAATTCTAATAACTCTCCGCTTTCGTACATCTCAGCCATAATATCACTGCCGCCTACAAAATTTCCCTTGATGTAAAGCTGGGGAATAGTAGGCCAATTAGAGTATTCTTTGATGCCTTGTCTGATTTCTGGTTCTTCTAATATATTGACTGTGATAAATTTTGCATCGCAAGCTTTTAGTAAACTGACGGCTTTGGATGAGAAGCCACATTGGGGAAATTGAGCTGTGCCTTTCATGTATAATACTATGTCGTTTTGTTCTATTTGTTGTTTGATGGTTTCTTGCGTTGTCATTTTGAGTTCCTCTTAAATAAAATTTTTACAACATTCCCAACTGTAATTTCGCAACATCACTCATCATGCCTCTATCCCAAGCTGGATCAAAAACCAACTCGATTTTAACATCAGAAACATCATGTATAGTTCGTAACTTTTGCTCCATATCTGCAATTAAAACAGGACCCATTCCACACCCGGGTGCAGTCAAAGTCATTGTAATTTCAATGCGATTCCCGCCTTCAGGAATTTCTGTGACATCACACTCATAGACTAATCCCAAGTCAACAATATTGACGGGGATCTCTGGATCAAAACAAGTTTTTAATAATTCCCAAACTTTGTCTTTAATCGGTATGTCTAAAGCATTCACATCAGGCTCATCTAAAATAATCATGCCTAATGCATCACCATCACGTCCCGCAACTCGCGCTAAATTACCATTCACATAAACTGTGTAAGAATTTCCGAGTGCTTGCGTGATCATAATTAATGTTCCTTTCTGAATGCTAATTTTGACACCTGAAGGAATCAATAATGCATCGCAATCACGAGAAATTTCTATCGTATCTTGTTTAAACATTCATATTACTCATATCGTAAAACTTTCACCACAACCACAACGGCCGGCTTCTTTTGGATTCACAAACACTAAACGTTTTTGCTTTAGTCCATGACCTTCTTCAACCACATAATCAATCACTAAATCTTGAAAATAATCTAATGAATTAGGATCCACAAAAACGGGGAGCCCATTTTGTGCGGTAAAATGTATATCCCCTATTTTTTCTTCTGTAATAATATCTGGAACGTAGGCAAAACCAGAGCATCCAGTTTTTTTCACCGATAAACGAAAACCAATGCCTTTAGTATCTTTTTCTAACATCTGCTGAATATGCGCAACTGCTGCATCGGTAAAATTTATGAGATTCATGGTTTACCTCTTTTTTAATATTTTATAAAACATCAATCACAATTACTCTGTACTCACCACATCCGAAGCATCTGTCATTGCAGCTTTTAATGTATGCCAAGCTAATGTCGCACATTTTACACGAGCAGGAAATTCCGCCACGCCCGCTAATACCGCTAATTTACCCAATCTATCTTCTAACACTTCGTTATGACCTTTCGTCACTAATTCATGAAAATCATCAAATACAGCTGCCACTTCTTTGCGGGTTTTCCCTTGCAACACTTCTGTCATTAACGATGCTGAGGCTACTGAGATCGCACAGCCTGAACCTTCAAAACTTATTTTCTCAAGCACATCATTTTTTTCACAAATATAAACAATTAATTTGTCACCACACAAAGGATTAAATCCCTCTTTGTGGTGATTTGCATCTGGCAATAGTCCAAAATTCCGTGGCCGTTTGCCATGATCAATTATCATTTCTTGATACAACTCTCTTAATGCTGACATTAGGCAAATAACCTTTTCACTTCTTCTAAACCAATAACTAATGCATCAATATCAGAAACATTATTATATAAACCAAATGAAGCTCTCACCGTCGCGGGAACATTAAAGCGTTCCATCACCGGCATTGCACAATGGTGGCCTGCACGCACCGCAATACCTTGATCATCTAAAATGGTGCCTACATCATGCGGATGTATACCCTCCAACACAAATGAAACAACCCCTACTTTATTTTTTGCCGTGCCTATTATTTTTAAATCAGGAATCGCACTTAATTTTGTCGTGGCATACTCAAGCAATTCTTGCTCATGCAGTGCAATATTTTGCATACCTATTTTTTGCAAATAGTTTATAGCAGCGCCGAACCCAATCACTCCAGCAATATGCGGCGTTCCTGCTTCAAATTTATAAGGTAATTTATTAAAAGTCGTTTTTTGAAAAGTCACGCTCTCTATCATGTCACCCCCACTTTGATAAGGCGGCATCTCTTTTAACAATTCTGTTTTACCATATAAAACACCTAGTCCAGTAGGTCCATAAGCTTTGTGGCTAGAAAAGACATAAAAATCACAATCTAAATTTTGCACATCCACAGGCATATGTGGGAAGGCTTGCGCACCATCCAAGAGTACGGGCACATTATGCTCGTGAGCGATATGTATCATTTTTTTAGCTGGAGTAATGGTACCTAATGCATTTGATGCATGCGTGAATGCAACCATTTTTGTACGTGATGAAAATAATTTTTCATAGGCGTCTAAATCAATTTCACCCTCATCAGTGATAGGAATAATTTTTAAATGAGCCCCTGTTTGTTCCGCTAAAATTTGCCAAGGAACAATATTAGAATGATGCTCCATTGTGCTAATAATAATTTCATCTTGTGCTTTTAGTTTTAAATGACCCCAACTTGCGGCCACAAGATTAATGGCTTCTGTCGCACCTCGTACAAAAATAATTTCATGAGCATGCTTTGCATTTATAAATTGCTGAATAAGACTACGAGCATCTTCATATTCTTTTGTTGCTCGCTCACTTAGCTCATACACACCACGATGAATGTTTGCATTGTCAAGTGAATAATATTTTTGTAACGCATCTATCACACACTGCGGTTTTTGACTGGTCGCACTATTGTCTAAATAAATAAGTGGCTTTCCGCGTGTAGTTTGTTGTAACAACGGAAAATCATTACGCAATAAATGGAAATTCTTATTCATAAGTCAGCTTCTGATTCAAAAT
>DHXK01000147.1:5711-6256 GCA_002413665.1 Legionellales bacterium UBA5158 | reverse complement strand
CTGTAAAATATCTTGTTGCTCAACTCGCTTTAAAACGTCATCAGAAAAAGCGCGTGTTAACAATTTCATCGCCACAGCTTTTTCAATTCCACGTGAGCGTAAATAAAATAATGATTCAAGATCAAGCTGGCCTACGGTGTCCGCGTGCGCGCATTTAACATCATCAGCATAAATTTCGAATTCAGGCTTAGTATCAATTTCAGCATTTGGCGACAACAACAAATTATGATTTGCTTGTTGCGATTGCGTTTTTTGAGCGTCTTGATAAACATGAATTTTGCCATTAAAGACAGCGCGTGATTTTTTATCCAACACGCCTTTGTAAATCATCTCGCTCACACCATGAGGGGCAATATGATCAATTTGCACATGGTTATCTATATGCTGTCCATCAGCCTGCGTGCAATAAAACCCATTAATGCTGCACTCCGCGCTTCGTTCGCTTAAATAAACTCTCACGTTCTCTCGCGCCAAACGACTTCCCAATGCTAATGAAACAGTTTTTACTTTGCTGTCTTGTGTTTGATGAACAACAATATCTGCAA
>DHXK01000147.1:4002-5568 GCA_002413665.1 Legionellales bacterium UBA5158 | reverse complement strand
TTGATGAACAACAATATCTGCAATGTGTGTTGCGGTCACCGCTTCATTTTGAATTTTATAATAATCGACGTGAGCATTATTTTTTGTATAAATATCAGTAACCACGTTCGTAAAATAATTTTCTGCTGCCTCACCATAATGTTCTTCCAATAGACAGGCTTTGCTGCTCTCATCTGCAACAATAATATTTCTTGGACAGGTATACGCATAGTCTAGCGTGTTAATAAATAATAAATGTATAGGCACCTTGAGAACTTCATTTTTAGGAACCACTAAAAATAATCCGTCAGATAATAGTGCGGCATTTAAATTCACAAAGGGAAATAAATTGTTATCGATAGGCTGTGATAAGTATGTTCGAACTAATGCACTATGCTCACGCAGTGCGGTCTTTAATGAACAGCAAATAATATTGTTTGGCACTAGCGTTAGGTCAGATAAGGCAGTAGAGAATTCACCATTCACAAATACTAATTTTATACTCTCTACATTTTGCAAAACAAACGCTGACAAGTTATCAAACTTAACCATACTTTGTTGAGTTACTTTATGAAAATCACTTTTTTCAAGAAATTTTATATCGGTATATTTCCAAGACTCTTCTTTGCGAGAGGGCAACCCACGTGCTAAAAAATCCTGACGTTGTTGAAGCTGAAATGCTTGCAACCACTGATCCCCGGATAAGAAATTTTTCTTATCTAGCAAATCATCTGTTAGCCAGCTAGTTCTATCTAATGCGGCGTTCATGATGCTTCCTGCCCGCTCAGCCATCCGTAACCTTTTGCTTCTAATTCTAACGCTAACGATTTATCACCTGACTTAACAATTTTTCCATTCGCCATAACGTGTACTACATCAGGAATAATAAAATCTAACAAACGCTGATAGTGAGTTACTAAAATAATACTGCGATCTGGGCTGCGTAATGAGTTGACGCCTTTTGCCACCATTTGTAGTGCATCGATATCTAAACCAGAATCAGTTTCATCTAAAATAGCTAAACGCGGTTCCAGCATAAGCATTTGTAAAACTTCATTTCTCTTTTTTTCGCCACCCGAGAAACCTTCGTTTACCGCGCGATTTAAAAACGCCTCATCTAAACCCACTTCTTTAATTTTAGTTTTTATGGTTTTGATAAAATCCATGGCATCCAGTGGTGGTAGTCCACGATGTTTACGCAAGCCATTTAATGCAGCTTTTAGAAAATACATATTATTCACGCCGGGGATCTCAACCGGATATTGAAATGCTAAAAACAAACCTTCCGCTGCGCGCTCTTCGGGTAACAATGCTAATAAATTTTTGTTATCTAATATTACTTCGCCTTGAGTAATTTGATAATCATCACGTCCCGCAAGAATATTTGCGAGTGTACTTTTACCTGAACCATTGGGCCCCATAATGGCGTGCACTTCGCCAGCTTTTACGCTTAAATTAATTCCGCGCAAGATCTCTTTTGTTTTTTGTTTATCGTCTTGGATGGTGGCGTGTAGGTTTGTAATTTTTAACATGTCTTACCTCTTAGATATTATATATTTCGCTTTTTTTGCCTCTCCCCTTGTGGGA
>DHXK01000147.1:3326-3709 GCA_002413665.1 Legionellales bacterium UBA5158 | reverse complement strand
ACAATAAAATAATTGGTCTTCACCGATTTTAGAAGTTGAAGCTTCATGTTCAATGTGTGCGGAAGAATTTTTGACTTCAATGTAAGGAAAGGTATGTGCACCACAAGTAGAACTTAATAACAAAGAATCACATTGCGTGTAATTACGTGCATTTGAAGCAGTGGGTGCAATTCGGACTAAACCCCTATAACTATTTTGGCCAAACCCCGCCGAGATACCTTTGGAAATAATCGTACTACGCGTATTTTTACCAATGTGTATCATCTTGGTGCCAGTATCTGCTTGCTGATAATTATTGGTAAGTGCCACAGAATAAAATTCACCGACAGAATAATCGCCTTGCAAAATCACGCTTGGATATTTCCAAGTGATTGCAGAACCCG
>DHXK01000147.1:955-3269 GCA_002413665.1 Legionellales bacterium UBA5158 | reverse complement strand
TGAATTATCACCTTGCAAAATAACACTAGGATATTTCCAAGTAATAGCTGAACCCGTTTCAATTTGTGTCCACGAAATTTTTGAATTAACGCCACGACAAGCTCCGCGCTTGGTCACGAAATTATAAATTCCGCCTCGACCTTCAGCATCACCTGGATACCAATTTTGCACTGTCGAATATTTTATTTGTGCATTATCTAAAGCGATTAACTCTACTACTGCAGCAGGCAATTGATTTTCATCACGCATCGGTGCTGTACAACCTTCCAAATAACTGACGTAACTTCCTTCTTCGGCAACAATTAGGGTACGTTCAAATTGTCCGGTATTGGCTGCATTAATTCGAAAATAAGTGGATAACTCCATAGGGCAACGTACCCCTTTTGGAATATAAACAAATGAGCCATCACTAAATACAGCCGAATTTAATGTCGCAAAAAAATTGTCCCGATAAGGCACGACTGTACCTAAATATTTTTCTATTAACGCTGGATATTTTTGTACGGCTTCTGAAAAAGAACAGAAGATAACGCCGACTTCTGCTAATTTTGCTTTATAGGTAGTCGCAACAGAAACACTATCAAATACAGCATCAACTGCTACACCTGCTAAAAAAGCTTGTTCATGCAAAGGAATGCCAAGTTTTTTATAAGTTTCTAACAACTTTGGATCCACTTCGTCTAAACTTTTTGGTCCATCTGTTTTTGATTTTGGCGCTGAATAATAAATAATACTTTGGTAATCAATTTTAGCATATTTCAAATGGGCCCATTCAGGAGGTGTCATCGTTAGCCAGTGACAATAAGCACGCAAACGCCACTGCAGCATAAAATCAGGTTCGTTTTTTAGACGTGAAATCTCACGCACTACCTCTTCTGAAATACCAGGAGGTAATGAATCAGATTCAATCTCTGTCACAAAGCCATGTTCGTAGTCTTTGTTAACGACTTTTTTAAGATAATTATTTGCCATATTAAAAACCTTTTACGATCGGAATGCCTTTGAGCGTCAAGTTATTTTGAGCTAAAGGTTGCATCATACTTTTTAATGTCACGCCAGAAAGGGTTGTTAAGATAATGTTATTTATTATTTTCCAATTATCTTTCAGAGCGCAAAGTGATTCGATAGAACATAAGTTTCCTGTGCTGCAACATTCCGTCATTGCAAGATTACCTTCCAGGGCTGAAACTATATGCGCCAAGGTAATATCATTAGCTGAACGCGCTAATTGGTAACCACCTCCTGTACCGCGAAAAGAAATTAACAATTCAGCTTCCAGAAGTATCTTTAATATCTTGCTCACAGTGGGAAAAGCCAAATGTACTTCTTTTGCTATTTGAGTGGCACTGACCACACGCGTGGGCAAAAGAGCAAGATAACTCATAATCACCGTGGCATAATCTGTTAATTTGCTAACCCGTAACATCGTTTACCTACCCTATTCGTGGGGTGGCATACAGTACCATATCAGTACTAATTATAACAATAATTCCTTTAAAATGTTATGCCTCCTCCAGCCCTCTAAACTAATAAGTATCCAGCTTTAACTCTAACATGATCATTTAATAAGATTTATTTTAATATTACCTTAAGAGAGTGAGTATAAAATATACACAATGTTAGCAATAGGGCTTAGAGGCTTCATAATGATTCTTTACTATTTAGATCAAAAACTTAAAATAAAATGGCTTTCTTGCTCATTATTTGAAAAGTCCCCTATCCCAAACCTGTCTTTCCTCTCTGGTTTTTAACCCTGCCTAGGGAGAGAGCTAATATTTCATCCGTACCTACTGTCTTTGGAAATAGAGTGCTAAAATACACTCTATTACCCAATAGGACTTCTTTCTATGCAGTACAACAAGCTTGGAAAAGCCGGCATTAAACTCAGCGAACTTTCATTTGGCTCTTGGATTACATTTGGTTCGCAATTGGGAGTGAAAGAAGTCAAAGAATTTATGCATACCGCTTTCGATCATGGTATTAATTTTTTTGATAATGCTGAAGGTTATGCACATGGTGAAGCTGAAATACTCATGGGCAAAGTCATTAAAGATTTTCGACGCGAAGATTTAGTCATCTCTACAAAATTATTTTGGGGAGGAAATGGACCCAACGATACAGGTCTTTCTCGCAAACATTTATTAGAAGGCATAGGCAATTCATTAAAGCGCTTGCAGTTAGATTATGTTGATTTACTTTTTTGTCATCGCCCTGACCCTAATACGTCAATTGAAGAAATTGTTTTAGCCATGAATTTTATCATCAACAAAGGCTACGCTTTTTATTGGGGAACGTCTGAATGGACTGCTGAACA
>DHXK01000147.1:0-899 GCA_002413665.1 Legionellales bacterium UBA5158 | reverse complement strand
TCTGAATGGACTGCTGAACAAATTGAAATGGCTTATGAAACAGCCGAAAAATTAAATTGCATAAAACCTTCCATGGAACAACCACGTTATAATTTATTTAATCGAGAACACATCGAAAAAGATTATTTACCATTATTTGAAAAATATGGAATGGGGACGACTATCTGGAGCCCCTTAGCATCAGGCATCTTATCCGGAAAATATGATCATGGTATTCCACAAAATAGTCGTCTCGCGCGTGAATCTTGGTTGGTCCCTGATAATTTTCAGCAACTCGTACAGAAAGTAAAAGCATTGACTCTAGTCGCAAAAGATTTGCATTGCACTACAGCACAATTAGCATTGGCGTGGTGTTTAAAAAATCCTAATGTGAGTTCCGTCATTACGGGTGCTACCAAAATAGAACAGCTCATTGAGAATCTAGGGGCATTGGAAGTTAAACCAAAATTAAGCAATGAAATAATGACACATATAAATGAGGTATGTAGTAGATAAAAATGATGAATATTCATAGCGGTATTAGCTTACACGAAATTGAACTCAATGTTTTGTTAGGGTGGCCTCAACAAGAAAGAGCGCAATCACAAAATGTGTTAGTGGACATACACATTCATTTTAAAACACCCCCGCAAGGTTGCATCACAGATAATCTGGATGAAACCTATTGTTACGATAAACTCATTACAACACTCAAAGAAAAATTAGCAAAACGTGAATTTCATTTAATTGAACATTTAGGTCATGAAATTTATCAAATTATTAAATCTTATATAACGGCTGAAACTTGTATTACTACTCGTGTGACTAAACATCCCAAAATAGAAAATTTAAAAGGCGGCGTAAGTTTTTTTTATGGCGATGACCTCGTTAAATGGTAACACTTGGATTAGGTACTAATG
>DHXK01000205.1:18391-38229 GCA_002413665.1 Legionellales bacterium UBA5158 | reverse complement strand
TCATAAGACCGTAGAAGAACCAAAGGATTAAACGTTAAGCGTTGAATTATATGTAATTTCAAATTTTCAGATGTTGTTTCACCTAAAAAAACATTTTTACCTAACTCACACTGTTTCCAATTAGCAGATTGCTCTTCATAGTGCAAACAATCTTTATACTGACCCTGAAGACCATAAATTGGATCGCTGGTGGGTAAGATAAAAGACAAATGCGACATATCCAATATTTTTTGAGCCGGCACTGCACTGTCAACAATCTGAATTCGATCATCTTGAAAATGCTCAGGGTGAGCTGAATACCACAACATCCGACTAGCTGAATGATGGCTTGATTCAAAAAAATCTAAACCACTCCGTGCATCAACCGTTTCATCTACATCACTATATAAAACAAAAATGGGTAGAGTAATGAAATGTGATTTTAACTTATCATGCACAAGATCGATTAACAGTTTAGTCTGGTAAGGAGCATTAATAGGAATGGACTCGTATCTTACTACACTAGAATCTGATTTATATTCCCACCATTGTAGCCGTGGAATATATAGACTTAGACTATGCAAAGGTGCAATTAGCCAAGCAAGAGAACTTTTTATTTTTAAAACAGGTGCAAATAAAATAAGTGCTTTAAAAGCACCAGGGTGATCTAAAGCTTCATTTATAGCTATTAGGCCACCTAACGAATAGCCGACTAAATAAATATTTTTTGCTTTTTCGGCTAATTTTTCAATACCAAAATCAGTTGCTTTAATCCAATCTTGATACCTTACCTGCACCAAATCTCCTGGAATGGTTCCATGGCCAGGTAATAGAATAATATTCACGACAAAACATCGATTAAGAAAAAAAGTAGAAAGCTGTTGCATACCATAAGGTGAATCGAATAATCCATGGATGAGCAAAATCCCATTATCATATTGACCTTTGGAGTTTTTAGGACAAGCTTTTGCATCGGGTAGTAATTGAGAAGGTGAGTTCTCAAAAATAACTTTCGGAGTTGAATTGACATGTGCATTTTGACGAGCTATTGTCACTGCATTTTTGGCGCTTAACGCATATTGATCATAAGATAGATTTGATGAGTAAGTCACTAATTTGCTAAATACAGATGGTTGATAACGTATTATATTTTTAGCGGGATTGCCCAGCCATCCCCAATAATAAATCGATAAAAAAAATATACAAATGAAAACAATAATAATACTTTTTTTATAAGTCATGAATTATATTCTCAGATAGGCAGTATCGCTATGACATCGCAATTCTTACATAAAAATAACATCTAAACACATAGGAGGCTAGAACAAAAGTCTGCAATAACTTCAAAATGCGATTTTAAAAATTATTTTTTTCGAGTTTTTTTAGACTTTAATCCACGACTACTGAACCATTCATCTCCGTATGATACAAAGATTTCGTCGCCTTTCTTTATTGATTTATTTGCTTTAAAAACTGCAAGACGATTTTTGACATTGAAAGCATAGTCAGCATTCGGTTCCTCTGAGTGATTATATATAATCCCAAAGCCTGTTATTAACCCGTACTTACCTTTCACGTCAAAATAATAATCTTCCAGTGTTTTATCGCCTCCCTTTGAGATGATGATATAACACTCTTCAATCACTTCACCTTTTTTTAGATTTTTAAGTGCAAATACGCCGTAGCCATGTAAAGGTGATTTTTTAACAATTAACTTATTTTGAAATAATTTTGATTTCATGCGGTAGGCCTTGTCAGCAACAAACGTAAGAGTATTCTAATGAGACATAGAATATACCAATCTATGGCCTTGAGGATAGTGGCTTTTGCTTATTTTATTTTGAGAATTGCATGCAAGGTGATACCCACCTTACATGCAATTGCAATCAACAACTGAAAATCGTCTACTCCAGCCAAGAAATAAGACCTAATCTTATTTCTTTCTGTTTTCTTTAGTTTAACTTAATCTCTTTTACATCTTTTATGTCTTCATACGGTACATTAGCATGAGTTGACTTTAATTTAACTGCTAGAGAAAAATCTTCTTTTGCTTTATCCGTTTTATTTAATTTTTCATATGCTAAACCCCTATAATAATGGGTATCCCCATCATCAGGCTGTGTTGCTAACACTTTATCAAATTCGCTGATTGCGTCATTAAATTTTTCAGTCATTAAATAAACCATGCCGCGATTATAGTTGATCCAAACATTTTTTGGATTTAACTCTAAGGCTTTATTATAACTATTCATCCCTTCTGTTATTTGATTGTCATTCACATATACTAAACCTAAATTAAAGTACATATTAGAATCTTCAGGTGTGAATTTAATTGCTTTTTTATAATCTGCAATGGCTTCGTTATATTGTTTATCTTGAAAGTAAGCTCAAGCACGCAACGCATAAATTTTTTGATGATCCGTTTTTAAATTTTCTGCTTTATTAAAATCCGCGATGGCTTTAGGATATTGATGCATATCGGAGTACACTAAAGCACGATTAACGTAGGCTTGATACATTTCAGGATCAAGTTCTATCACTTTATCGTAATCTGCAATAGCTTTTTCTTGTTGATTTAATTGTAGATAAGCATTACCTCGATTATAATAATAAGTCATTGCATTTTTATCATCTAACTCTAAACCTTTCGTAAAATCGTCTATGGCTTTTTGATATTCTTTAGCAGCAAAATATGCATTTCCACGGTCTAAATAAGCTTGTCCACTTTTAGGGTCTTTTTTTATGGCCTCATCTAAATTATCTATTGGTTTTGCTTCACTGCTAGCTTTAGCTTCAGACGTTAGTTGCTCTTTATCTTTTGCAACAGCTTCTTCAACAACCGGCTCTTCTCCCGCTGAAACAGTCTCTTGAGTTGAGCTGGCAGTATCTTTATCTTCAGCCCAAACTGGTGTACCTATAAAAAAAAGAGAACTAACAGCAAACATAGAAAGAAAAGAGAAAACAAAATTTAATGGTTTCATAAATATCCTTATTTTAAAGTTTAGATTTTTAAAAATTGACACTTTTAGCTAACAACACTTACCGAGTATGAAGATAGTCATTCTTCTTTCAATGAATTTGCTAAATCATCAACTGCCAACGGTTTACTAAATAAATATCCTTGAACTTCTTCACAATGGCGATCTTTTAAAAAATCTAATTGCATTTGTGTTTCAACGCCTTCAGCCATCACCTTTAAATCTAGACCTTTCGCCATAAAGATTACGGCTTGTAAAATCGCCTCATCGCCTCTGTTTGTAGAAATATTTTTAACAAATGTTTTATCTATTTTAACTCTATCTATAGGCATAGTCCGCAAATAATTTATGCACAAATAACCTAAACCAAAATCATCTAAAGTGATGTATACACCCATCTCACTTAATTCAACTAATGAATTTACTGATTCAGCGCTAGTAATCATGACATTTTCAGTCAATTCCAATTCTAAATATTTTGTCTGCAGGCCTGTCTCTTGTAAAATATTTTTTATTGCTTCCACTAGACTGGGCTGCATAATCTGTTGATTAGAAATATTGACAGCCACGCGAATTTTAGGTAATCCTTCGTTTTGCCATTTTTTATTTTGTTGACACGCTTCTCTTAAAACGAACTGTGGCTGATACACTAAAAAAAAATCTTTCTCTCTTATCCCTCGACGTATATAACTTTCTTTTTCTATACGCTCTGCGGTTTTTTTACCTAATTCTTCAGTATAAAACTGAAATTGATTACCGCCCATTGCTTTGGCTCTGTACATCGCCAAATCAGCGAAGCTCATCAGCTCACCAGCATCCATAGTATCTGTCGGATAAACGCTAATCCCAATACTAGCTCTTACTATCACCTCATGATTATTTAACTTAAATGCTTTCTCAAATGCACTTAAAACTTTATCCCCAATTTTATTCGCATCATTGATATCACTAATCGTGCTAATGATAACAAACTCATCTCCCGCCAGGCGCGAAAAAGTGTCTTCTTCTCTAAATAAATGACGAACTCGCTTAGAAAGTTCTTTTAATAATTCATCTCCTGCTGCATGACTCAAGATATCATTTATTAATTTAAACCCATCTAAATCAAAAAATAATACGGCAAACTTTGTTTTATGCCTTTTTGCCATCGCAGTAGCTTGCATGAGGCGGTCTGTCATAAGCGCTCTGTTTGGCAACCCTGTTAGAGCGTCGTGTGTCGCCTGAAATTCTAATCTCTCCTCAATTTCTGCTTGTTTAGTTATGTCACGGAAATTCCAAATTCTACCTGTGATTTCTTCGTTATGATAATACGGTTTAGTATAAATTTCGAAAACGCTATTATTTTTACCTTTAAATTTTTTTGCTTTTACTAACTCAATATGTGACATACACTCGGCTAGAAATGCCTTAAATTTATTAGTATTTTCAAACTGGTCAGCAATATTATCAAGTATGAGAGAACCTTTTTTTTCCTCTAACACTGCCATAGAAATATTCCAAGTTTTGATTAATTTTTTATTGTAATCGAGAACTTGATTTTCATGATTCACAACCAAAATCTCATCTTCTGAAGACTCCAGTGTACTGCGAGAAATGGAAAGAGAGTGCTCTAATAAAAATGTTCTGTCTTTCACTCTTCCTTCAAATGATGCTGAATAATGTCGCGCGTCTTGCAATAACTGCCATTTTTTTATTAAGGCATGAGATAATTGTCTTACCGCAATATTATTAAATGGTTTTTTCAGAATAAGTAAATTATCTGCATGGCCTAACTCATTGACTGTTTCTTCCCAACTATAATCAGAAAAAGCTGAACAAATCACGATTTGCATGTCAGGATCAATTTCCCAAATATGCTTAATGGTTTCAATGCTATTCCATCCAGGATGCAAATGTACATCAACAAAAGCCAATGCATATGATAATCCTTCTGACGCTGCTTTTTTTGTTTTTTCAAAACCTTCTTGGCCAGAAGAAGCTGTATCAATAAAAAATTGCGGCAAAGCCGCATTTTTTTTAGGTTCCAATTTATCAAAAAAATTATTTTTTAAATCTGCGATATCATTGTTTACAGATTTATCTTTGGTTAAAATTTTAATGAAGTCGCGATGAATATCGGGATTATCATCAATAATAATAATCCTTAAATTAACATTTTGACTCATTATATAATTCTCCTAATTAATGAGCATGTTCCTTACCCGATCAAAATGTTACTTTGATAAACTTTAAAAAGCTTAGCTTATAGCTATTCTTCTAAATAAATCTCTTTAATACCTATTTTAACTGTACATTAAATATTTTGCTGAGATTATCTGCTTCTTTTTAATTATATTTTGAAACTGAGGTGTATGAGGATCCAATCGTGCATCAATAAAATCATCATTGACATGAAATGGATAATTGTTGATCTTTTTTCTTTAATTCTGAACCCAGCTTCCCCTCTCCTCCAGATAAATCGTATATAATAATTGTATATAATATTAGAGTGAAAAAGATTAATTGAGGATATTAAATGGATTTCTCCACTGATATCAGCCGCTTAATAGACCAAAAAGTTAAAAAAATAACTCATTACGAGCTTGTTGATATCTTATATAGACAAATTAAACATATGTTATGGGCAGAAGCCTTTGCCGCCACCCTGGCTCTATCTATTTTGTGGTGGTATGGAAATGGGGATAGGAGCTTGTTATTGGCTTGGTATGGCTATATGGTGCTAATAAGCGGTGTCCCTCGATATTATTTAGCGAATGCATTTACCCGTATACATCCTAATAGCGAAAAAATAAAGTTGTGGGAAAATTCTATCTCCGGCTTACTCTTTATTAGTGGTGCAGGTTGGGGATTTCTGGGCACAGTCCTGCTACCTAACAGCAGTGGCTTATATCAAGGTCTTATTTTATTCCTACTTATCATAGTAGCAGCAGCTGCAAATCCATTTTATTCTCCTATCAAAAAAATCTATGCTATTTTTCTTATTCCTACGCTTTTTTCTACGGCGATTTTTCTTTTATTGAAAGGAACTAATTTTTATATTTTTACTGGGATAGCCTTTCTTGCATTTGGTATGCTAATGCTAATAACCTCTATTATTTCAAGCAAACTCATAGAGACAGCTTTATTTTTTCGATTTCAAAACTTGGAATTAACAGATGATTTATTGAAAGCTAATAAACATCTACAAATTCTTGCTACGCACGATACACTGACTCACTTACCTAATCGTCAATTTTTTAACGAACGATTAACCGCTGCTATTGCAAAAGCAAAACAAGATAATAAAAGTTTTGCTTTGATGTTTTTAGATTTAGATAAGTTTAAAACCATCAATGACACACTCGGACATGACGCGGGTGACCAACTGCTAATTGTAGTTGCAGATCGATTAAAGCAGGTTATTGACGAAACTGGCAGGGTTTGTCGGTTAGCAGGAGATGAATTTATGATTCTGATTGAGGATATTAATAATAAAGAGTTCGTAACTGATATCGCTAAAAAAATCTGTCTGGAATTATCAAATCCAATTCAAATTAATAATAAGGAATTATTAACATCAACAAGCATTGGAATTAGTTTTTTTCCACAGGATGGTATTGACGAAGAAACCTTAATGAAAAATGCAGACTCAGCAATGTATTATACCAAAAACAACGGTGGTAGTAGTTACACTCTTTTTAACATCACTATGCAATAGGCAAACGAATAAGATAAGAGTATTATTCATCTGGTATTTTTTTTGTAAATGGATAACTTAATTAGGATATTACAACAATGAGATATAAAACAGCCTTAAGATTCACAGCGACAACTTCTATTGCCATGAGCTTGTTGTGCACAAACGTTTTTGCAGTTGAAACAACAACTGCACCACAAACTACCGATACTAAATCTGCAGGCGAAGCTTTTCTCGCTAAAAATAAACTGAAGACTGGCGTAATTACATTAGCAGACGGTTTACAATACAAAGTTATCAAAGCAGGAACCGGGGATCAACCTACAGCGAATGATACCGTGACAGTTAATTATGCGGGTACTCTTATTAATGGAACAGAATTTGATAGTTCATATAAACGTGGAGAACCTGCGTCCTTTCCTGTGAATGGCGTTATACCCGGATGGACAGAAGCATTACAGTTGATGAAAGCCGGATCGACCTGGGAGCTTTATATTCCCTCCAGCTTAGCTTATGGTGAACAAGGCGCACCACCTAGCATAGGACCGAATGAAACTTTAATCTTTAAAGTTGAATTGATTAACGTCAAGAAACCTTAAATCGCAGATAAAAAAAAGCTGGCCAGTGACAAACCTTTGAAGGTTTAAAAACTGGCCAGACTAATTTTAAAGCGAGACACTAACAGCTAACTATTACTATTTATCAACAACAGTAACATTTTCTGCTTGAGCGCCTTTTTGTCCTTGCGTAACAGTAAATTCTACGCGTTGACCTTCATCTAAAGACTTGTAACCATCTCCAGATATAGCACGAAAATGTACAAACACATCTTCACCGTTATCACGTTGAATAAAACCAAACCCTTTGCTGCTGTTGAACCATTTAACGGTTCCTTGCTCACGTGTTGACATAAGTGACCTTCATATAAATTAAAAATTAGTGTCCCACGATTATTCATATTTAAGAATAAGCGCAGTGACCTCTTTAATTTAACAGAAATTTTGCAGTTAGTCTGTCATTTATTAGGCTTTTGCTCATAAAAATACTAAGGGTGTATTTTTGGTGCAGACTTACTGAAGAGTGAGCACATTTAAATCTTAATTGAATCAAATATTTTATGGTTATAAATTTCATCAACACTAAGCTTGTTTGCTTGTGCTTTTGATCGTTTAAAAAACCCGCTTATGGATCGATACTTAGGACTTTTAAATTGAGATGTCGTCTTTACCGGCTTTGCTTGTTTTGCTAGACAAGCTTTACGTGCCTCTTCATCTTCCCATGATTTTCTTAACGCCAGCATTGTATTTCTTTCCACCGCCTGGGCTAACTGAGCGGCTTTATCTGCTTCTGCTTTAGAACAAACCAGAGCAGCCTGCAACTGATCATTGGCTTTCTTATACTCTAACTGTTGCTGCGCAAATTCTTCTTTAGAAAGTTTTATCGCTAATTTAAGTTTATTTTCATAAGCTATTGTCGCGCTGAACGGTCTTGAATGACTCATAACACATTACCTTCGGTTTCAACTAACTAGTGTGCTAGAGATTACCACAAAACAAGTAAAACCCCTCACCTTGTCGGCCTAAGAAGGCCGCAAAGTGCAACACTTGTTTTTATTCAGGACTGTAAATTAAATCCCTCAACTCATTCTCAAATCCATAAGGTTTGCGAAAATTACCACCGGATTGGCTTGCCCCATTAAACACACCATTAGCAGGTAAAGCAGGACTAAAGGTTGCCAGTGTAAAGGTGCTAGCTCCATTCACGCTTTGAACAAGAAGAGGCACAGTATTCCCATCTCTTCCTGCGGCAATACAAATGGCGGTTGTAAGGCCTCCAGTACAGCTGGCAGCATTAAACGTGCCCGTAGTCACACCTGTAATAGCAGGCACCAAGGCCCAGTTGTTTGATCCTCCCATATTGGTACTTACTGCGATAACAGGCGTAAATACTTGAGGTGAGCCACCAGTAACACTTGCCCCTGCTGCCTCACAAACAATAGAAGGACTTGCTCCAGAACAAGAGACTGAATTAAATATTCCGGGTGAAAAAATTGGGCTTATAGGACTACTCCAGCTATTCGCTCCTCCGACAGTGGTACTAAATGCCAGCAAAGGTGAATTAACTGTCAAACTTGTTCCTGCTCCAGCTACAACACAAACAGCAGCAGGAGAGATACCACTACAGCTGGCAGAAGTTAGAGTTCCGCCTGGACTAGCGGGAAATGTAACACCTCCCCACGAAGGGGTGCCTCCTGCTCCTAAACCTGATCCGACCACAATCATTGGGGTAATAGAACTGTTAGTACCTGCAATCGCGCAAACAGCTGAAGGAGCTATACCATTACAACCGATGCTAGAAAAATAGCCTGAATGGGCAATAGTAGTAACAGGCGTCCAAGTGTTTGCTCCTGGTAATACGCCTACGTTATTGCTTACCGCCAATAAATAATCAGTCTGGGCAGCATTTGATCCCACCACGGCACAAAACGCTGCTGGAGCACTTCCTGTACAGCTTACTCCCGTTAAATAGCCTGATCCCAAACTCGGAATTGTAGTATTTGACCAAGTGGCTGTACCACCTAGACCTGTTCCAACAACCAGCGTACTGGTATTGTTTGCTGAACTCCCACCTGCCGCCACACAAATAACATTAGGAACGATGCCTGTACAACTGACTGAATTAAAATTCCCAGCAGTGACAATAGCAGGAGTCACTGTAGTCACCACAGACCATGCTGCTCCTGAATTTGTACTTAGCAATAAAAGCGGGAACCCAGTCGTTGTATTACTGCCCACGGCAGCGCAGACGGTCCCAATACAACTTCCTGATTGTAGACTCCCTGCTGGAACGCTAGGAATAGTAATCGTGGCCCAATTTATGGTGGATGGAGTCGCTGTACCCGACACAATTAAAGGTAAGTTATCAGTCAAATCCGTGCCTACCACAATCAGAGTGGCTACTGTAAATGAAACGGTAATGGCATCAGCAAAGGTTACATTTGTGTCTGTATATGTTATTCCACCAGTCTGAACAATAGTTCCATTTTTTGTCCACTGATTAACGCTGTATCCGGCTGCGGGAGCTGCAGTAAAAGTTACACTTCCACCTCTTAGCACCGTTGCGGGACTAGTTCCGACAGTACCATTACCCCCAGTAACAGTCGCAGTGACAACAAAATTATCAAGCACAAAACTAACATTAATAGTCTGGGTAGCCGTAACATTGTTGAGAGTAAAGCTAGTCCCACCAGTTTGTTGCAACACCCCATTGATAGTCCATTGAAAGACTTTATACGTAGCATCAGGTACCGCAGTAAAGGTTACGCTTGATCCACTAGGTACCGTCTGCGAAGCAGGAGCCTGGATTGAACCATGTGCTCCTGGAACTGCTGTGACTGTATAACCAGTCACAAAAGTGACATTAACAGCACAATTTGCCGTAATATTATTAGCTGTATAAGTGGCCGTACCCGGTGGTGGAGGTGTACTACACGTTGATGTCCACGTACCTACGGTATTCGAGCCAGTTGGTGTGGCGGTAAACGTCTGACTTGCACCGCTATTTACTGGGACTGAACCACTAGGACTGATTGTTCCGCCAGCACCGGCAGTGGCTGTAATAGTGAATGTCACCACAGGCGTAAAAGTCACTGAAACAGTGTCGTTACCCTGAACATTAAGCAGTGTAAAATTATTATTAGCACTGTTTGGTTGCACCTGACTATTTACAAGCCATTGAGCCACAACATATCCTGAATCCGGCACTGCCGTAAACGGTACATCCGCTCCTGTATCAACATGCACAGCAGCGGCTGGAACACTAATATGACCCCCGGGCACCTGTGCTGGATCAGGTGTGACTACCCACTGAGGGATAAAATTCACAACAACAGCATTAGGGGCAGAAGTAACAGTCAGGCTATAATTTGTTCCACCGGTTTGCACCAAACCACCATTGAGCGTCCATGTATCTACTTGAGAATTTGACCCTGGTGTTGCAATAAAAGGAATTGCGGTTCCGCTTGATACTGTATGAGTCCCAGAAGGTGAAATGCTACCGCTACCGGTTCCAACACTGGCAGTATAACTATACTGCTGTAAAAAAGTGACCTGAACACCTGGAGTAGTGTGATTAGCTGTAACGTTAAGCGTAAACGTTGAGGCACCCGTTGCAGATTGTTGCACCTGACCATCTACTAACCATTGATTTATAACAAAGTTTGTGTCTGCTGTGGCGGTAAAAACAACATTGCCTCCGCTAGTCACTGGTGACCCGCTATTAAATTGTGTCCCGGGAGGGTATTCAGCAGTCACAGTACCACCACTGCCTAATACACTGTAATCAACGATAAATTGGGGTGTGAAAGTGGCCACAACACTACAATTTACGCTGGGGTTAGTCACCGTAAAAATATTTCCAGTAGTTGACGTTGAGCCGGTACCACAGCTCACAGGGGTTGCTGTAAAACCACCTAGAACATACCCTGACGCAGGCGAAGCGGTAAACTGTTGACTGCCAGGATTCGTAACTAGGGCGGAGCCAGGAGTTACCGTACCGCTGCCGCTTGGCGCCACACTAGAGGTAACGGTAACAAAAGTTATAAAAGAGACATTAACAGTACAATTCGCTGTAGGGTTTGTCACTGTATAAGTCAACCCACCTGGTTGCGATGCTGCTCCTGCGCACGTAGATGTCCACGTATTTACTTCAGTAGTTGCTGGATTGGTAACGTTAGCAGTAAACGTTAGACTTCCAGGGTTAGAAACTTGAGCTGAACCAGGGGTGACTGTACCACCAGTACCTGCAGTTGCAGTGACTGTAAACACTCGTTTAAACGTGACCTGCACAGCATGAGGCTCTATAACATTAGAAAGCGTATAAGTTGTTAGACCCGATTGTCCTGCCACTACATTACCATCCAAAAACCATTGGTCTACCACGAATCCTGGTGCTGGCGTTGCTGAAGGTGTTGCTGTGAATGTTATGCTTCTCCCATAAAGAACGACTTGTGGAGCACTAGGTGTAATCGTTCCGCCAGGACCTGCTAATGGCGTAATAACAAAGGGAATAAGCTCAAAGTTTACCTGAACTGTATGACTCGCTTGAATGTTAGTGAGGGTAAAACTATTACCCAAGGTTTGAGCAACTACTCCATCCACCAGCCATTGACTTACCCTAAATCCTAAATTAGGTGTGGCAGTAAAAGTTTGGCTTGCTCCGATATTCTCACCTTGTGGAGTATTCGGACTGATTGTACCGTTAGCCCCAGCAACCGGTGTAATAATAAATGCTGGAGTTTGAGTAACATTAATAAAAATAGGAAATTCCACACCATCCGCTGAAGGACTAGCTCTCACCCTGAGAGATGTAGAAATACCTTCTACTCTAGGAGGCACTATTACTTGCAGCGTGATATCACAGCTTTGACCTGGACTTAAGAGAGCACCACAAGTTGAGAATAAAACCGACATGCCTGAGCTGGCTGGAAATTGCCTCTCCTCAATCATAGTCAATAATATATTACTTCCAATATTTGTGACTTTATAAGATGCTGTTGCTGTAGAGCCCACAAACATACTAGCGGGAAAGAGCGAAGTAGGGGTAATAGAAAGCACATGAGCTAAGGCTGTCATTGGAAGAAAAAAACTGCAAGCTAGAATTAGCTTAATACACCCTAAAAGCATCCTCCGAAAACACATATATCTCTCCCTTCATTCTTTAAAACAGCCATGTATATATCAAATATATTTCTTGAGTTTTTAATTTGCCCGTCTTAAACGGATAAGGATAAGCTGAGCCTCGTGTACCATAAGAAGCATCGCCTAAATTTACAAATCTATATCCCAACGATATACGCTCACGTCGAATTTCTGCAGCATTAGAATCAAATGCAAAACCCACACCAAAGCCTGCTTGATAGGCAAAATGAGTATTCGTCTTTGATTGAAAAGGAGGTAAAGCAGTATAGCCGGGAAAACTAAAGGGTAATTCCTGGTAACCAGTCATATGATTCCAAGTGGCTCCCAGACCTAAATCAATAAAGGGGACAAAATATCCCAATAGCCAAGAAAGACGAGCTTCACCCATAAGGCGTGTACTACGGATATTATATTTATAATTATACAGAATATCACCCGCATCAGGATTAGAAGGTGTTGTTTCAATCACTTGACCACTGTAACCATAAGCACTTCCAGGAGTGCCATAAAGACCTAAACCCACGGCCATCGCCAATGCTGAATCTGGATCTGAAAACTCATAACCAGAATTTATCCCAGCAATCATTGCATGCGCATTACGTTGCTGAGTGGGATACTTATCAACTAAGCTACCGTTATAATAAATTATTTCGTTATTGGTATTACCAATATTTGCATTACTTTTACCTACTATGCCGCCTAAATAAATATGGCCATAGTCTGCAAAAGCATAACTAGAAATAATATAAAAGATAGAGAAAATAATTATTTGTTTGCTAAAAGTGTGAAGTTTGCGAGTCATTTCCCGTCCCTGGACAAAGAATGTTTAGTGGAAAAATCTCTCACCATTTTATCTGAAACACATTACCATGAAAAACAGCTGTATCGCAATTTTTCTTTTGGCGACAGGAGCTTGCACAATAAAAAAATGCAAGACCATCACTCTAACAATCATGAATAATAATTCAATCAAAAAAAATCGCCAGCATAAATGCTCTAGCGATTCACTGTTAATAACTATACGTATATACCCTTAAAGAATAAAAAAGATAAACTATTTATTACGTAAGTGAGCAATCAAGAAACCTGCAAGCACTCCATAAGCAATAGATTTACCCGGATTTTGTTGAATAAAAGTCATTACGTTTTCTTGCAATTCTTCAGAACGATGTTTAAACCACGAAGCAATTATTATTTTTTTCACTTTATTTTTAGCCTGCATGACTGTTGATGAAATCGCATTTTTTGCATCATCAGCCTTATGTTTAATATTATTTACATCATAACGTTTGCTTGGGTGATTATTTGTGCGGTTATCAATGTGTTGATTATCTTTAGTATACATTCGAGTCCCTCCCACTAAATATAATAAAAAATGACACTACAACTTTTATTATACTCCGTTATTTTTTCGTAAAATCGTATGATCACACCTATTTCAAAGCAGCATTCGCTATTACGCTGTAAACAATATGAAAATTCTTACAAAAATATTTTTTTTAAAAACTGAGTCTTAGGGTATTTCCTATTTTAATCAGCGCATCCCTTATTTAGGCTAGGGATTTCCTAAGGTCACAATACAAGAAGAATAAAGTATTCTATAACTCTTAATATCTCTAAAAGGTAGCCTCATCATGTTGCAATGGGTCTTAACATTTTTAATTATCGCTATCATAGCTGGTGTTCTAGGCTTTGCTGGCATTGCTGTCATGGCAGCTGAAATAGCACGCGTGATATTTGTGATATTTTTAGTTTTATTTGTGATATCACTTATAATGCATTTGCTTAATAGAACAAAAATGCCATAAGTTTTCTCCCGTAATATTTTAGCCACTCATGCAAAAGGAATTCTTATGAAATTGATCAGCATGTTAGCCTCTGTTGCCATTATAGGTAGCAGTTTTTTTTGTGTCCCTAGCTTTGCAACTAATGATATTGATTTGCAAGGTTTTGATCTTGGTAGTGGATCAGCACCTCCTCAAAAATCTAAGCCCATACACAATCAAGATACTGCGAAAAAAAATGCAAGCACACTCTTCCATAATGCAAATGATCCTATTCGTGGAAACACAAATGGTCAGATCACTCTAGTCGAATTTATGGATTTTAAATGCTCCTACTGCAAACATATGGAACCTGTGATTGAATCACTTATTGGCAACAACTCTGACCTGCGCGTAGTGATAAAGGAATACCCTGTTAAAGGACCTGTTTCAACTTATGCGGCAAAAGCGGCTTTAGCTGCAAAAAAACAAGGCAAGTACATGGCTCTTCATAAAGCTCTAATGGACGCTTCTGACTTAAGCGAAGAAAAAGTGCTTGAGCTAGCCTCGTCAGTAGGTGTTAACACTACGCAATTAAAGAAAGACATGGAAAGCAAAGCCATCAGCCAACAAATTCAAAGCAATATTAGCTTAGCTCAACAATTACAAATCCAAGGAACACCTGCATTTTTTATCGTGAAAACAGATCTAAATAGCCCAATAGATTTTATAATGGGTGCAGCAGATCAAAGTAGCATTCAAGACTCCATTAATAAAATGAAGAATTAAACCTACCAGGCTCGAGCCGCCCCTCGAGCCCCCTTCTTACCCACTGTATTCGTCTGTTGTTATAGCTCACAAAGCGAATAGTGACTTGCTTTTTATCTTCCATTTTACCCCACACAAATTTGACTAAAGCCCAAACCTTTTTTCTGCAACCCTTCTATAATGCGAGGTAACGCAGCAACTGTTTGTTCGCGTTTTGCAAAACCATCATGCATTAAAATAACCGTTCCTGAATGAGCTGTTTTCACTACCCAATTTACAATTTTATCAACACCAGGACGCTCATAATCAAACGAATTCCAACCCATAGGCACAGGTACCATTCCGGCTGTTCGTATGACATCACGGACATGCTGATTTGATGCGCCGTATGGATAACGCAAACATGCAGGATTTTTCCCAAGGATATTATGCTGAATAAGAACTGGCTCGTGAGTTTCATTATAAAGTTGTTTTTCATTTAACTTAGTTAGCATAGGATGTGTTAATGAATGACTGTTGATTGCATGCCCTGCTTCTTCCACGGCTCTTACCATATCAGGATGCGCTTTAGCATTCATTCCCACCATAAAAAAAGTCGCTTTAATATTATATTTTTTTAATATCGCAAGAATTTGCGGAGTAAATTCTTCTGTTGGACCATCATCAAATGTCAGTGCCACAGTTCCTTTTAACGGAAGAGTACGCACAGAGTCATTTGCTAACAAATTTCCTGAAAAAAGACAGAAAATAAAACCGAAGAATAGCGTTTTAAATAGCATAAAAAATCCTTTTAATAAAATCAAATCTAAGTGAAAGCCAGCTGTTATTATGCCACAAAATTACACAACCTTGCCTCACCTATTACTTATTTTATGACACAGATTGCTTCATCAAATAATTAATTTTGGATATTTTTTAATCTCTAAATTCTTGAATTGACCTGTATTTACTCTAAATCGCCTAAATTCGCGAATATTTAGCTATGCTTTATTGCTCAAACTAATTGTTTATGTATACTAATTATTCTTATAAAGAGGAGTGATACATAATGTCTAAGAAAAATTTAATCATAGTTGCTGCGGCTAGCCTTGCTGGTCTTTGTATTTCTGGCGCGAACGCTGCTGATGCAAATAGCTTTTATTTTGGTGGTACAGTCGGCGCTGGGAAAATTAACCCAGGTACAGCTTTACAAATTACAGCAACCAACCCTTCTACAAAAATTGAGTCAGATATTAATGTTGCTGGCCGCGTATTTGCAGGCTATCAAGTTAATGAAACTTTCGGCTTTGAATCAGGCTTTACTAAGTTTCATAACGCAAGCACGAAAAATATCGCAAATACGGGTTTTAATTCTAGCAATGACGTAACTGTTAAGACCTACGCAGTTGATCTAGTAGGTAAAGCGACCTTGCCTTTGCAAAATGGCTTTAGCGTTTATGGAAAAGCAGGTGCTGCTTATTTAAATCAAAAAGGTAACACTAACACATACACAACTTTAGCCAGTGTTACGACCTCCACATCCACTAACCAAACTGCTAGCGCAATTTATCCTACTGTAGGTGCTGGTGTTAGCTATGAGCTTAACAAGAATGTATCAACTGATCTTTCTTGGAATCACATCCAAAAAGTGGGAAGCAACAAAAATTTAGGCAACACAGATTTAGTTGGCGTTAGCTTCACATACGCAATTAATTAATCTTTCAATGTAACGGTAAGTTGCGACGCAATCATGCGTCGTGACTTTACTTTTAAATTCTCGTAAGTGTCTCTTTATTCCATCCACCCCCCAGTGACAGCACCTAATGCTGATAAATAAACAGGAACATCCCCGCTACGTGCAGTTGAAATCACCACAGGCTGCGCTTTGCTTTGGGGTGAGTCTTTTTTAAAGTGAGATGTAAAATATTTAGCCGCAATGAATGCAATTAAAATAATGAGGATAATGACCCAAAATCGCCGCGTTCGATTAAAGGGACGCTTATTTGTGGGTCGTGGTAATCCATTAGAAGATGCGGCTGAATTCATACATCCCCTCTACTACTCGTACTTGTCTGCACTGCACAATCCCTCGCGAGCATTTCACTATTAGCATCCACTGCTAATACCAAGTAATCTTTGACTATTCTAGCGGATTTCAAACTTTAAAAAAAAAATATTTTTATGAGAACTATGTTTATTTGTCTAAAACAAAAATCTTTTTACCATTTATGGTGTGATTCGCTTCAATGCTCTAGTGACTTTAATATTTTTCCTTGACAAGATCTCCATGCGTTTGGACAATCCCCCAACAAAACAAGGAATTGTTTATGACTCCTATTGATACAGCTGGTCAACGTTTTAGAGCCGCGCTAGCCGCAGAAAAACCTTTACAAATTGTGGGCACAATTAATGCGTATACTGCATTAATGGCAGAACGTGTCGGTTTTCAAGCTATCTATCTTTCGGGCGCTGGGGTGGCAAACGCATCGTATGGATTACCGGATTTAGGCATTACTAATTTAAATGATGTGCTAGAAGACGTGCGCCGCATTACGAGTGCTGTTACCCTACCATTGCTTGTCGATATTGATACAGGCTGGGGTAGTGTGTTTAATATTTCACGTGCAATAAAAGAAATGACTCTCGCCGGCGCTGCTGGCGTACACATTGAGGATCAAGTACAAGCTAAGCGCTGTGGACATAGGCCTGGCAAAGCCATCGTCAGCACCGATGAAATGGTTGATCGCATTAAAGCGGCTGTGGACGCAAAAATGGATCCTGACTTTGTCATCATGGCAAGAACCGATGCTTTAGCCAACGAAGGTTTAAGTGCAGCGATTGATAGAATTAATGACTATATTGAAGCCGGCGCGGATATGATTTTTTTTGAAGGCGTACGTGAACTGTCTCAATATAAAGCTCTCACCGAACAGTGTGGGGTTCCCGTTCTGGCCAATATTACCGAGTATGGATTAACACCCTTATTCACTCTTGAAGAATTAGAAGAAGCTGGTGTGAGCTTAGCGCTTTACCCACTAAGTGCATTTCGCGCAATGAATACTGCAGCTCTCATGACGTATGACACAATACGTCAAGAAGGTACTCAAAAAAATATTGTTCATCAAATGCAGACCCGCGAAGCATTATATGAATTTTTAAATTATTACGAATATGAAAAAAAAATCGATGAATTATTTGCTGAAGGAAAAGAATAATGACAAAGAAAACAGGTGGATTGGCTGGCGTAGTGATAGGTGATTCAGGCATAAGCACAGTCGGAAAAGAAGGTTTAGACTTAAATTACCGCGGTTATTCAATACATGATTTAGCCTCACACGCAAGCTTTGAAGAAGTCGCATTTTTATTAATTCACGGTGCCTTACCTAATTCGACAGAACTAAAAGCTTATCGCGAAAAACTCATCTTATTGCGTGAATTGCCTGAAAATTTACGTTATGTATTAGAAAAAATTCCAGGCGCTGCACACCCTATGGATGTACTACGCACAGGCTGCTCCATGCTGGGCACATTGGAGCCTGAATCTAAGCAAAACCCACAGCAAAACATTGCCGATCGTCTTGTCGCTTGTGTACCCGGTATGCTTTTGTATTGGCATCACTATCATAAAAATGGCACACGTATTAAAACAAATAGCGATGAAGAAACTATCGCAGGAAATTTTCTTTATTTATTACAAAATAAAAAACCCGATGCAGATCATTTACGCGCGATGGATGTGTCATTAATTCTGTATGCAGAACATGAGTTCAACGCATCAACTTTTGCCGCACGTGTAACAACCTCTACTGAATCAGATTTTTACTCTGCGATTGTTAGCGGCATAGGCACATTACGGGGTCCCTTACATGGTGGTGCTAATGAAGCAGCCATGGAATTAATACAAAAATTTAAAACGCCTGATGAAGCCGAAGCTGGCATTAAAAAATTACTGGAAGAAAAAGCTAAAATCATGGGCTTTGGTCATCGTGTTTATAAAATCTCAGATCCTCGTTCAGATATTATTAAAACTTGGTCTAAGAAATTATCTCAAGACGCGTCCGACGGTTATTTATATGAGATTTCCGAACGTATTGAAAAAATAATGTGGGACACTAAACATTTATTTCCTAATTTAGATTTTTATAGTGCGAGCGCTTATCATTTTTGTGGTGTGCCTACCTCTATGTTTACTCCACTTTTTGTTATGGCAAGATTAGCTGGATGGAGCGCGCACATTATCGAACAACGCGAAGATAATCGCCTTATCCGTCCTGAATCAAATTACTCAGGACCTGCACCGCGCCCCTACATCACACTTGAAAATAGAGATTAAGCTAATGCCGAATAAACAAATTGCTGATGACAATTTAAAGCCTTCACCCGATCAAGAACTTGTATCGATTGCTGACTATGTAGCGAATGATGTGATAGACAGCCCTCTGGCTTACTCTACAGCGCGTTATTGTTTAATGGATGCAATTGGCTGCGCTATGTTGGCATTGCAGTATCCTGAATGTGTCAAATTAATAGGCCCTATTATTCCGGGCACCATTGTTCCAAATGGTGCGCGCGTCATCGGAACCCATTTCTCCTCAGATCCCATTCAAGCCGCTTTTGATATTGGAACGATGATACGCTGGTTAGATTTTAATGATACTTGGCTAGCAGCTGAATGGGGACATCCTTCTGATAACCTGGGTGCAATTTTAGCCGTTGCAGATTATGAAAGTCGCCGTCGTCTCACGCAGGACAAAGCTCCTTTACGTATGCGTGAAGTCTTGACTGCAATGATTAAAGCCTACGAAATTCAAGGTGTACTGGCTTTAGAAAATAGTTTTAATCGCATAGGCTTAGATCATGTCATGCTTGTAAAAGTTGCTTCAACCGCAGTCTCTATGCATCTATTAGGCGGCAACTACGATAGCATCATCAACGCTCTTTCTCAGGCATGGGTTGATGGTCAAAGCTTACGAACCTATAGACATGCACCTAACAC
>DHXK01000205.1:4181-18230 GCA_002413665.1 Legionellales bacterium UBA5158 | reverse complement strand
CCCTATAGACATGCACCTAACACAGGCTCACGAAAATCCTGGGCCGCTGGTGATGCCACTAGTCGTGGCGTACGTCTAGCTTGGCTAACCTTGCAAGGTGAAAAGGGTTATCCTAGCGCGTTGACCGCTAAAAAATGGGGTTTTTATGCTGTGACTTGGCATGATCAAATGCTACATCTACCTCAACCCTTTAGCTCCTATGTAATGGAAAACATTTTATTTAAAATTTCTTATCCTGCAGAATTTCATGCACAAACAGCTGTGGAATGTGCCCTAGAACTACATCCAAAAGTAAAAGACAGATTAAATGAAATAGAAAAAATCATATTAACCACCCAAGAACCCGCTACACGCATCATTAGTAAAACAGGTCCTTTACATAATCCCGCTGATCGTGATCATTGTTTACAATACATGGTCGCGGCTGGATTGATATTCGGAAATTTAAAAGCTGAATATTATGAAGATACTTTTGCAAAGGACCCTAGAATTGATAATTTACGGGGAAAAATGCATGTACAAGAAAATCCTCGCTTTTCAAAAGAGTATTTAGATCCTGAAAAACGCTCTATCGCAAATGCGATACAAATTTATTTTACCGATGGCAGCCACACTGAAAAAGTACAAGTCGAATATCCTATAGGTCATAATCGTAGACGCGAAGAAGGCACACCATTATTGCTGAAAAAATTTGAAAATAATTTAGCTGCTTTATTTGATGCTGAGGAAATCGCTGTCCGTAAAAATTTATTTCTCAATCAAGATCAATTGGAAGACATGCCGGTTAACGAATTTATGGATATGTTTGTTAGAGTTAGCTTGTTAGAAAAAATAGAAGCATTGTAAGAATATTTCAGCCGGTAGTGTATGCACATATTTTCCTGCTTTTCACCACTCCCCTTGTGGGAGAAGCTAAAAGCATATCAACTTAGAAAAAAATATGTCTATGGCGCCCCACCTAACGTACTACCCACATTTTTTATTTGATCCGTCACAACAGTAGAAAGTCCCTGAGCTTTGGATTTAATTTTAACGATATTAGGTTGAACAACATCGTTAATCATTTTCACTAAAGGTTGAAAAGCTGCCACTGTGGCAGATCCTGCCCAAACGGGTTCTAATGCCATCGGTGTGAGCTGAACAACAAAAATGATAATTGTCGCGATTAAGAAAGCTCGTAAACCACCAAACACCGCACCTAAAAAACGATTTGCTAAACCGATACCTCCACTTTCTGTAGCAGAAGTCAGTATCCGTGTTAACAATGACCCTAGTATAAAAGTACCCAGAAACAAAAAGACAAAACTCAACCCTATCGCCATCAAAGACGCAGATTGGGTGGCAAGATTCATAGAGGCATCTGCCACTGACGAAGTAAGCACACTAGGATCCGCAGTAACGCTACCGCCAAATTTCGCTGCCAGCTTGCTTGAAAACATACTAGAAACCACACTAGCACCTATCCAAGTGAACAAAGATAATACCTCGTGTAAAAAACCTCGCATCAATCCCAGCAACATGGATAAACCAAAAATCGCCAGAATAAAGAAATCCACATAATTTAAGTGCTGCATGCGAGTTATCGCCTATGAAAGGAAGAATGAAAGTATTATAACCATTCTCTAAGTGGCTTGTCATTGCGAACAAGGCAATTCCGCGATAACACCATTTAAGAAGACCAAGTCCCAACGATTGAAGTACAATGACTCTGAGACTTCTTACAAAAAAGGCACGGCCATGGATGGTGATTTAATCAAGTTCCTCAAACACTCGAGGCTCTTCGCAAACACAGACCTTCAAGACAATGTATTCCAAGCATTAATTAGCCAATTTGAAGACGTTACACTGATGGAAGATGAAGTGTTATTTCATGAAGGAGACCTCTCTACTCATTTATGCATACTCGTCCAAGGTAAATTATCCGCCTATCTAAGTACTCCTCATGCAAAAATGAAAGTGGTTGGTCACATCTTTCCGGGTGAAACCATAGGCGAATTAGGTGCATTACCGAATGATCCCCGCTCTCTTACTGTCAGAGCGATAGTTCCATCTAGAGTTTTAAAGCTACCCACTGTTACCTTTAAAAAACTTTGCCGACAATATCCCGGCATATTACTCAATGCGACTCAACCACAGGCCAATCGCTCACAAATCATTACTCGGCTTTTATTCTCTGGCGAACAAAAAAAGCATATTGCCATCTTACCTGCCAATCCTAATGTGGATGTAAATGATTTCGCAGAAAAAATAAAAGAAATTTTATTAAACTACAAAAAAGTTTCTTTATTCTCTGATGCGGAACATAACAATCATAACGAAGACTATGAAAAATTAATTCAGATCGCTGAAGAAAACAATCATATTATTTTATATTTATTAGCCGCAAAAGAAACAGCATTATCTAAATTATGCTGGAAGAAAATCGGGAAAATTTACGTACTGGCGAATGGTCATGAAAAACCAAATTATTCAAATTACGTCTTGGAAAAATTAAATGATACCCATAATCTCGTTGAAGTAAGACGAGAATTAATTTTAATTCATGAAAAAAATTCACCTGCTATTAACACTCATGAATGGCTACATGATATTAATTATTTCATGCATCATAATGTTCGCACCAACCATCTGACAGATTATCAACGTTTATTAAGATTTATGCGTGGAAAAACAGTTGGACTGGTATTAGGTGGTGGTGGTGTAAAAGGTTGGGCTCACATTGGTGTATTAAGAGCTTTACTAGAAGCCAATATCCGTATCGATGCTATAGGAGGTACTAGCGTAGGCGCGATGGTAGCTGGCTTATATGCGATGCATGATGACTACACTCTCATCTATAAAAAATTTGCGAAACTAATTACAGCAACACGCCATACCGTGTCATTTAAAAAATTATGCTGGCCTGCAGTATCGTTATTTAATGGTAAAGAGTTTACATTAGAACTAGAAAGAACATTTAATATCAAAAAAATAGAAGATTTGCTACTTCCTTTTTTTTGCGTTTCCACTAACCTGGGTCAATATAAAGAAGCTATTCATCGTAGCGGTTTTTTATGGGAAAAAATTCGGGGTAGCACATCGATTCCTGGCATTGTGCCTCCCATGGTTATCAATGGCGAATTACATGTAGATGGAGGCTTAGTTAATAACTTACCAGTCAATACTATGCGCGAAATACTAGGACCCGAAAGTCGAATCATCGCAGTTGAATTAATTAGCACACATATAGATACTAAAAAATATTGCTTTCCTCCGACACTCACTTTTAAACAAGCCTTTTTAGCAAAAATGAAATTGGGATATCACTCTTATCAATTCCCACCCATGATAGATACATTCCTGAAATCGTTATTAATTGGATCCTCACTAAGACAAGAAGAAAATTCCCTTTTAGCAGACTTACTGATTACCCTTCCCACTCAAGAATACAGCTTGTTAAATTTACGAGAGAAGGAGCAGAGCAGATTATTTACGATGGGATATAATGCAGCTTTTGAAGAAATACAGCATTGGGACGCAAAGAAAAAATAGTGCAATGTATTTTTATTTTTTTACGATGAATATGAGTAGAACAACTGAGCCGCGACCGTCAAGAAGCGTCACACCAATTGACGTCATCACTCCCTGACGGTCGCGGCTCAGTATTTACATTACTTTTTTTGCTAACGCTACATCAGACGCTGAAGCAAGAACCACTAACGCATTTAATACCAATTTATCACCTACAGCTAACTCTGGGCGCGCACCAGTATTGTCACCCATTTTTATCATAGCCATACTATGAGCTTGCATAGGTTGTGGGGCATACGTATTTACAAAATTCACATCATGAATAGAATATTTTTGTTCCGGAGTAAGCTTAGTGATACGTACAATCTCATCTTTCGCTTGTTGATAGATTTGACTTCTTAGAGCAGCATTAGCCTCACGTAATTCATCTTCACTTGGTGTAAATTGCACATCATCTAAAGTAAAGGTTTCACCGGGCTTGCTAGTGGATTTTGCTTTATCGCGTAAATTAGACAATGCAGTAGAAGGTAAGCGTGCTTGTGCAGACATTTGAACTCTTTCTAAACCAGACTGATCTAAACTGCGATTAAACGTAACGATGTGCCATTCACCTTTATCTGATAATTGGTTTAATTTTTGTAAAACTTCGTCTTGCACTTTATCTAACCCATGATCGCTCACAGAAGCATTAATACCAATCGTCACTAACGCAGATTTGGTTGCGACCCACTGCTCTGCAGATAAGTTTAATGTAATTTTATTTAATAAAGCATCTGCATTATCATCTTGACTAGCCCATGCAGGAAAAACAATAACAATAGACATAAATAAACTAGCTAAAATACGCATAATGACTCCCTTAAAAATTGAATATAAATCATTCTAAGCCAGAAAAGTATTTGTCGCCATCCTTCTTATTCTTATGCATTTGTGAGCCAATTAAGTAATTGAATAATAATGATATCTGAGAAAATCAATCGCTACAACTCAAGCCAACCTATTGAGCTTTTTTTTGCGCAGAATAGTTTCGTGCAATGTTATACATTGCACAGCTTTTTATCTTTGCAGTGACCAATATAGTATATAATAAGATAAGCGCAGAAGAGGCAAGTCATATAAAGTAACTCTTAATTTATACAAAAAAATAGGTGTCCCTATGAGTATGAGCTCACAAAAATTGCAGAATTTCAAAGTAATCATTAGTGAGGACACGTTAAAAAAAGCTGAGGAATATAAACAAGAACTTCTCCAAGGAAAAAAGGCCGGAGATTTGTTTGGAGAAAAACTTGCTGCAAAAACCTTGCAAACGATATCAACGGAAGCATTTATTTCTGCGCTGATTAAGACAAAATCGCCGATGATTTTTGCTGAAAGTTCAATTAATGGTGACGGCAAAGATTGGAATCAAAAAGAATTATCTATCCTGGGTGATATTAACATAACAGTGCCTGTAACTATTTTTGATAATGGAGCACATTATGATCCTACTCCGCATGCTCAGCCATTCTCAGGTACCTTGTTGTTCACACCAGGAGCTTTGTTACGGAATGATCAGGGTGGCACAACCCCTGATATGACAGAGGTCGTAAAAAATAATCAAATAAATAGGGAGGCATTCTATAATCTTTATGAGAGAAGAATATTACCTTTATTAGTGTCAGCCAATATTTCAGCCGGCGAAAAAGGAAAGCAAGCTCTTGTCACTATTCCAGGAATTGGCTGTGGTATGTTTGCCGGTAAATTTAGGGGACAGTTAGGCCGTGAGTTACAAAATGTATTGGAAAAAATAATACAGAAACACGGTAAAGACTTAAAAAACATTAAAGCTGTTTATTATGACCCATACGATGAATGTGAAAATGAAAGAAAGAAGATTGAGGAAATTGATTTAATGGTTAGGCCTTTACTAAAAACACCAGATGGTAAACCAAAACGGTCACAACTTTGCCCTCCAGAACAATACCAAGAAGATGGTGATAATTTTAGTAATTGCGAATTATTTAGCTTGGTGGCCTGGGATCAAGCTTCATGGCCAGGAAATGATTATTACGAAGGAAGTAGAGCCACTGATGATGGTGTTAAAGCAGCAGCTACGAGCTCCATGCAATCCATGACAGGCGTACAAGGAGAATATGATAAAGAGAGCGGCATGTATCTTCCGCCAGGAGATTATGTTAACTGGAATGCGGTAATCGATAGTCTTAAAATAGAGTTAAACACTGAAGGAAAAATTTTTGTTGCCGTGAATGGCAACTTACAGAGGTTACACAATAATCGATTAATCCCTCTTGTGTCATCGTCTTTAAGCCAGTCTAGCTTGATCGCTACACTATCCTCTGCCTCATCAAGCCCGGCATCTGCTCGCATAAAAGATCATATTGTTACTCCTGATATGGCGGGGGCTTTTTACATAGCGGGAAATGACATGGGTAAAGGCAAGGAACTATTGGGCTTAACAAATGAACATGAGCCTGAAAAGTTTTCAAAGGCTTTAGACATACTGGGCATTACGCCAGAAAACGTAAATTTTAATGGGCGTGATGGTTATGTGGTTAGTTTGAATAATGAGCAATTTCAAAAAATAGAAAAAATCTGCAACCCACATGGTAAGGCTTCTTCGCTGCATATGTAAGCACTCATAATTATGAAATGATAGCTCTCATAGCCATAAATAAAAAATGTAAAGAGGAACTGGCATTAATATATCTAACAAGATAAAACTACTTGGCTGATACTTGAATCAATACTCAACAAGGTTTTCCAATCAATCTGCCCATACACTAGCTGGCACATATGAAACGTAACAAAATGATGCATTTACAGGTGGGGGCGTGTAATTTAAACTGTGTAAATAGCGGGCGTGTCAGATGATGCCTTAACTTCTACACATACTATTTCTTTCTCTGCTTTATAACAGTGGCTGCACTTGCTGATGTGCTTTTCTCTTTTTTCGATTCAACAGCTCGGAGTTGAAAAATAGAAGATGAACTTCTTGATCCAACTGCATCTGTTGCGACAGTCGCAGGTACTACCCTTGACGCAGAAGACTCAGTAGCTAGCTTGGCTGATTTGCGGGCGTTTATTTCGCGGGTAGCATCCATTAAAATTCCATTATACCGTTCTTGACCCAGTAAGCCTGCAAAAAATAATTTACCTTGCGGCCAATCATTAAAACTAATTTCAAGGCTATTATCTTGAAAAAATTTATTTATGACAGTAAAAATATCTTTATCTGCGATTATATTATGCATGATCGCTTTAGATTCTTCGTGTTCTGCAAGGGCCGCTGCACACAAAAAATTTTTAATAGCTTGCTCTTGGTATAATTTGCTAAGTTCGTGTTCTGGTTTTTCTGCGTCATCACCTGCGCCAATTTGAAAAGATAATTGACTTAAAGTATATAGACGGCAAGCTGCCTGTACGTAGCCCAGCCCCCAATAAAGCTTTGAAAGCCTGGTAGTATCTCCAATGAATTTTGTTCTATGCTGATCAACAAAAGCTAAAATACCTTCTATATTTGCATCAGGGAGCTTTAAATTATTAGCATTTGTTCTGATTTCATTAAACATAAGTTCGCAATGTGTGACTAAAGCATCATAAGAACCTAAATAACAAGCATTAGTAAGAGCTGTTTTAACATCGGTATGTTGCTCTTTTGCCAAGCTTCTGCTTGATGCAGTATGAAGTAAACAAGCAGCCATATAAAGATCTAAAACATCATAAGCTTCTGCGCCATCCATAGAAGATATTTTCATTGAAGCATGGTATACGGATTTTTCCGAATTATATTCATCCCTGAGTTTTGTTTGTAAGGCTTTTATGAAGCTAAGATTTGTTCGGCAAAATTTTTCAACAACGGGCTCTCGTTGGCAGCATCTCCACAAAGATGCATAAGGAAAATCACTTAAAGCGCTAGCTATTTCTTCTAAAGTCTCTTTTTCCCCCCGGGGTATTTCAAAGCACATGTATGCTAAAATATTATCAAGCTTGCTTTCGTCTTCCACGGGCAAAAATACTTGCATATGAGAAAGTTTTGAACCGGAATGAGACATGAATTATTCTCCTTTAGCCACGCAATCTAAGTCCCGCAGTATTTTCTTGAACTGGTTGCCGAGCTAATGGTGCTACAGCATGGGTACGACTCGTTTTTGGCTCCGGATCTAGGGGTTTGCCAACTTGTTTTTTCGCAGCACCATCCGCTGCTAACGCCTTCATTGCTTTTTTACCAGCCTCTCTTGCCAGATCAGCTGCTGCAGCTCTGGCTGTTTCCGCTATTCTTGTTGCTCGTGCCTCCTGTCTTAGTAGCTTAAACTCATCAACTTCAATTTTAGGTATAGCCATTTTTTTCAAAGTAGCGCTAACATTGGCTTGCGCTACAAATTGATTATAAGGTTGGGGAGCTTCGCTATGCAGCTCTGATTTTTTTGGATCTACTTTAGGTGCTTGAGCTGGTACCGACTCAGCACTCTTACGTTTTTCATTGGCATCTGAGACTGTATCGTCAGGCGAATGCACAGGAATTGCTGTAAAAACATGCTGAAAGTCTGCATTTTCATTTGATTTATTAGACTTATAACCAGTATGGTACAACTGTTCTCCTGGGGGGAGTATAAATTCTCTTTCACTGTCCTGAAGTCGAGTTAAGCACGAAACATCTCTAGCATTTCCATCCTCAGGTTGTAATACATGAGTTACTGTATCTTCATTATTTAATTGTATAGCACCACCTAGTGCAGCACTTGCAAAGCCCGAAGACCTGCTTACTTTCTTGTCATCAATATCCTTTAGGCGCGCGTCAAGAAAATCGTCACGAGCAATTTCACTTCTAGCTAAGGCAACGAACTTTATGCGCCCTGCATTTGGATCGATAGAGTCATAAGGATATTCATCTATAGATTTATCCGACTTTTTCATCAGGGGTTTAGTTAGGGCGTGTGCGGCAACGCATATACCCAGTAATATTTCTTTAATTTCTTGGTGTAAGTCGTTTGGTTTAAGGTTTGTTAAGCGACTTGTTTGTACCTCATCGTTTCGTAATAAACTTTGTTCTTGCTTATAAAAATAGTCGGTATAGAGTGTAACAGCTAGTTTCTCACCATAATCAAGATTTTTATGCACTCCATGAGGATCCCTTTTCGCGTAAGCTGCTGGGGTAGGGACATCTGCAGTAGTGTAGTCTTTATCCTTTAATAGATTGAAACTTGGTTTATGATTGGCCTTTTTAAGAATAAAATCTGCATAATTTTGTAATTCATCTGTGGTAAAACTTAATTGTTTAAAATCAGGCTTACCCTTTAGAATTTGCGTCAAATTATAATTACCAGCCCTACCACTAATTATAAGCTCATTATTTTTGTTATAGGCACAGGATGTAATTGTGTTATTTAGGAATTCCTTTCCTACTTTCTCAAGATCACGCGTAAATTCACTTTTATCTCGAGGTCCCTGAACCAATTTATCCGTATGACGGAAATAATATTCATGAGGGTTATTCTGTGCTTGATAAACCTTTATTTGAGATAAAGTGTTATCTAATCCATTCCTCGTCTTATCAGTCAATGCTTCTGCAATCTTAAAGCCTTCTTTTGTAAGTTCAACAATGCGGTGGAGAGTCTCCAAATATTCCTGCTGGTTTTTGGCTTGAATCAATTTTTCTGAATGATCACCTAAGCTTTTTATATTATTTTCTATACTTGCTATTTTCTCATTCACTTTATCTAAACCTTCTTTTAACTCTCTTTTGTCTAACGACTCATCATTCACTAATGAAGTTAATTCATCACTCAAGCCTGCCAGAGTTTCAGCAAATCCCGCATTTAACACACTCAGCTGATTCAGCAATTTGGGGAAAAATTTGCTGACATGTTCCGTATCAAGAGCTTCAACCACTTTCGCTATAGACATATAGCATTTTCCTTTCGTTCTTTGTTTCTATAATTATAGAGCAAAATGTGATTTTATGGGGTTTTGCCTAATTTAATTTTCTGCGCTTGCTCTAGAGTTTCCAGTATAATCATAATGTTACAAATAATATAATGATTTGCATGTCATCACCTCATTTAGTTAATTTATTGATAATTATAGACAAGCTGGAGAGGCTTCATGCGTTTTTATCACGTCACAAAGTATTGCAAATAAAGACAATATATTAAGTGAAGGCTTATCTGTTGCGCAGTGTAAAAAAAAATAAATTCGGATTAAGCAATCAATCCGATGAACTAGGTTACATTTCACCCTACAATGTAATTTATCTTTTTGATGATTTTCTCTTCATTTTAAGTTGTGCATCGTCCATCTTATCTAACTTGGAAGTTGCTCATGGAAAGGTAAATAATTATTCATAACTTTGTTTATTCGTGATCGACCTTCCAGATGAATTTACTAACGCCCATATCGTTTTTGATGCAGATCCAGAAGACGAAAGTGAATCAGTAATATGCAAAGCCGATATTCACCCTATTTATTTTAATAATCAGTCTCACTTACTTAACTCTGCTTATATTGATTTTATTATTGAAATGCCAGAATCTGAATTAGCAAAAATAAAATTTGATCTAACACCTATGGAGTTGCTGCTATTATCTATGAAGTAATATTAGATGAAAGCTATACCCTAATAGACGATATAGAAGATAATGAGGGTTATTATTGTTTAACCAACATTCCCGCTAAATGCATTACTAAGATTGCAGACAATATTGATCTTCTCAAACAATATCAGGACTACATGCTCCAAAGCGAAACATCTCTTAAATATCAATCCATTAGTTTTTCTGATTTTGAACTTCTAAATAATAAAAAACAGTTACAAAAGAAAGAGCGTAAAATAAAAATAAACAAAATTAAATTTGCGCCATTAGCTCAGTTAAACGAAGCGAAGTCCAGCTTGATGTTATTACCTAAAAGTTCATTTTTTACTACACCAAAAAGAAAATCCGACTCCATGGGTAATAATATAATACGCTTTAAAAAAACTTTTCCAGATAAAAATAAAGATGTGTATCCTGGTCTGCTTCCAAAGGAAGAAGATTGCTAGATGTATTTAATGCTGTTGACAAAGATATTTCGCTACAGTGTGTCGAGCCAAGTGCAAGCCCAACTCAAATGCCATCTAAGAGTTTGTAACTCTAGATTTAACCTATTGAATTAAACGTGTTTCTGTAGACTATCTGTCTTAATTTGAACTAACGTTGTGATTCCCCATGTTCCTGTTAAAATATGCGACCTTTTCATAAAATAGTGCAACTTCCTTATGCTAATTGCTAACCCCTTACAGCCTCCCATACCCCAGAAGCCAGGTCAGCGCATAGTTTGGGGCAATCTCCATGGAGCAAGCATAGGATTGGCTCTCAGCACCTTAATTGCTGAAAGCGCTAGGCCTGTTGTGATAGTTACCTCTGATACGCTCATTGCCACAAGATTAGAGTATGAACTACGTTTTTTTCAGCAAAATCAGCCCATTATGCATTTTCCTGATTGGGAGACATTACCCTTTGATCAGTTTTCGCCTCACCAAGATATTATTTCAGAGCGCCTTGCGACTCTTTATAAAATTCCCCAGATGAAGGCGGGTGCTATCATCACTTCCATCTCCACGTTAATGCACCAACTCGCACCGCGGGATTATTTAAATGGGCATACTTTTATCCTCAAAGAAAGGGATAAATTTGACTTACATAGCGCACGCCTTCGATTAGATAAAGCAGGATATCGCTGTGTAGATCAAGTTCGCGAACACGGAGAATTTGCGGTACGGGGTTCTATAGTCGATTTATTTCCTATGGGCGCAGAGACACCTTTTAGGCTGGATTTATTCGATGATGAAATAGATACGATCCGAACATTTTCACCTGACAATCAATTATCATTAGAAAAAGTAGATCACATACAATTGCTACCAGCAAATGAATTTCCGTTAAATGATGCCTCTATCGAATTATTTCGACAACATTGGCGAAATGAATTTACCGGTAATCCCCTGCACTGTGCAACTTATCAAGATATTACCGAAGGCATATTAACGCCTGGAATAGAATATTATTTACCTTTATTTTTTGCAGAAACCCAAACTCTTTTTGATTATTTGCCTGACAATAGTTTAATTATTCAAATTGGTGAAACACATACTAAAGCTGAAGAATTTTGGAATGAAATTAATACGCGGTATGAGCAACGCCGCTATGATAAAATGTATCCCATACTTCCACCATTAAAAATATTTATTCCTACTGCGGACATTTTTAACCGTATAAAAACTTATTCTAATATTCGTATACAATCTAATTTAGAAAAATCAGATGTACAGTTTGCTACACAAGCGCCATTAACTTTAAACATAGATCACAAAGCTACCCAACCACTGCATGCATTAGAAAATTTTCTTTTAAACTATGATGGCCGAATTTTATTTTGCGCAGAAACATCAGGACGTCGCGAAGTTTTATTGCAGCTTTTTAAAAACATACAACTGACTCCGCAAATTTATTCCTCGTGGCAAGAATTTCTAAAAGGTGATGCTACACATGGCATTACGGTGGCACCTTTAGACGATGGTCTTTGCTTAGACTCACCTGCCATCACTGTCATTGCAGAAACACAACTGTATGGCAAACGTGTCATGCAAAGACGCAGAAGAAAAGTCACGCAACAAGATACAGATGCAATCGTTAAAGATTTAACAGAATTACAAGTCGGCTCTCCCATCGTACATTTAGATCATGGCATAGGGCGTTATTTAGGCTTGCAAACGTTAAACGTAGGCGAACAAATTGCTGAATTTTTATGTATAGCCTACGCTGATGATGCAAAATTATATGTACCTGTTTCCTCTTTGCACTTAATTAGTCGTTACAGTGGATCGGATGCTGATCATGCTCCTATGCACCGCCTAGGCACCGAACAATGGCAGCGCTCTAAACGCAAAGCGGCCGAGCAAGTACGCGATGTTGCTGCAGAATTACTTGATCTTTATGCTAGACGTGAAGCCCGCAAAGGTGTGGCCTGCAAAAACGATAATGGTCAGTACGAAGCATTTGCTGCAGCATTTCCTTTTGAAGAAACACCCGATCAACAACAAGCTATCGATTGTGTCATCAAAGATATGCTAACAGACAAACCTATGGATAGATTAGTGTGTGGCGATGTAGGTTTTGGTAAAACAGAAGTGGCTATGCGAGCTGCATTTTTAGCAGTGCAAAATAATAAACAAGTCGTCGTATTAGTCCCAACCACTTTGCTCGCACAACAGCATTGGCAAAATTTTCAAGATCGATTTTCTGACTGGCCTATTACGATTGAAATGATTTCGCGTTTTCGATCTGCCAAAGAACAGCAAAATGTGATTGAACGCTTACAAGATGGGAAAGTAGATATAGTCATAGGCACACATAAATTATTACAAGAAGACATGCAATTTAAAGCATTGGGATTAGTCATTATTGATGAAGAACACCGATTTGGTGTGCGTCAAAAAGAACGTCTAAAAACATTACGTTCAGAAGTTGATATTTTAACATTAACCGCAACACCTATTCCACGCACACTGAATATGGCCTTTGCTGGCATTCGAGATTTATCTATTATCGCCACCCCTCCCGCACGACGCTTAGCCATTAAAACATTTATACATGAGCAAAAAAATTCTGTCATTCAAGAAGCTGCCATGCGTGAAATCATGCGCGGTGGCCAAGTCTATTACTTACATAATGATGTCAGCACCATAGAAAAAACTGCTCGTGAACTAGAAGCCTTGCTGCCAGAAGCTCGCACAGGTGTGGCACATGGCCAAATGCGTGAGCGTGAACTTGAACAAGTGATGTCTGATTTTTATCACCGACGTTTTAATTTATTAGTCTGCACAACGATTATTGAAAGTGGAATTGACGTACCTTCTGCGAATACTATTATTATTCATCGTGCGGATAAATTAGGCTTAGCACAATTACATCAGCTGCGTGGTCGCGTAGGTCGTTCGCATCATCAAGCTTATGCATACCTATTGACACCACCGAAAAAAAGCTTAACGTCCGATGCGGCTAAACGGCTAGATGCTATATCATCATTAGAACAATTAGGAATTGGCTTTACCCTCGCCACCCATGATTTAGAAATTCGCGGCGCTGGTGAATTATTAGGTGAAGGCCAAAGTGGAAACATGCATGCGATTGGATTCTCACTTTACATGGATTTATTAACGCGTGCTGTTGATGCATTGAAATCAGGAAAAGAACCTGAACTTGAAATGTCGTTATCTCACGGCCCCGAGATTGATTTGCAAATTTCCGCATTAATACCTGAAAATTATCTGGATGATGTGCACATGCGCTTGCAATTCTACAAACGCATATCATCTACAAAAAATCAAAATGAACTAGATGATATTCATGTTGAAATGATAGATCGATTTGGTCTATTACCTGATCCACTTAAAAATCTTTTTGCCATTACCTCGTTAAAACAACAAGCAGATAAATTAGGGATTAAAAAAATCGAAGCAAATAGTAAGAATGGTAAAATTGAATTTAATGATAATCCCAATAT
>DHXK01000205.1:0-4044 GCA_002413665.1 Legionellales bacterium UBA5158 | reverse complement strand
ATATAGATCCTATGAAAATTATTAAACTTATTCAACAAAAAACAAATCCAAATCAGTACCGCTTAGATGGTCCAGTACGATTACGCTTTAACTTACCTACTCATGACATAAAAGATCGAATTACACTTCTAGAAAAATTACTCAACGAACTGATGTAATACAACCTCAATGCAGGGTTTTTACCAATACTCTGGTTTAAGGTTAAATACTATAATAGTAAGTACTTATCAAAATAATCGATAAGCATTATCGATTTATCTTTATAATCTTATTCTTAGCCAAGGGGTGCACCTATGTTACGCATACTATTCATTTTTTCTTATTTATTCGCTACATTAATTAGCGTTAATGTACAAGCAGCAGAAGCGGTCACCAGTGTGACTACTACTGTAGAACAACCAGTCGAAAACAAAACAGTTACAACAACTATGTCACAATCACCAGATACAGGAACGGTAACAAAAGTCGTTGAAACACGCCAAACAGTAGTGACACCCGTTCCTGCTGCAAAAGAAGTGATAGCCACACCAGAAGGATACATGAATTGCTTTAATGTAGAAGCTGGATGGTTTAGTAATATCTGGGTTCCTACGCATAGAGTTTGTCAATATGATAAAAACACAGAAGGTGTTGCTTGGGTTGAAGGTTATTGGGGATGCAACGCAGCTACCGATAAAGGCGTTTGCACAAATTGGGAATGGAAAGCAGGGCATTGGGAAAAAACATTATCAGTTTATTAAGTCTAATTTTAGTCCTCTTACATCAGCACCCAGCGTGGTGCTGATGTATCTTATTTTTCGTAGTCATGTTTTTTCCTCTACATAAACTTACAACAACAAATGGATTTTTGTAATTCGGATTTATTGACTAACTTATTATTTGAAAAAAATCTAGATGTAGAAATATTGAAAGCTGCAGGCTGATCAAAAGGATAAGCCTGAGCATCCCAGGGGACAAATGAAGTCATATCATTAAAGTGACACAACGCAGGCGTATCAAGATAAAAGCTTGCACCTATTACATTTATAGTGGAGTTTATTTGTTGGCTAATCATCTTATGGGTTTTGTCATCGAATGCTTTATAATTGTAGGCCAAGGTAACATGGAAGAATTCTGGAATTCTATCTTCAAAATTGAATTGCTTTGCTAAAGCATAAATTAATTTTGTTTGTTCCTCAGGAATGCCCACGGAGAGCTGTATCACTCCAGAGACAATCAAAGCCTCTATAGTAATAACTGGACTAAAGATATTTTCATTTAATTGGGCACTTAACTGCTTGAATGTTGTCAAATGACTCTCTATCAATTTTTTCCATTTATTATGCTCAACTTCCATTTGGCAAAAAAGATTTAACACTGTCATATGAGAACTTTCAACAGGCAAAAGAGAATAATATGATTTGATTAAACCATTATTATTAAGATCATCATATATTTTCTTCCAAAAACCTCCATCAATACTTTTTATATTTGCTACAATAGTCACACCCGAAAACTTACAAAATTCACCTTGCTCATTCACTTTTTCTCTCATACTTCCCTCAGTCATAGTCGGTGAATAATAAAAAAATAACGTTCAGTGGCTAGGCCTTATCATTTCTTTATACGCTTGTACATGTAGGCTGCTGACTTTTTGCATAAGGATGTTATTCGTTAAATAAAGCAGATCTTGCTCAATAGACATCACCAACTTATAAACTTCGCAAGGATTTCCCCAGACATTATTTTTACCAAATTTAATGTCAATTTCTTGTTTTACCGCTTTCACTTCGCTCAAGGCCTTCTCATATTTTCCCGCGAATAAATAGGATTCTATATTTCTAAATTGAGTAGAAATAAAAATATTTTTTTGAAAACCCTGACGCTTTAAACCAAACAATTGATGCGTTAGCCTACACTCATAATTTAGTAATTTATCAGAAGTATTTTTAATAAAATTAACTTTATCAAAACAGAATTTTAATTTTTGTAATGCTAAATTAGGCTTGTTATTTAAGCCTCTAATAGGTGACTCACCTTTAATTTGGCTCAGAACTTTCCTTCTAAATAAAACCATTTTATTATAATGAATAGTATCGTGCAGTGCCTTATCAAAACTGATCTGGTTATTCTCATAAAATAGAGACATAAGTGATATCGATTCAAATTCTGGAGTAGAAGAAAACTCTTTTTTAACTCTGTCTAGCATGAAAGGAGCTACAAATTCCATTAGGGAGTGTCCTCCACTATTAAACAGCATAGCTGAAATAATTAATTTAAAATATTGGATCATTTTCGGAAATGTATCTTTGAATTCTTGTTCGTTATTATTTCTTATTTTTGCAAACACTCTCAGCAGACTAAGCACAGTTCCTGAGATAGAATTTGAATAAGGATGCATTAATTGTTTAAATGTGACTTCAGCCCACATAGCTTTTACATTGAAGGTAGATTTGTCAGAAGGTTTTAAATAGCGCTTTTCCATCGTTGATTGCGCAAGATCATTTAAAGCTAATGGCATATGGCCCTTCATCAGACCGAAATGTAAATTACGTGTATTTTCTTGCCCAGCAATTAATATATTTCCTCGATTTTTTGCTGAAAAAATTCCGGTTTCATATATCCCTAACGGAAAAGTATGATTACACATATTCACAATACTGAAAAAACAACTTTTCACTAATAATTCTATTTTGTTTCTATCAATTTGAGGAAAATTTTCAAATATTTTTCCTCCTTTAAGATTTGCGAAATAATCTGCATATTCTCTATTTATATTACCATACTCTTCTTTAATACTGCCTTTTACTACATCATCAACAAGTTTTAACATATGCTCAGGAAGCATTTGACTAACTGTTTCTGAATGACTTGCTAAATAAACTATATCCATTTCACTTAACCCATTTTTTAGAGTTTCATAGGCTAAATGCGTTTCAAAATATCTACGCGTGGGATCTTCGTTAATAACAGTATTATCATAAGAAATTATGTAGGCGGCTAATATTTTGTCTTCGAATAGCCTTTGAAGTGCTACGAAAGCTGCTTCGCTTTGTATCCCTGACAGATAAACCTTTTTAAATGATTCTATTTTTCCTGGTTCATTTTTATAATAATCAATTAAAATTAATAGCCCCTGGCCTGGTGAAATGATAGTTTTTCTATTGTTTAACATACAGCGCGACCCTTAAGCATAAATGTTATACAGTATAAAACATTATCATTAAGGTACAATTAAGGCACGTATTGATCAATCTATGAACTCGATAGAAATGTCTCCCTAAAAACTCATGATTAAATGGCCCATTTGGTTTCTCCCTGTAACCACTTGATTGGCTTACAGGTATTGTAGGGGACACGTATCCCGGCTTCTAGTGATTTACATCAATGCACAACGACCATTAAGGTTTGAAGCTTCTTCTGAAGGATCTACCAAGAAGTTAAGCTTAAACAGGCCTACTTTAGCCAAAGAGCTAGGACAGGGTTGGCTTGCAAACTCAAGTTGTGCCTTAAGTTCTTTTATTCTTTTGGATGATTGATTATATGCTTTATCGATGCCTGGCATTTGTCCGCAATGTTCTTCAAATAGCGACACAATGCGCTCAAGTTCTTTTTTAGTTTCTTCTTGAGATAACTTATCAAACTTTTCTATCTTTTTATTTGATGTGCTTATTTCTATTCTATGAGAAATGTAGCTTCCTAATTTTTTTTGCAGATAGTCTATTTCTGTACTGTGATTAGATAAGACAGTTTCCAATTCGGATCTTTCATTGGTATGGTCTGCTAATGTGGCTTGCTCACGACTTAATTGCTCTGTTAATGATTGTGCTTCTTTTTCTTTAAGTTGTGCTAGTGCTTGCATTAAACGATTTAATTCAGCCTCATTTTTCTGAATCGCCGCGGTATGCTCCTCTGTTAAGACCGCTGTTTTTTGTTTTTCTTCTTCACTTAAAGGTTTGCTTATCAATATTTCGGCTGCAAGCTTAAAACTTTCGTGATCTTTAGGATTAGCCAGCCATGCATTAAAGGCTTGCGCAAGTTGCGGTGAGCGTGATCACACAATTT
>DHXK01000168.1:38089-38824 GCA_002413665.1 Legionellales bacterium UBA5158 | reverse complement strand
GCTCTACACGATTGAGAAGTAATTCTATAAAATCTCTGGGGATGTGGTCGGTCATGGAAAGTTTTTCCTGTAGCTACTCGGCCATCATTGCAACTAACGTGGATTGGGTAAAGCATAGCGGAATCCAATATTAACGTTACGTTGGGTTTCGCTGAGCTCTACCCAACCTACGGTTAATCTTTTTGGGTAAATATATAAACAGAAAAATTATATTTTTTAAGCTTTAAAATTCGATTTAGGACAAACGCTCTTTCACTTTATTGCTCACCGCAGAAACATCAGCTCGACCCAATACTTTAGGCTTAATGATATTCATCACTTTGCCCATATCCCTGACTGAAGCTGCTCCTGATTCTTGGACTGCACCTTCGATTAATGCGTCAATTTCAGCGCAGCTCAGCGGGGTAGGCAAGTATTCTTGAATAATAATGATTTCTGCTGCTTCTTTATCGGCAAGGTCTTGACGATTACCTGTTTCATAAAGGGCAATAGATTCACGGCGTTGCTTGAGCATTTTATCCATAATGGTTATGACGTCTTCGTCGGTTAAGACGATACGTTCATCAACTTCACGCTGTTTTATAGCTGCCAAGATAAGACGAATAGTAGCTAGGCGCTCTTTATTTTGAGCGCGCATAGCATTCTTCATATCTTCTTGGATGTGGCTTTTTATCGTTGATTCAGTCATGCGTATAAGCTCTTTATCTCAAGGGTGGTGTTTACTTACGGCGATCT
>DHXK01000168.1:24377-37967 GCA_002413665.1 Legionellales bacterium UBA5158 | reverse complement strand
GTGTTTACTTACGGCGATCTCTTTCCATCGCAGTTTGCTCACGCACCAATTTTTTCTGGTAACGTTTCACAGCAGACGCTTTCTTGCGCTTGCGTTTCCAGGTAGGTTTTTCACAGAATTCGTGACGTCTTAGATCCGCAAGAATGCCAGCTTTTTCACACAGGCGTTTAAAACGGCGTAAACTAACTTCGAAGTTTTCATTTTCTTTAACACGTACAGTTGGCATATTAAGCACTTTACTCCAGCGACTATTTATGAAGAATGGCAAATTCTAATGACTAATTGAGAGAAAAGCAAAAAATTATGCGAGTTTTAGGTATTGAGACATCTTGTGACGAAACCGGGGCGGCAATTTTTGACTCTGAAAGGGGTTTATTGGCGCATACTTTGTACAGTCAGGTTGCTATGCACGCCGAATATGGTGGTGTGGTGCCTGAGCTTGCCTCCAGAGATCATATTCGTAAAATCATACCCTTAGTCCAAGCAGTCATCGTTCAAGCAGATTTAAAACCTGCGGATATTGACGGTGTTGCCTACACGGTAGGGCCAGGGTTGGCGGGTGCTCTGTTAGTTGGGGCTACTGTAGGTCGAAGTTTGGCCTATGCCTGGAATGTCCCCGCTTTGGGGGTCCATCATATGGAAGGTCATCTCTTGGCTCCGATGTTAGAACCGGATCCGCCAGAGTTTCCCTTTGTTGCTTTGTTGGTATCTGGGGGGCACACGCAGCTCATCAAAGTGGCCAGTTTAGGTGATTATGAATTATTAGGAGAATCGTTAGATGACGCGGTAGGCGAGGCGTTTGACAAAACCGCTAAATTATTAGGATTAGGATATCCAGGTGGTGCAGCCTTAGCCAAGCTGGCTGAGCAAGGTAATCCGAGTCGATTTCTTTTTCCGCGACCTATGGTAGATAGACCGGGATTGGATTTTAGCTTTAGTGGTTTAAAAACCTTTGCCGTCAATACGGCGGCAAAATATGGATTGGGTGAACAAACCCAAGCAGATATCGCTTGTGCCTTTCAAATTGCTGTCGTGGAAACGTTAATCATCAAATGTCGGCGAGCATTACGTCTAACCGGCTTTAAACGCCTGGTGGTCGCAGGTGGCGTTGGAGCAAACCGAATGTTGCGTGAACATTTGGCTGTCGCGATGGGCAAAGAAGGCGCCATCGTTTATTTTCCGCGTCATGAGTTTTGTACCGATAACGGTGCAATGATTGCCTATGTGGGATGTCAGCGATTGTTGGCGGGGGAACACAATGATCTAGCGATCAAGGTATTCCCCCGCTGGGGGTTAGAAGGATTATCTAGTTTGTAAACGGATCCCTGCTACCACTGAACGGGTTTAGGAAGAATGTCATCATATCCCATCTGATGCCAATAAGGATAAGCGGGCTAGTGTCTACTCACAGCATCGAGTTTAGCAATCTGATCTGTGGTCAGCTGCCAGCCTGTTGCTCCTAAATTCTGACGTAATTGTTCTTCGTTACGCGCACCAATAATAACATTGCACACAGTTGGTCTTTGTAAAAGCCAGTTTAATGCCACTTGAGATACGGTCTTGCCAGTCTCCATAAGCAGATATCGACTAATCGGGTGGCTTCCTTTACATCCGTGTCGCCCCACTGTTTAAAAAATTCTGTTGTGCCGCCAAATGTTCCTGTTCCAAAACTTAGCGCAGGTACTTTTAAACCCGAACGTCCTAACTGTCGATATTCCATATATTCTCCTTTTGTGTATCACTAATTATGTAAAGCAGATGGCACTTTCACAGTCATCAGCTAGACTTTTTTCTTTGTTCCTACTTTATCTTCTTTGCCCTGTAGGAGATTTTGAATATTGCGCTTATGTCTATAAATTAATAAAGCACTCATCATGCTAGCTATTATCGTGTAATAGACATTTGTAAAATACCACGCAAATAGGGGGGTCACTAAGGCGGCAATCAATGCTGACAAAGATGAATAACGAAAAAGAATAGTCATGACTATCCAGGTGGCAAGTATGGATAAACCCAAAGGCCACGACAATGCAACGAGACAGCCAAAGGCAGTGGCAACACCTTTGCCTCCCTTAAATTTAAAAAAGACTGGATAAAGATGGCCCAGAAAAGCGGCAAAGGCAATGCAAGCAAGAGTGAAAGGGGCTAATCCAAAGAATTTTGCGATGATAACCGGCAGCATTCCCTTCAGTACATCGCAAGCCAAGGTAATGATAGCTGCTTTTTTTCCACCAAAACGCAATACGTTAGTCGCGCCAGGATTGCCTGAACCTTGTGAGCGAGGATCGGGTAGCCCCATGATTTTGCAAGTGATAACAGCGCTAGAGAGTGAGCCTACACAATAAGCAAGTAGGGTCGAAACTAGAGTAATCCAATAATAGGTCTGCATGATATGCTCATAAAATATTTTGTGTATTGAATTCTAATACGCCAGCGGTGCTGTTAGAATAGCCAATAGAAATTAAATTAGCCCGTGGCATCTTGTGTGCACGGCTCTTCCTTGGAAATAGGATATACACATATGTCAGTTAACCCAAATAATTTAATCTGGATCGATATGGAAATGACCGGATTAGATCCCGAAAAAGAGCGCATCATTGAGATTGCTACCATAGTCACAGATACAAATCTGAATGTGATAGCGGAAGGCCCTGTGTTTGCTGTGAATCAATCTAATGAATTATTATCCTGTATGGATAATTGGAATACGCGACAACATAACGGTTCTGGATTGGTTAAGCGAGTAGAAGAAAGTAGAGTCACAGAAACTGAAGCCGAAGCCGCAACTTTAGAATTTTTAAAGCTCTATTTACCCGCAGGTAAGTCGCCTATGTGTGGTAATAGCGTGCATCAAGATAGACGTTTTTTATGTCGTTACATGCCTGCGTTAGAGCGATTTTTTCATTACCGATTAATAGATGTGAGCACGCTGAAAGAATTAGCTATGCGATGGGCGCCACGTGTTTATGGTGGCGTGAATAAAGAATCTAAGCATCTAGCGTTAAGTGATATTCGTGATTCGATACAAGAATTAAAATATTATCGCGAACATTTTATTAATCCCAATGTATTGATTTAGTTTAGCTTGGCACCTCTTGTGGGTGCCTAACTTAAAAACCATAAATCCTTCTTTTCACACTAAACCCCGTGGCAATAAATGCTGTTAAATTTTTTGTGAAGGCGGTTTATATTCGAGCTTTTTTTGTTCCAAGTAAACTTCGCAAGTTGAATTGATTCTTGCTCCGATTAACTCTGCGCTTTTTCTTGTACCTTCTAAGACACCAGACATCTCTGATTTTCTCACTGTAACACCAAGTTCTTTTGATTTTTTCGCTACAGCTGAAAGAGTCTCGCTGAAAGCGCCTGACTTTTCTTGTAAATTTTTAGTTCTTATATTTTCATGATCGGATAAACATTTATAAAAAGCTGCTTCTATGGGCGGTATTTTTTTCATTGCTTTGACAAGGAGGTCATTTGTTTCAGAGCTAATTTCTGAAAAGCTCACACTGCCTTGCGATGTGCTGATGACCTTGTTCATTGCGCTTATCAACTGTTGCCCTGCTTCAGTTAGTTTTTTTTCTGACTCGTTTAATTCGCTATTTGCTCTGAACATGCTCATATAAATCTCCGGTTTATCAGATATTCTAATTATAGAACAGTTTTAAAATAATATTTTTAGAAAGATTTTATGTGTGTATTTAGGGGGTTATACACTTGTTGGTCGGCGCCAGAGAGAGCTAACAGTCCTGCTTCATTATCAAGGTTTTTTCAGCGCGAAGGTAATGTGGATATTAGTCATTTTTTTAGGAATAAGGATTCTCAATCCTCCGCTGTACCAATAGTTTCAGATGAGGATTTTTCAGAGTCTCTTAAAAATCGTATGGATCAATTAGATGTACACGCATCGGTACAACCTAATGTGATCGTGGAACCTGCTAAAACTATTTATTCAATGTAGTTACTAGTACTAGCGGGACTTGCCAAAATGACATTGGCTATCCCGCGCTGATATTGTTTTCTGCATTTTTTGATATCTTGATATTTTAATGGCCTGCCTAATGTCACATTGCAAGCCTGTTATTTAAAAGCAGGATTTATTTCAATCTTAAAGTTAAAAATATGGAACTTAATAAACCATCTTGCTGAATGCTATGAGAGATGTTTTAATCTAAACGAGCTTTTCAAATTTCATGAATGTTAAGGAGTATTAGATGAAAGTTTTTAATTCAATCACAAAAACTTGTATCGTGTCATTTTTAATGATGTCTAGTTCGATTACTTTCGCAGGAACATTAACACCAGCTGATGCGGATATTGTTGCAGCTATTCATGCAAAGTTTTCTGCAGATAATTCTGTTGCCGCTACAAAAGTTGCTGTTACTAGTCATTCTGGCCAAGTGGAGTTAACTGGAAGAGTTGATACTGATGCTGAAGCGAATAAATTAATAGAATTAGCTGAGTCTGTTCCTAACGTGAAGGATGTGGATAATAAGCATCTTAGAGTGAATAAAAGCAAACATCCTATGACTGATTCTGCTCTCACTGCAAAGGTGAAAGGAACTTTCGTTCGTGAAAAATTATTTGGTGATCAAGATGTTGCTGTCATGGGAATCGTGGTTGAAACAACCAATGGTGTAGTGTATTTAACAGGTATTGCTGCAAATGCTGAAGAAATAAAAAATGCAGTGAAGTTAGCGAAGTCTGTCCATGGTGTTAAACGCGTTAAATCAAAAGTACAAGTAAAAAAAGCTGAAGATTAAATATTAGTTATGTTGCCTGAACTAAACTCTGCCTTGCGAGAGGCAGAGAAAATAAAGACAAGTTTTACTTCTGAGTTTCCGTGATTTGTTTTGAATTGATGCGATTCACTGCGATGTTGAACCAAGAATTGGTAGCTATACAGCAACACTCATTGTAGGTCGTCATTTTAATGTACATTGCTTTTTGCGCCAGGCAGTTGACATTAAAGCCTGGGTTGCCACCTGCCGCGCTATGCTCGCAGTCGCAATGACGAATTACAATTACTTATGCTGAATAGTTACAAGAATTGCATTACTTTAAATAACAGTTACGGAAGCATTTTAAGTCATCATTCTTACTAATCGAGGTTTGAATGTTGTTGCAAAGCCCACTCTACATGTTCTCTAACAAGAGCTGATGGATGGGTCATTTTATTTTGTAAAGTCCAAATCACTTTTTCATCATGCGGTGCATTTCCTAATGCAACAGCAATATTCCGTAACCAACACTCATGTCCAATTCTTCGTATAGCGGAACCTTCAGTTTTTTGTAAAAATTCTTCTTCTGTCCAAGCAAATAATTCTAATAATTGTGGCGCAGCTAATTCATGTCGCGGATGGAAATCAGTTTCCCCAGTGAACTTTGCATAACGATTCCAAGGGCACACTAGTTGACAGTCATCACATCCATAAATGCGATTTCCCATCATTTTTCTAAACTCAACAGGGATAGCTTCACGTAACTCAATCGTGAGATATGAAATACAACGTCTAGCGTCCAACTGATAAGGACCCACGATGGCCTTCGTCGGGCAAACATCTATGCACGCGCTGCAGCTACCACAATGATTCGTTACGGGTGTATCAATAGGTAAAGGTAAATCCGTATAAATTTCACCGAGAAAAAACCATGATCCGGCATGACGATTAATTAAATTGGTGTGTTTACCTATCCAGCCTAATCCAGCTTTTTCCGCCAAAGGTTTTTCGAGTACTGGAGCACTGTCTGCAAAAGTGCGAAAACCTAAGGTATCAGTTTGCGCAGAAATCTTTTTGGCTAATTGGCTTAAGCGTTTACGAATTAATTTATGATAATCGCGTCCTAGCGCATATCGAGAAATATAGCCTAGATTAGGGTCTTGCAAAACTTGAGGGATCTCAGTGCTAGGAGGTAGATAATCAATGCGCGCTGATATAACCCTTATCGTGCCAGGGATTAATTCTTCAGGATGATAACGTTTGCTACCATGTTGTTCCATGTAGCGCATTTTCCCCTGAAACCCTAGCTTTAACCATTCTAGAAATCGGCCTTCATAAGCACTCAGATCGATATCCGTAATCCCAATTTGCTGAAAGCCCAGTGTATTGCCCCAGGTTTTAATGGAGTGCGCAAGGTCATGAAAATCAAGGTTGGTGTTGCTCATCGGTAAATTCTATAATAGGTAGTCGGGCTAAAACATTGGCGTATTATAATGTATTTTATGGTGGGTGTGTCGGTTAAGGGGTCGTTATATGCTAATTAATCATACTAAGATTTATCAAGTCGCTCAAATAAAAGAATTAGAAGCACTCGCAAGCATTCGTTTTGCCCTATCTGGATACGAGCTAATGCAGCGCGCCGGTGCCGCTGCATTAGATTTTTTACGCAAACGCTGGCCTCATGCCAAACGGTTAATTGTTTTCTGTGGTCCAGGAAATAATGGCGGTGATGGATACGCTTTAGCTGAGCAAGCTCATAAACAAAATTTGGAAGTCGAAGTGTGGCAAGTGGACCTCAAAGGCAGTCATCCAAAAACTGAAATGTCACTAGCATTAGAGGCATGTATTAGCGCAGGGATAAAAATAAATAAATTCCTGGGTTCTAAGCAGGCACTAGAAGGGGATGTGATAGTTGATGCCATATACGGAATAGGCTTTCGGGGAGTGATTGATCATGAGGCGGGTGTCGCAGTTGATGCGATCAACCAAAGTAATCTTCCTGTGCTTGCTTTAGATATTCCGTCAGGTGTTGACGCGGACGTTGGGGCAGTGCTAGGCCCTGCTATTAAAGCGACAGCAACGCTAACTTTCCTAGGTTTAAAGCTAGGATTGTTGGCAGGGCAGGGTGTGGCACAAGTTGGAGAGTTGTATTGCGATAATTTAGAACTGCTTGAAGAGCTTTACACCTTGCAAAGTTGTATCGCAGAAAGACTGCAGTTGGAACAATTTGCAGATCATCTTAAGCCTCGCCCACGTGATTTCCATAAAGGCAATGCAGGGCATGTTTTAGTGGCGGGGGGTGGCGAAGGTTATTCAGGCGCACCACGTATGGCAGCAGAAGCCGCACTACGTGTGGGTGCTGGGCTAGTGACCATTGCCACCCATCCATCTCATGCGGAATTCTTAAACTTAGCTCGTCCTGAAATTATGTGTGTGGGTGTTAAGTCCAGGCGAGATCTGGACGTTTTGTTGAAAAAAGCGCAAATAGTCATTGTCGGCCCAGGGCTGGGTCAGTCTCGCTGGGCGCAAAAATTATTCCTAACGGTTTTAGATACTCAGTTACCTTTAGTGGTGGATGCGGATGCTTTGAATTTATTAGCTCTTAAACCTAAAGCGCGAGCTAATTGGGTTTTAACGCCACACCCAGGTGAGGCGGCTCGGTTATTGAATTTAACGACTGAGCAAGTACAAGCTGATCGTTTAGCTGCAATACTGCAACTGGAACAAAAATATATTGGGATATGTGTTTTGAAAGGCGCAGGAACCTTGGTAGCGACCTCAACTCATGTTCCGGCATTATGTAACTATGGCAACCCAGGAATGGCGACTGCGGGAATGGGCGATGTGTTGAGTGGGGTCATTGGTGGCCTAGCAGCTCAAGGTATTCCTTTGGCAATTGCCGCTAAGCTGGGTGTGTGTTTGCATGCTCAAGCAGGGGACTTGGCTGCAAAAGAGGGGGAAAGAGGAATGATAGCGATGGATTTAATGCCGCATTTACGGCATTTAGTGAATCCGAATTGAAGCTATTGGAAAAAGGTTACTTTGGTTTACTGAACCCCAGCGTGCCATCACGTCCACTCAATCTATTTATCTGAGCTTGAAGAACATAATCTTCTTCACTTTTGATTTTGTATGGCGGGAAAAGATTGGGTTGGTATGCTGCTTTATGAGAAGGATCTAGGAAGCCATTAGATACCTTTAAACTGGCTATATGGTCAGCAAGAGCATCCCTTCCAGGATTCATTAACTGTGGTGGATATAAATTAGGAGCATACTCCGATGATCGAAATGAATCCCTAAATGAATTCCTGAAATCATTCGCCCCACTCATGCGCTCTATAGCAATACTATTGAGTTCAGCTAATTTGCGTGACTCATTCATTTCGGTTAACAATTTGTCGACATCAGGTTGTTGGAGTTGGTTTAACGAAGGATAGAGTGGATCTGATTCAATATCTGGTAAAAGATCTTTTTTAAATAAAGAATGGTGAAAACGAAGATCTTCATTATGCTTTTCATCGATAGCATGAAAATGTACTAAATCTGCATTCTGAGTATCTTGGTAAAACATCCAGTAATTTATGCCTGGATTATTCGCATAAGCTAGTTCTAAGACCGATTGAGCCTGCTCAAAAGTCATGGGGTCAACAAAAGCTCTTGGACTAGCCATTTTATCACTCCGCGTCATAAGGAAAGCACTCAATAACTATGTAGTATTATAGCAGATAATCTATAAAGTTATAAAATTAAATCAACCGCCTAATTAAAGATAAATAGAAGTTTATATTAATAATCAGTGTCTTATCGATTTATAGCCACTTTATATACACTTTATATAGAAGCATCCCAATAATGTTAATTCTCGTGTACCATAACGCACTATGATGAATAACCTTTTTACATTAGAGCTTCCTGAGGAAGCGCAGACGCTGGAATTAGGCGCTAAGCTTGCGGCCAGTTCCGGATCCAATGCAACTATTTTTTTATATGGTAATTTAGGCGCTGGGAAAACGACTTTATCGCGTGGATTTCTGCAAGGTTTGGGTCATACAGGCAAAGTGAAAAGCCCTACTTATACTTTGGTTGAACCTTATGAGATTGAAGGCCAAAAGATTTTCCATTTCGATTTATATCGCTTACGTGATCCACAAGAGCTGGAATTTATGGGAATCCAGGATTATTTTTCGCCCCCGGTGTTGTGTTTGATAGAATGGCCAGAGCATGGCGCAGGTTTCTTGCCTACTGCAGATTTATCTTGTTATATTGAAACTAAGTTAACAGGACGTGAAGTGCGTTTGATTGCACATACCGACCAAGGTGCGGCCATCCTAAAAACGCTAAGCAATGAGTATCCAAATGATCGCAATGAGCAAATATAAAATTTTCAAAAAAGGTTTGCTGGTTATTTTGAGTTTACTGTCCCTATCAGGGTTAGCTGGTACACCGACTTTAACTCATTTACAAATGATGAAATTTTCTGGGTATTCTCGTCTTATTTTTACGTTGAGTGAGCCCGTTAAGTATCATGTTTTCGCATTACCTAATCCTTATCGCTTAGTTGTCGATTTGGACGGGGCGCAATCCAGAGTCAATCTAAAAACTGTCCCGCAGGCGGATGAGGTTATTCAATCCATACGCACAGGACATCCTAAAGACCGTATTTTTAGAATTGTTTTTGATTTAAGTCATGGTGTTCATTATAAAAAGTTTATGGCAACCGATAGTAGGTCAAATGAGTTAGTAGTAGATTTGTATTCAGCGAATAACACTATTCATCCAACAACAACAGCTACCACTACTGTTGTAAAGAAAGTAATAACTTCAGCGCCAAAAAAGAGTGTTAGTCATTTTTTAGCGCTGCATGTTGCTCAACCGCGTCAATCTTCAGCAGTGATGTCTGTCAATCCTATTGTCATTTCCGTACCCCAAAAACCAGCAATGCAACTTCCGTTACAAGCATCACAACGTAAAATTATAGTGGTAATTGATGCAGGACACGGCGGAAAAGATCCTGGCACGATTGGTGTGCATGGTACAAAAGAAAAAGATATCGTATTGCGCATAGCGCAGACCTTAGAGCAGTTAGTCAATGAAGAGCCTAACCTGCATGCCATACTGACACGAAGCGGAGATTATTTCGTGACATTGCGTGATCGGTTACGGCTAGCACGCAAAGATAAAGGCGATGTATTTGTCGCCATTCATGCAGATTCTTATTTTAATAATCAATCAACAGGTGCTTCCGTTTATGCGCTCTCGCGACATGGAGCAACCACTGAGGCGGCACGTTGGTTAGCTAGACGTGAAAATTATTCTGAGTTGGGTGGAGTTGACTTTAGAGGCCTAGGAGATAAAAGCTATGTGTTGCGATCAGTGTTAATTGATCTTGCACAAACTGCAACGATTGCAGATAGCGTACGGTTAGGCGGAAATATTTTAGCATCACTTAAACGTGTTACCAATCTTCATTATACCCGTGTAGAGCAAGCTCCTTTTATGGTGCTGAAATCACCAGATATCCCTTCTATTTTAATAGAAACAGGATTTCTTTCGAATCCAGTAGACGAAGAAAATTTGACGGACAAACAATATCGTGATCAATTAGCACAAGCTTTACTAAAAGGCATTAAGCGTTATCTTTCCACGCATCCCAACATGACGGTGTAATCTGAGAAAAATATTATGCAAAGAATTCAAACCTTAACCCCTATGCTTGCAAATCAAATTGCAGCAGGTGAAGTGATAGAAAGACCCGCATCAGTTGTAAAAGAATTAGTAGAGAATAGTTTAGATGCGGGTGCTTTAAAAATCGAAATAGATATTGAGCAAGGTGGTATGCGTTTGATTCGTGTGCGTGATAATGGCGCAGGAATTCATGCTGATGATTTGGCGTTGGCTTTAAATCGTCATGCGACGAGTAAAATAAATAATTTAGATGATTTAGAAAAGATTGCCACATTAGGTTTTCGAGGTGAAGCACTTGCAAGTGTTGGATCTGTTTCTCGATTAACGCTGTCTTCTGCGATCGCAAATCATTCGGGTTGGCAGGTAGAAACGCAAGGAACAGAATTGGCTCCTCAATTAAGTCCGGCTGCGCATCCGCAAGGTACCACGATTGAAGTCCGAGATTTATTTTTTAATACGCCTGCACGACGAAAATTTTTAAAATCGGAAAAAACAGAATTTGATCATATTGATCAGTTAATTAAGCGTATTGCGTTAAGTCACTGTGAAGTTAACTTTACATTAAAGCATAATCAAAAATTAGTTAGACAATATTTAGGTGCGCATTCAAAGCATGAGCGCGAACAGCGTGTTGGAAGTTTATGCGGTGAAGCATTTATTGAAAATGCAGTCAGTTTAGAATCTGAGGTTGCAGGTTTAAAATTATCAGGATGGATCGCTTTACCCACATTTTCTCGTAGCCAAGCAGACATACAATATTTTTATGTTAATGGACGTATGGTGCGGGATAAATTAGTTAATCATGCTGTTCGTCAAGCTTATCATGATGTGATGTATGGAGATCGTCATCCAGCTTTTGTTTTATTTTTAGAAATTGAACCAGAGCAAGTTGACGTGAATGTGCATCCTACTAAGCATGAAGTGCGTTTTCGCGAAAGTCGTTTAGTGCATGATTTTATTTGTCGTAGTCTACAAGATGTTTTATTACAGGTGAGACCAGGACAGCAAGAAACGGTGACTGAGGAAGTCTCTGACGCAATTTTAGGTGAGACTCAACAAATTACAAAAACAGAATATGTCGTTTCTGTAAATAACGCTAAACCTGTTTATGCACCTAGGCCTACAAGTTACGTTCCGCAGCAACGTGTTATTCCACTGCAAGTACGTGAGCAACTAACTGTTTATGAAAAGTTAGGAGCTAACGTAATTACTGAAATAAATATTAAGACAGAGCATGCCATCCCACCTTTAGGATTTGCATTGGCACAGCTGCAAGGAATTTATATTTTAGCTCAAAATGCACAAGGATTAGTGATAGTGGATATGCATGCTGGACATGAGCGTGTTGTGTACGAGCGTTTGAAAAAAAGCTTCGAAGGGCAAGGTATTGTTGCACAACCTTTATTGATTCCTTTGACGGTAACCTTGAGTGAGAGAGAAGCAAATTCTTTGGAATGCCAGCAACATTTATTTCAGCAATTAGGATTGCGTGTTGAGCGTTTGGGTGTGAGTACGATAGTCGTTCGTGAAGTGCCTGATTTATTGCGAGAAGGAAATGTAGAACAGCTGATTCGTGATATCGCTGCAGATTTAGTGACGAATGATCAAAGTAATAGACTGGAAGAATATCGTGAAAAATTATTAGGAACGTTGGCATGTCACGGCGCAGTGCGTGCATCGCGTAGGCTGACTATCCCCGAGATGAATGGATTGCTGCGTGATATGGAAAACACAGAAAATAGTGGGTCATGTGTGCACGGGCGTCTGACATGGACACAGTTTTCTATGAGCGAATTGGATAAGTTATTTTTGCGTGGGAGATGAGCTTGCTCTAAGGTACGCACACCTCTTTTGATAGCCTCATCACCTTTTAAAAAAAAATATCTTTTTGCTTCTCCCCTTGTGGGAGAGGTGAAAAGAAAAATGTGTGTATACTCTTCATCCTGATCTTGTTCCCCGTCATTTCTGTTAAAATAAGGTTTGCGTGAGTGGCGTTAAACTGGGTTCGATGTTCCAAAAAAAGAGAAGCAAAAGCCATGAAAAGCACAGAAAATAAGACTATCATTTGTCTAATGGGCCCAACAGCTTCCGGAAAAACTCAATTGGCTGTGGAGTTAGTTCAGCGTTTCTCCTGCGAAATCATTAGCGTAGATTCTGCTATGGTTTACAGAGGAATGGATATTGGAACAGCAAAGCCAGACGCTCAGATTTTAAAAATTGCCCCACATAAGTTATTAGATATACGCGATCCTGCAAATGCATATTCAGCAGCAGATTTTTGTAAAGATGCTTTTGCTGTTATTGAAGATATTATCTCTCGTAAAAAAATCCCACTGCTAGTCGGTGGTACAATGATGTATTTTAATGCTTTGCAAAAAGGTTTATCTGATTTGCCCTCAGCTGATATTGCAATCAGAGAAAAATTAAATTTAGAATTACAAGCAGTTGGCACACAAGCAATGCATGCACGCTTACAAAAAATTGATCCAGATGCAGCATTGCGTATACATGCACATGATGCTCAGCGCATACAGCGTGCATTAGAAGTTTTTGAGATGACAGGTAAGTCTTTAACAGAATTACAAAAAAATACATTTTCTATTTTATCGAATTATAAAATTATAAATTTAGCTATTACACCAAACGACAGATCAATTTTGCATGAGCGAATTGCAAAACGTTTTTTACTGATGTTAGAGGCTGGTTTCATCGATGAAGTTAAAGCATTATTTTTAAGAGATGATTTGAATTTGAATACACCGGCCATACGTTCTGTGGGTTATCGCCAGGCGTGGGAATATTTATTAGGCCAGCTTTCTTATGATGAAATGATAGAGAAAGGAATTATTGCAACACGTCAATTAGCAAAACGACAATTAACCTGGCTGCGTCATTGGACGCAGCCTTTGCAATGGTTTGATAGTGAAGCTGGCGATCTTGTTTCGCAAGTTAGTTTGAGTCTGACTCAAGAAATAAAGTAGTACGGATTTGGGAGTTTAAAGATTTTATCAGAGTAACCTCCACTTAAATCACTCATCTGATCACCAATGTTAATCACAATATCATAACCCTTGTTTGTAATTGCCTTTCGTGCAGCAATTTTATAAATCGCTGCCGGTTTGTGCTCATATTTTTTGGGTTTCAGAATTAAATCATCCCAGTTTTTGTAGTTTGCTAATTTTAAATT
>DHXK01000168.1:11579-24288 GCA_002413665.1 Legionellales bacterium UBA5158 | reverse complement strand
GTTTAAATTTTTAATCGTAGCGGTGCGATAAATTTCTGAGCGTCCAGTGACAAAAAAGACAGCGACCTTGTGTGCTTTTGCATACTGATAAAGTTCTAATGTGGGTTTAATCACAGTGTCTGTACCATTCCCTTCTTCTGCAATGATATCTTTTAACTTACCACCAAATTGCATGTCAAACATGTCGTTATAATTTGATAAAGAGGTTTCATCTATATCTAACACCATGGCTAACTTTTTTGGAGATTTTTGTGCTAAGCGAGTTTTTAAATAAGTTTTTGCCTGCTTGATAACTGCTGATATTTCTTTTTCGTATTTTTCAGAATCATGATATTGGATAAGTCTACCTTTAAAAGCATCTAAATTTTCCATTGCATAACTGCATTGGGCTGTTAAGAGTATTCCTGAAGTAAATGTGCAAAGTATAATTTTTTTATAATTCATCGCTGGCTCCTCGTAGAGTATAATGATGCTCGGCAATTTATCAAACCGGGGTCTCGTAATCAATTATTTAATTGCTTTGGTTTTGGATGGTATTGGCTAATTGAGATAAAAAATGATATAGTCTTGCCAGTAACACATGAATTAGATTGAGTTTTTTATGTTTCGTAATGTTTTTCACAAATTACGTTCTACTGTTTTATTTCAGCCACTCGCTAGAAGTTCTTCTCATTTTAAACGTTTTGTAATAGATCAATTGCCAGCTCACCCTGTGAAGAATGCGGCCTTACCACTTGGTTTTTTTAAAAATAAGGTGGTGACTCCACAAAAGGTAGTTCTCAAAAATTTTGATATTGCCGAAGTGAATTTTATGGGGGGAGGGGGAAAAGGGTTTGCTTATCTTGGTTTTTTACGCGCACTGCAAGAGCAGGGTATCTTAAAAAATATAAAGTGCGTGTCAGGAACCTCTGCAGGCGCAATCTTTGGATTGCCGCTGGCCTTTGGTATGGGTAATGATAGTGTGAAATTGTTAGAATTATTTTTTGGAGATGAAATTTTTTTAAATATATTAAATGAAATTTCCTTGGAAGAGATAAGTTCCTATGTCGAAACAGGTTTTGAAAATGACGGTATAGGGTTAGGCGAAAAACTATTAAGTTTTAAGAATTTTATCAAAAAAATTGTTGCACAGGGTGCTTACGCTGGAGGTAAAAATTTACAGATTGCGTTAGAAAACATGCTGGAAAAATTCATTCTGGAAGCTGATGTAGCTTCGCCTGGTTTGGCAGATGTATTTGAAGATCTGCGTCATCCTACTTTTGTTGAGCTTGAATATGTAAGACAAAAATTTCCTTGCGCAGGATTTCGTAGTCTATCAGTTGCGCTTACTAACCAAAAGGGAGAGCGCGCAGATGCAAATTCTCGCACTATGCCTAATGTCAGTATTACGATTGCTTTGTTAGCCTCAGCTGCTATCCCTGGCCTTTTTCCTGGTGTAAAAATAAAAGAATCTTTATTTTATGATGGAGGCTTGCGCCAAAACATTGGCGCAATGTCAGGATTATACCCTGCGCAAAATTGTTTAGTCGTTGGGTTTAAACCAGAATTAAAAATGACTAGAGTGATAAATGGATTTTTTTCAGAAGTATTGTATGGAGTAAATCATCAAGTTATGGGTGATTACACTTTCAGTTTGGCAAAAAATAATGTGTATGGTCATTTCGTGGGTATCCCACATGGGGAACTTAAATTTTTTGATTTGCCCCCCAAAAAAGAGATAGCAGAACAAGCTATTTTGTTGGCGTATGATGCAGCAAAGTTGCAATTATCGACTCTAGTAAATGCTTCTGATTTGCTACTAGAAACATCTGCACATCTATCGTGTTTGTAAGATTAAAATAAAAGGAATCTTTATGCGAAAAACTATCAACACATTCTCTGCGCCTATGGCAATCGGAACTTATTCCCAAGCCATTCAGGTTGGCAAAACCGTTTATTTGTCTGGGCAAATTCCTCTGGATCCGGATACCATGAATTTAATTGAAGGTGATTTTACTGCGCAAATCATGCAAATTTTTGAGAATTTGAAAAGTGTAGCAGAAGCGGCAGGTGGTAGTTTAAAAGATATTGTAAAGTTAACAGTCTTTCTGCTGGATTTTGCAAATTTTCCAGCAGTCAATGTAGTCATGCAACAGTATTTTCAAGAACCCTTTCCTGCAAGAACTACAATAGGTGTTGCAGCTTTACCAAAAAATGCATTAGTTGAAATCGATGCAATTATGGTTTTTGACGATTAAGCGCTAATGTTTTTAAAATATTAATCGCTTCAAATAATTGAAAATCATCTTTAGCTAACGCGGTTGTAACAGTATCTTTGTCCAGCGCAGTTTCTTTTAAAGTATCATTTTTTAAATGATCTTTTAATGCAGACTCTTTTGAGCTATCAAGACCTAATGTGTCTTTAATATCAACTTTAAGTGCAGGAATGGAGATGTCGGGGATAATGCCTTGATTCTGTATCAAGCGCCCTGAAGGTGTATGATAGAGTGCAGTCGTTAATTTAACTGCATGTGTATCATCTAAAGGCACTACTGTTTGCACTGAACCTTTTCCAAAGCTAGTAATGCCGACCACTATTCCACGACGATAATCTTGTATAGCGCCTGCAACAATTTCCGAGGCAGAGGCTGAGCCCGCGTTTATCATTATCAGTAAAGGGGCGTTGTTAATAAGGTCATGGCCTGTTGCAAAAGCTTCGTATTTGGAATCGGGTGTGCGGCCTTCGGTATAAACAATTAATTTTTTGTATTGAGTAATCTTATCACTATCTAAAAATGTATTGACCACATTGACTGCCGATTCTAATAAACCACCTGGATTGTTGCGCAAATCCAGAATTAAGCCATTTAAGTTTCCACCGGCTGATTTTTTTAAATTTATAATCGCGTCAGTGAGTAAGCCCGCTGTGGCTTCTTGGAATTGACTGATACGTATGTAGCCTATGTTATTGCTGAGTAACTTGCTTTTTAGGCTGTCTGTTTTTATGGTGTCTCTAATCATCGTAAATTTTAATGGGTTTTTTTCATCTTTGCGGATGATAGTGAGTGTGACTGGCGTGCCTTTTGCACCACGCATTTTTTGGACTGCTTCATCTGAGGTCAGGGTATTCAGCAAGATATCGTTTACTGCAACGATATGGTCACCCGATTTAATACCGGCTTTAGCAGCAGGACTTCCATCAATGGGCGAAACAATTTTTAAGACGCCATATTCATTGGTGACTTCCAACCCTAGCCCACCAAATTCTCCGCTAGTCGTAGTGAGCAATGCTTTATAGGCTGATTCATCTAAATATTCTGAATGAGGATCTAGATTATTCACCATTCCACGAATGGCATTTTCTAATAATTTTTTTTCATCTATTGATTTTGCGTAACTATTTTTAATGAGTGTGATGGTATCTACAAAGCGAGTAATGTTAGCTTCGTGTGTTAACTTGGCAGGATCTGTTGGAGGTGCGACTTCAGCATAAATAGGAAGCGCTGTTGTGATGCCTGTCGTCAATAACACAATTTTGCAAAAACTAACACATGATGAAAAGGAAGGTCTCATGACATTTATTCCTAAATGAAGTGCGCCTTTAATCAAACCTAGATCTTAGTATATTATATTTTGCAGTTTGATGCTTGATTAGCTGCACCATAAATTTGGATCCACGGGGATGCCATTATGGCGAATTTCAAAATATAAGCTGGGGCCGGCAAAACCGCCTGTATTGCCTATGGTTGCGATCATATCGTGAGGGGTTACGGTGTCCCCTACCTTGGAAAACAGGGCATGATTGCGGGCATAAAGGCTCATATAACCATTCCCGTGATTCACTATGACAAGCAAGCCAAACCCTCGTAACCAATTAGCGAAAATAACTTTTCCTGGGTAAATGCTGTGCACTGGCGTGTTGTTAGAAGATTTAATAATCACTCCGCTTAAGAATCGATCTTTCACCCCTAAGCTGCTTCCATACGCACCAATGATAGAACCTCTGACAGGCCATTTTAATTTTCCACGCAATTGTGGAAATAGCGGATCATAGGAAATTGAGATTTGCCTTTGTAATGCCAGCAACATATTTTGTAAACTTTTTTGATTAGTTGTTAAGAAAGAAATTTGTTGTTGTTGAGTTTTAGTTTTTGCACTGAGTTGCAAAATAATAAGTTGACGTTGTTTTTGTGCTAGCTGCTGTTGTGATTGTTGTTGATGTTTGTGTTGTAATAGATTATTTAAATTATTTTCATGTAGAGTGATTTGCATCATATTGCTGTTAAGTGCATTCAGTGTTTGTTTAATCTGTGTCACTAGCTGTAAGCGTGCATCTGTTAAAGAATGATGATAGGTGAATTCACGATTAATCATATTTAAATTATCTAAGTTGAGCAGTGTTTTTATAGAGTGTGAAGAACCCATTTGATAAAGAATGCGTAGTTGTTCGGCAAGTGCTTCATCCTGCTTTGCTAATTTTGTTTTAAATTCTGTTTGAGAAAATGTGAGTTTATCAATTGCAATTTTTTCTAACTTTAATTGTTTACTAAGTGCCATTATTTGTTGAGTCAGTTTGCTTATGAAAACCTCACTCGCTTCTAGTTCTTGTTGTAAATGATTTTGTTGATTCTGATCATGAGAAATATTTTTATTAAGTTGTTCTATTTTCCCCGTTACCTTTATTAATTCCGCATTTCTTTTTAATATTTCTGGATTTTGAATAGCAAGCGCGGTGTTCGTAAAAAAAATGATGCTGCTGAAAATAAGTAGGTTAAAATATTTGTGCATGTTTGCTATCCCTGTTTTTGTAAGTCTTCCTGCTTTCAAACAAATATTTGTAGGTTATCCAAGCCGCGACCGTCAGGGAGTGATAACTGCATGTGCAGTGACGCTTCCTGACGGTCGCGGCTAGCAAGCGATGGCTGAATAGTTACTTTAAAGTCACTAGCGATGTGCCTGTCATCTCAGTAGGTTGTTTGATTCCCATTAAATATAATATTGTCGGTGCTATATCGCATAGAGTACCGGATGCGCGAGTGATGTCAGCTGGTCTACCTATATAAATAAATGGAACCCGTTCACTGGTGTGCGCAGTGTGTGGTTGGCGCGTTTGATTGTCAAACATCAATTCAGCATTGCCATGATCTGCAGTAATGAGGGCTTCGCCACCCACGAGATGTAATGCAGCCATTATTTTTTTTAAACAATCATTGATGGTCTCAACTGCTTTCACGGTGGCTTGAAAATTACCGGTGTGACCTACCATATCCGGATTGGCGAAATTACAAATAATGACATCATAAAATTGGCTTTCAATTTTTTGAGTTAATTGTTCTGTCAGCTCTAGCGCGCTCATTTCAGGTTGCATATCATAGGTTGCAACTTTAGGGGAGGGGATAAGCAGGCGATCTTCTCCTGGCAGGGCCGCCTCTATTCCACCATTAAAAAAGAATGTAACGTGGGCATATTTTTCTGTTTCCGCAATGCGCAATTGATGTAAATGCAATTGACTTAAGTAGTCGCCTAAGGTGTTGGTTAATGGTATTGGTGGAAAAGCGACAGCTGTTTTTAAAGTATTTTCGTATTCTGTGAGAGTGACAAAGGCGTTAAGTTGAGGATGAGCTTCACGGTTAAATTCATTGAAGACAGGATCGAGGAGAGCATGCGACAGTTCTCTAGCTCTGTCTGAACGAAAATTCATAAAAAGTACAGTGTCACCCGCTTCTATGGTAACCGGGTTATCGCCTTGCGCATGTATAGTGGTTGCTTGGACGAATTCATCATTTTCTCCACGGGCATAAGCCATTTGTAATGCATCAATGACATTACTTGCGTGATAATTAGCTTTTCCTTGAGTTAATAGATCATAAGCTTTTTGTACTCTATCCCAACGTTTATCTCTATCCATTGCATAGAAACGGCCTATCATCGAAACTATTTTGCCACATTGTAATGATAGACAAGTGTCAGTTAACATTTCTAATGAGGCTAGTGCGCTGCGAGGTGGTGTATCTCTACCATCAAGAAATACATGTAGGTAAACTTTTGAAGCGCCACGTTCTGCTGCTAATTTTACAGCTGCAGCAATTTGGTTTTCATGGCTATGCACACCGCCAGGCGATAGTAATCCTAGAATATGTAAAGCGTGACTCGATTGTATGTTTTGATCAATCGCAGTTAATAAGATAGGATTTTTAAAAAATTCGCCATCGTCAATTGCGTTTTCAATGCGCGTGAAATCCTGGTGCACTATTCTTCCTGCGCCCATGTTGAGATGTCCAACCTCTGAATTTCCCATTTGACCGTTAGGTAAGCCAACGCAACGGCCTGAACCCTCAAGTAATGTATGTGGATGTTGTTGCCAAAGGTGATCCCAGTAGGGAATGTTGGCTGCAGCAATCGCATTATGCTCTTGTTCTTCGCGATATCCCCAGCCATCTAAAATGATAAGTGCGATCGGACGTGGTCGTTTTGACATGGATTACATCCCTCATGTGACAAGTAGCGTATTATTCAGTAAACTTTTCAGGAAAAGAAGTGTTTATCTAAAAATGTGTTTATTAATCTAATTGGCAGATGCCTCAGGTAGGGATAAACTACTTGCTGGTTCCAAGGATGTTTAATTTATTAGGATTATTATGCAAATAAAACCATGTGCATCGACATTGTTCTGTAGTTTTCTCCTTCTTTCTGGTTTTAATACTGGTGTTGCAGCGCAAGAAGCAAAGCCGGTGACTTCAACCGTAGTTGACACGCAATCAACAAAGTCGGTTAGTTCAACAAAAGTTGGCTCGCAAGAATCACAGCCACTTGACCCTATTGTTGTTGCAGAGCAAGATGCAAAACCCGTTGACCCATATGAAAAATTTAATCGTATTATATTCCAATTAAATGAAGCTGTTGATATTTTGGCTTTTAAGCCAGCGGCAACGCTTTACAATGCAATCATACCTAAGCCATTAGGTAAGGGTGTTCTCAATTTTTTTAGAAATTTAGAGCTGATTCCTACCATTATTAACGATGTGTTGCAGGCAAGTTTTTATCAAGCAGCGAATGATACTTGGCGTTTAGGTGTGAATAGCACAATAGGGATAGGCGGTTTGTTTGATGTGGCAACACCTATAGGGCTAGCTTACAACTATGAAGATGTTGGGCTTACCTTTGCTAAATGGGGTTATAAAAATTCAAATTATTTAGTGCTTCCTATTGTCGGAGCTAGTACTGTACGAGACGGTATAGGTTGGCCTTTATATTATGGTATCACTGTGTATCCATATATTCCTTCCACTGATATACGTAGTACTCTGCTTGCAACAGATTTTATTAGCAGACGTGCGCGCATATTGCACTATCAAGATGTGGTCGAGCGAGCATCGTTAGATAAATATGCTTTTTTACGCAATGCTTATTTGCAAGGCAGAGCTCATAAAATTGAACAAAATGCTCAGGCTGGTCATTTTTATTCAGAAAAAGTAATGGCTCCTGAAGATGCTGGTTAGCCAGTTTTTAGATAAATAAATAGGTTAGGTTCTGTGTTACATGTTGCTTTATATCAACCAGAAATTCCCCCGAATACGGGAAACATAATTCGCTTATGTGCTAATTCGGGGGTTCAGTTACATCTCATACATCCTTTGGGTTTTTCTGCTAACGACAAGCAATTGCAACGTGCCGGGCTGGATTATCATATCTGGGCGCAAGTGAAGCATTATGAAAATTATGAGCAATTTCTATTGCAACATAAGCCCCAACGGTTATTTGCATGCTCGACTCACGGCCAACAAATTTATAGTGACGTGAGTTATCAAGACGGGGATGTATTTTTATTTGGCCCAGAGACGCGTGGGTTGCCCCAAGAGCTGCTTAATAGTCTGAAGGGCGAATATGTCATTCGTATCCCTATGATGCCCCACTCTCGGAGTTTAAATCTGTCTAATGCGGTCGCTGTGGTGGTCTATGAAGCATGGCGGCAAACAGGTTTTTTAGTAAAATAGGTGCTATGCTTATATGTACCAATGCAACACCAATACGTCCAAATTAATACATAATAATACAATAACGGGGGTTAGTTGAGATGGCAGCTGACATTAACTCTTTAAAAACAATGACTCAGCAGATTTTACGAGAAATCGCTAAACAGGCTATGACATTGTCCATAGGCCTTGAAAATGCTGCTCCACCTTCTCAAAGTGGTACTAATAAGTCGGCCCTTTACTTGAGCGAAATAGCCACTGTAATAGAGGAGTTATTACGTACCCTTGATGACCTAACGCCTGATGCAAACGACAATGGTGAACAGCACTTAAAACTAAACGCATGGGTGAAGGAATCGGTACGTCAGGATGATGAGCTGCGCGATAAATATTTAATTGTCGATAAATTTAAATTTGTTCGTGATCGTCTCCGTGCATTATTAGCAGACCTCGAAAGTCAAATTGAAGTTCAGGTGTCTGCTGGCAATAAAACCCAGAGTGGTTTGGCCGAGGATGAAGTCACAGTGCATGTCTATTTATTTAACTCTCAAGGGCTTGAGTTTCACAGTTGGCGAGGCATGCTGACACCAAAATTATTTTATGAATACAGCGTTAACCGGCCGATTTATTCAGAAAAAGCTCATATAGAATCCCTAGCTCGATCCAAGACGAATCCTATACAACATGCGTATTTAAGTGTTGTCATTAAGCAAAAAGATATATTGCAAAGTGGAGATGCAGCACCTAAAGATGCAATGGGACATTCAGTGTTAAAGGTACGTGAAGGATCCTTACGCTTTGAAAATTTGATTACTTTTACTCATAATGATCAAGACTATATCTTCAGTGAAGAAAAAGGATTAGTTAAGAAAACCCCTCCTGCAGAACTTTATATCTAAAATATTTCGTATTTGTATTAGAGCTATGATCTTCTAATACTAGGTGTGGTGTCATGCTGTGTAGATGTACGCATGGTGGGTCCTGAGGCTGCATGTTTTATGCATTGTGTAGGGTCGTAATTCGCTGCAGCTAAAGCTATTGCCCATCCTTTCGCGAGTGTCTGATTTTGATCATCGCCGTTAATCACTACGATAGGAGGTCCTTGCGCACCTGATGCTTTATACACTGCTATCATTGCATCAAACGTTCCGGTATTTTGGGAAACAGTAGTGAGCTTATCTTGAGTCGCAACAAAACTATCTGATGTGCCCGTTTTTATAAATGTCACTTCTACTTCAACTTTGGAAATGTCTATACCCTGAAAAACTTGATCGAAGTCATTTGTCCATCCTGTTAATGTTTTTTCATAAACTTTTATTTTCTCAAGAAAGTTGCAGTTTACACCGGTAACTGTGGAAGGAAGTGGTTTAGTTGCTGTTTCTGCCTTAGCTGTTGCTTCTGTTTTAGCTGTATCTGCCTTAGCTGCTGCCTCTGCTCTAGCTGGTGCTTTAGCTGCAGCATCTGATGTTGCTCTAGCTGCTGCCTCTGCTCTAACTGTTGCTTTTGTTCTTGCAGCTTCCGCTGCTGCATCTGCAGCCGCTGAGTCTGATGCTGCTTTAGCTGCAGCTGCTACACTAGCTAATGCTTTAGCTGTTTCCGCTGTTTCTTTATCTTTCGCAGCTTTTTTAATTGCTTCCTCTGAATCTAGTGCTGCTTGAACTGCAGCTTCTCTTTTAATGGCCGCCTCTGCTTCTGCTGCTTTAGCGTCAAGCTCTATTCTAGGTGGTTTAGCTGCTGCTCCTGCGACAGATGACGCTGACCTTGTTGCAGATGATGGAACGGTCTTAGGAGTCTTGGCTGTATTTGTGGGGCTACGTAATACAAATGATTCGCTTTCTGAATATTTCATACCTAAAGATTCATATAGTTTTCTTCTTTCAGCTTCTGCTTTGGCTGCAGCTGGAGATGAAAATTGTGCACGTTTAGGTGCTGACGGTGGAAGCGGAGATGGGTCAGGAGGTGGTGTGGAGGAGGCTAAGCTAGCTTTATTTGCTTGAGACGCCTCTTTGGCGGCAGCCGCATGTTTAAGAAATACCCGTTGGTTTAGGTTCTTGCCCCAGGATGATTGTTTGGCTTCATTATACATCAGAGCAAGTTCCGGTTGTCCCTGCTGTATGGCAATATTCTCACGTTCTTGCGCATTTAATTCAGCATCTTGCATGGATATCACATGGAAGCGGTTGCGCAAGGCCGTCGATAAAGATTTAGTCCCAGAATGCCCCGGTGGGTTTTGCGATGCCATGACCATAAATCCCGGTTTTAGATTAGACGGCACTTCACCATGTTCATTTCTTCCAGACAATAATTGATTCAGTAACTTCTCAATTTCCGTACTTAAATTTAATTCATCTAAAATAACAACACTGCCAGCTGCAAAAGCATCGAGCAAAGTTTGTTTCACATTTTTATTTCCTACCGTAATTTGGTAGAACGTTTTTTGTGTATCCCTATCCTTTTGATCAGGATCGTATTCGTGAAACCCTGCTGCTTTTAATTTTTCAATAAATAATTTACTTTTCCCTATACCTGAAGCGCCTTCAATCAAAACGCCAGCCTTGCCACTGGTCTGGCCATCGCTTGCAATGCTTAATTGACGAATAGCTAAATCATTATCTATGATGCGCCACACTTCGCGGGTTTTTTCCGTAAAATAATATTTATCTGCAGAAGGAAATGTTAAGGTTGGTGGCGCAGGCAGCATGTTAAGATTTTCAGCACCTAAATGCACTTTAAAAGCTTCTTGTGCAGTTTCATCAGGCAAGAGATCGATGAGCTCTTCAAAAACCGCATGCACTAATATTTTTTCAATCATAGTGTTATCAAGTACTGCATACTGAGCCTGCATCACTGTTAATCGAGTACAAATATTCATTAAATCACGAGGACCAATTTCAGTGATGCCGCGATTATTTTTTAGGATAAATTCGTATGCATTTAGAATGAGTTTTTTAGCATCTTCATCATTAAAGGTTCGCGGTAAATGCTTATCAAGAAATTGTTTTTCTAATGCATTTTTCTTCCAAGGTCCAAACCAAATTAAGTTGGCATGTTCCCACAAGATGGGATGGAAATGACGGCCGACATAGTCAAGAGTATTGCCTGTAAAAATAACTTTATGTGCTCGAGTAAGCGGATATTGTTTGCCATCATAATTGACAACAGGCGGTACTTCGCAAAGGCCGCGTAAAAATTCCCACTTGCCTGCTGCTTCTAAATTAGCTTCATCTAAAATTAACAGGTGAGGCGGCTCAGATTTTTTTGATGTTAGCCATGAATTAATATTTTCAAGCCCATTATATTTTGAGCCATTAGGTAAATGATTTGCCGCATGTGTTTTACCGGTACCAGAAGGACCCATAATGCAAATAAAAGGTTTTCCATCATCGCTCATATCTTCAGCTGCGATTTCTAGCGCTTTAAATTGTTTGCGTTGATCGTCTTTTTTATTGGTCTCATCTAAGCGGGGTTTAGCAATCTCTATTTCAATAGCTGATTTTAATTTTCTGATTAAGTCGTCAGATATAGTATCATTAAATTCTAAATTTTTAATGTCAGGCAAGAGATTTCTGAGTGACTTGGCGCTTAGGCAATTAGCGATCGCCCAAAAATTATTTTTATACCGATCATCACGTGAAGTTAATGCTAATATTTTTTCACGACGAACCACTTCATTTTGTTTGGTAGAAAATAACATTTTGCTGATAACGTTAAGATAAGGATATACAGCGCTTGCTTTCCCATAATGCAAATTCAATATTGATTTTATCGGATTATCTTTCGTGCCCTTGTTGGCTTTGACAGCTTCGTATATAGCTTTAAATTGGGTATAGGTCAGCTCAGGAAGCTTTGATCCCTTAATATTTTTTTGTTTGTGAAAAATAATTGCAATATTATTTATGAATGCTTGATCAAGGTTCTGATTGAGCTCAGCCCCCAGGCGAATTTGATAATCTGATTTATGTTCATCGACTGCGAAAGGATGTACCGTACGCTTGACGAATGGAGTATTACTTAAATATTTTTCTGGTATAGCCGCCATAGATTTTTCTGGCATTATCCAAATGCAGCGCCCTTTAATTTCTTTTCTTTCACCATTGACATAAAGATAAGGCTTATCTAAAAATAAACTTTTAATCTGCATATAATCAGCTAATGCAAGATGGCCGTTCAAAATGACAGTTTCCCCTTGCATTAATTTGAGCAAAAATGGTTGCAAGTTATGGGTAAAGGTAAGCGATTTTTTTCCATCCACTGATTTTACTTCATGTTCCGTTTTCTCAATTAAATCTAACCAAGCTGTATTTTCTTCACGCGTATAAAAAATATTTTCACCGGGAAGGGGTAAAGCTGATTTTTTTAGTACTTGTCTAATTTCATTGAGTGTGAATTGGGTATCGTTACTGATATTAATTTTATAATTTTGTGTAGGGGGATCCGTTGGACGCGTCCAAACATCAGGTTCATCTGCAATGGTAAAGCCTGGTGATACACATATTTTAAAATGATTTGGAGTAGGAGATTTTTTTGTCGCTTCATCTTTTAATTGTTCAAATTGACCGGCGGTTAAATCATCTTCTAAAACGATTAAATCTCCCGCTTTATATTCTTCAAGAATGCTGGGCTTTGGATAAACTTTACCGTCTAGCGCAATCTGAGATTGCTCAAAAAGCTGTGAATAATTTGCTTTATTAATATAAAAAATATTTTTTGGTTGTACAACAGGTGCTTCTTTCAATACTTCAACGCTTGTATTAGAT
>DHXK01000168.1:277-11502 GCA_002413665.1 Legionellales bacterium UBA5158 | reverse complement strand
TTATTTTCTTTTAATGCTTTTATTAACGGACCTTCTGTTAAAAGAAATTCATCACCCGCTATTTTTGGCGAGCCAATTAATAATCGAAACCAATCATTCGCATTGCCGTATAAATCTACGCTAAAAGGTACAACTGTCTCTGCTGGAGGAGCAGATAAAATAAGCTCTTTAATGGGTGGAATGATAGGCATAGAACTTAAGTTATATTTTTTGGGCCAATTTAGCTCTTCGCAACGTGATAAAAATACCTCACCGGCAGCAGCTGTTAAACTCTGAGTTAACACGCTTAACACTTTAATATTTTTATCGAAAGTTGCATTGTTAAGTGTAGGAGGTTTATCTAACATACATTTATAAATGGCACGTTCATTGGCAGAAAAGTTTGCCCAGTTAATCACTATCATGCCTTCTCGTTTTTTAATCAACGCTTGTAAACGGCCGTCTATTTCCCTACATTCTTTATCTTCAATAATATTGTTAGTCCATAGCGCTTCTATTTGGGCAGCATTATCAATGTAAATAATGGGGTCTGCTTCATTTTGGCATAATTCATTATAAATACGTTTAGCATCTTCCGCATTCTCAACAGTTACAAGAATATTAGAATGCTTTTTTAGTTCTGCAATAAAAATTTCTTTTGTTGGACATTTTAATAACTTAGCTTCAAGAGGGAAAAAACCCTCGCGCAGTTGTTTTTCAGAATATTTATTTGCGGGTAATCTTGATTGTTCTAATTCAGCTTCCACCGCGGCTGCTTCAGCAAGTTTGGCTTCTTCTTCTTCTTTAGCTATTGCTGCAAGATTGGGTGTGGAAACTAAAGTATTGCTAGGCAAGCCGCCTAGGTCATAGCCAGTCCAAGCATAATTCTTTTTTCCATCGTTAACCGCAATTTCTAAAAATGCATGGATATGGTTAGTCACCATGCGCGCAGGAATATTGAAATATCGACAAAGTATCACTGCTAAAAAACTTCTATGTCTACAAGCACCAGTCTTGGCTTCCAGTAAAGCGATCCAACCTTTTTGTTGTTCATCAGCAGAGAGCTTCTGAAACCCAAATGCATGTATAAATTCCATGACGTGTTTCGCACGTTCAACTGGGCTGAGCTCTTTTGTTTTTAAAAATTTAAGTTCTGGATTGGCGACAAAATATTTATCTAACTGCATTACGATTTGTTTAGGGAGTTGCATTTTAGAGTGAAGCGCTGGAAAGTCTTTTGGATCAGCAATAGTTGCTGTTGTTATTTCTGTATTCCAGTAGCTGGCACTGGGTTTAATGGTATAGCTAAAGTTGGCATTCTGATAATGATCGTTTTTGGCTTGTAAATAATATTGGGAATTTTCTTTTGAATAAAAAATATTAAATAAATCGGGATTTGCAATGTCTAATAGCTCATCTTCAGCACTTAATCCCGGCAAGGGGATTAACTGTCCAGGTGAGATTGATAGTTCTACTACTTGTTGTACGCAACCTTTCGTGCTTTCTTTTCCAGATTGAAGATCTATTTTTTTTAAGGTAGCAATGTCGGGCGTAGTAGGAATCAATGTACAGCCAACTCCATCATATTGTAATTCATCTAATACATGCATACGGGCATGTTTAGGGTGAAGGTCGAAGGTGGCTGCGGCTATTTCATCTTTTGCAAATGAAATCTGAGATACGGGTAACACTTCACCTGGTGTGCCTATATCTAGATCTAAATGAGAAGGTTTGGCCGATATATCTCGGTTAAGTGTAGATTTACCGGATCCTGATGATTGATGCTTTAGTCTATAAAGTCTGTCTCGTTCTACTTGAGCTGAACCTTCAGCAAGGCTTTTTGCGATTTTTTTCTTAATATTTTCATTTTTATATTGATCTATATTTCTTAACGTTTTAACAAATTTAAACTTTTCTGATTCTTGAGAGCCTAATGTATTTGATCTAATCTTATCGTAATCTAGATCGATTAAATTCGTCAGTAATGATAAATCTAGCGTTTGCATTTTCGAACATGTGTAGCGCATTTTTAAATATTCAAGTTGCGGCAAATTAGGTTTTTCGTGCTTTTTTCCACTATCACAACGTATTGCCAATTTTTTCAAATTTGGAACTGACTGTGCTATTTCAAATGCGTTAACACTATTAGGAAGGTTTGTAATGTTCAACTTAGTAATATCGCTTTTTGACAGAAATTTTTTGAGATCATCTGTTTGAGTTGGAGTTAGTTCATCCCACCTTTGTAAGGTGATTGCGCGAGGAGCATCATTTTTATTTCCTGAATACAACAACTCATAAGAAAAATTATGATCTAGAATGCAATAATCATCCACAGCCTTGTTATTGACTCCTAATTCTTGGGCAATTTCTTCCTTTGGCGCTAAACGAATTTTTTTCACCGTTTCCTCTAGGCTATCGGCAGACAGGAGAGCAAATACTCCCGGTGCCGTTCGCACGTAGATCTCAAATCCAAACTCTATTAATCTCGTGTATTTTTTAATTAGTCTTGAAGGGTTATAGTTTAAGATATTAAGATCATTAATGACTATCTTTTTAGGGGTGTAAAGATTGGTTCCCATCTGAATTTTTGGGTAAGGGGCTTGTCCATTTAGTAATTTGGGCACATCTAAGCTTTGGCCATTGTTTATATAGGTATATTTTTCTGCAGCTTCACCATTGTTCACTGAAAATAAGCCTTGACGAATAAAGCTTTCACCATAAGCCGTTAAGAATCGGTCAGCAGTTCTCTTATTCGGACCGCTACGGCATTGGGCTAAGTATTCTGGCGAAAAAATTGACTCTAATGATCGACCATTCATAAATTTTCCCGTTTTAAGTGTCGTATCACAAAGTATAGTCTATAAATATTATTATTTATGTTGAGTGTTTGACGGAAAAAAAGAAAATAAAAATAAGCACTTAAAATAAGGTCTCGCTTCTGAAAGGCTTTGTATATCAAACAGCAGTTTGCTAAATCAAAAACGAAGATAAATTGAATTAATAAAAATCACAAAATAATGAGAGAGATATTTTAAACTACAGCATAAATAAAAAAGATATAGTTATTATCTTCCCATTCTAGGTGTGGCAGATGCAGGCACGGTGGGTGCTTGTTGTATGCATTTTGTAGGGTCGTAACCGGCAGTCTTTAAAGCTATTTCCCATCCTTTCCGATAATGTTTTTTCATGGTCTTTTATTTTTTCAAGAAAGTTGCAGTCTACACCGGTAACTGTAGTGCGGATTTTTCTTCTTTTTTGAATTTAAACTGAGAAAATCATTGATAAAGAATTCTATTTAAATTATTTGACTTCAATGTGTTGAATGTTAGCGTCCGCGAGTTTTATTGGGTGGAGTAGGTTCCCAGGTTGCTTTAATCTGATCAACTAGAGTTTTAGGCCCTGCCCCTGTTTTTGGCTGAGTGAGACTAAAAGTTGTCATTGAGGATGAACTTGGTTTATCCGTAGGAATAGTCTTCTGTTGAGCAGGTGTAGGCTTAGAATCGGTGGCAGGTGTTGCGAGAGTGGGGTTATTGTTGGCTTGACCTAGCCTGTTAATGGGCGCGCCGCCGCCCAGCCAAGCTCTTACTTTTAAAAATTCAGCGCTAGTATATTTAATTTCTCCAGCAGTTGCAGGATCTAAATAAACATTACTAAAATCATTCGTTTTAATCATACGTTCTTCTTTAATCGACGCTTGCAAATCTTGTTGTTTAACGTTCGTTTGTTGTTCAACATTTGCGTTGTCGATTTGGATGTTTTTTGCAGCAGGTATGCCTGCAGCTTTATTATTGATAAATGAAGGCTGTTTGGAAGCTATGTATTCTTCTCGATGGCGTCGTTCATCTTTGTTTCGAGAGTCCGTTTTATTTGTTTCTTTTTCGACAATTTTTTCGCGTTTTTTAGCTTCTTTTTCTTGTTTTTCTTCTTTATCTTGAAAGTTTTGTTTTTTCTCATTGTCAGCAAATTGTTTTGCTTTCGAATCAATTTTTAAACCAGCAGAACTAGAGCTATGTTCTTCTTCAGTTGGAGGGAGGATGATTTTTTTGCCTAAACCGCTTCCTCTGCAGGTTGAACAGATGTTTCCGTAAGAGGTGCCTTGTGGTCCGCTGATCTGTAAAAAGGCTGGTAGAGGCTTAGATAAACCACAGGCGATGCATGTTTTAGAAAGTTGATTCTGTTGAGTCATATAGTCTGCAGGTATTGATTTAATGAGGATTTTTTAATTATAACATTATTCTCAGTAAAAGGAGTATTTTCTTGCTTGATGGAGATATATTCGATATTCTCGAAAATTTGCTTGAGGCGCAGTGTGCGAGTGAAACAAAAAACAAGGTAAGACCGATGAGCAACTATGCTATTGATAGAATTAATAAAATGGAGAATATAAAAATGACAAAAGGGCCCTCATTACAAGATCCTTTCTTAAATACATTACGCAAAGAAAAGGTTCCTGTTTCTATATACTTAGTGAATGGTATTAAACTCCAAGGTTTAATAGAATCATTTGATCAATTTGTAGTTTTGCTAAAAAATACGGTTAGCCAAATGGTTTATAAGCACGCTATTTCAACTGTTGTGCCTGCGCGCAATGTCTTATCCCCTTTAGAGTATGATAATGGTCAAGCTGGGCGTGCTATTACCCCTCCTTCACTTCCTCTGAGTGAGTAAGATGATACAAGCATTAGCGTTTAGTTTAAGTTCCCAAGTAGTTTCGAGGACGGCAAGTTGATTGATCGCCCTAAAGGTGGTGAGCAAGCCGTCTTAGTTCATATAGAATTTCCTAATGAAGACATGCAAGAAGATCTTGCTGAATTCAAGGAATTGGCACGTTCTGCTGGTGCAAATATAATGGGTGTTGTAATAGGCACCCGACATGCTCCAGAACCAAAATTTTTTATAGGTACGGGTAAAGCAGAAGAAATCCGCGAGTATGTTAAAGCTCAAAATGCCGAGTTAGTTTTATTCAATCATCAGCTCTCACCTGCTCAAGAACGCAATCTCGAACGCTTTTTAGAATGCCGAGTGTTAGATCGTACTGGGTTAATATTAGATATATTTGCACAACGAGCACGCAGCTTCGAAGGTAAGCTTCAAGTTGAGTTGGCTTTGTTAAAACACATGGCAACACGATTAGTCCGTGGATGGACTCACTTAGAAAGACAGGGTGGGGGCATAGGATTGCGGGGTCCAGGTGAAACACAGTTGGAAACGGATAGACGTTTGATCCGTGACCGCATAAAGTTAATTTCACAACGCATTATCAAGGTTCGCAAGCAACGAGAGCTGGGTCGTCGTGCTCGACAAAAAGCGACTATACCGACTGTTGCGATAGTAGGTTATACCAATGCAGGTAAGTCGACGTTGTTTAATGCCTTGTGTGGTACTGAAGTTTTTGCAGCAAATCAGTTATTTGCAACGCTAGACCCAACCCTAAGAAAATTGCACATTCCTGATTTGGGATCAATTATTTTAGCGGATACGGTGGGGTTTATACGTCATTTACCGCACGACTTGGTCGATGCTTTTCGGGCGACATTAGAAGAAGTTTGCGCAGCTGATCTTTTAATTCATGTAGTGGATGTTCATGATAATCGCATGCGGGCAAATATAAATGAAGTTAACGAGGTGCTAGAAAGTATAGGTGCTCTAAAAATTCCACAAATTGTTACTTTTAATAAAATTGATTTATGCCCAAATTTATCCCCTCATATCGAAAATGTAACAGATGAAAATATTACCCGTGTATGGCTTTCTGCTCATAAAAAGCAAGGCTTAACTGAATTAAAAACGAGTATTGCTGAAATATTAGGACAAGAATTAATTGAAAAAACTCTTGTTTTACAGCCTAAAGATGCACGTTTTCGCGCAGCTTTGTATGAACAAAAAGTGGTTCTTTCTGAAACTATAGACGAAGCAGGAAATTGCCATATTATTGTACGGTTATCCCCAGTGGATTTAGAAAAATTTTTTAGCGAGTTTCTTGAGTAGTTGCGTCTAGGTGCATTGACCTCTAGAATCGGTTTCTTTACTCTAAAAATAGCGGAGTACATCATGGCGTGGAATGAGCCTGGCGGTAGTGGTAAGAATCCTGATCCCTGGGGCGGCAACAAAAACAATCAGAAACCACCCGACCTTGATAAAATGATTCAGCAATTTTTAGCGAAATTGCAGGCGATTTTTAAATCAGGGCCTAAAATGCCTGGGTCTATCCCTCCTGTTTTCAGCAAAGGATATAGCTGGGGCCTCGGACTGATACTTGCAGTTATTTTTGCGATCTGGGTTTTGGCTGGGTTTTTTATCGTTAATCCTGCTGAGCAGGGTGTGATTTTACGATTGGGTAAATACTCAGATACAGTCAATCCAGGCTTGCATTGGATGGCCAGGTTTATTGACAGTAAATATTTGGTCGATGTACAAAAGATTTATTCTTTCGCTCTGCAAAATGATTTTTTAACAAAATCATCTGAGCAAGGTGATTTGCCTAACCCTTATGTCATTGTGGAAAAGGCAGTGCCGGTTGATGTTCTCGATAAGCCGAATGCTGACCGATCAAAAAATGTCGTTAATGTTGAATTAACTGTTCAATACCGTATTTCTGATCCACGCGCTTATTTATTTAACGTGGTGAACCCAGATGATACGATTCAGCAAGTTGCCGCAGGTGCTCTTTCAGATGTGATCGGTAAAATGAAATTAGATGAGGTGCTAACAACTGGCCGCGAATCATTAAGCTCTGGAGTGTTAGTACGTATTAAACGTGTTCTGCAAACTTATAACGCAGGTCTAGACGTTGTTGCAGTGACCCTTCGAAAAGTACAAGCTCCCGATCAAGTTAAAGCAGCATTTAATGATGTGAATCGAGCGGATCAAGAAAAGGCGACCTACATTCAACAAGCACAAGCATATGCAAGCAAAGTCGTGCCATTAGCACTAGGGGTGGCAGCTAGAATATTGGCGGATGCAAATGCTTATCAACAACAAGTGGTTTTAGGAGCGCAAGCTGAAATTGCAAAATATCAAGCCTTGCTGAGTGTTTATAAAATTTCTCCTGAGCTTACGCGTGAACGCATGTATTTAGAAAGCATGCAAACGGTGTTTGAAAATACGAGTAAAATTTTAATTGATGTGAATGGAAGCAATAATATGCTTTATTTACCGATAGATAAGCTGGTGCAGTCGGTTAAGCCCGAAGATATCGCACAAGAAGCTGTTGGTAACACAGGCACACCTTATTCAAATCTTTCCGCCGCTACGCTTATTAATTCTGCAAGCAACCAAGACCAATCAACTGTTGGTACGGAGGTGAATAGTGGCTCACATTAAATTTATTGGCGTTGGTGCTTTAATATTATTACTGATAATTTCAATGAGTGCTTTTACCGTAAATGAAGGCGAAACTGCATTGGTATTGCAACTTGGTAAAATAGTGAATAAAAATGGTAAACCGTTAATTGTTCAACCCGGTTTACATTTTAAAACACCTTTCATCGATAAAGTACGGGTATTTGATTCTCGAGTGCAACAGTTAGCAACTTCTTCATCACAACCATTAATGGTTGTGACCAAAGAACAAACTTACTTAGTCGTAGAATATTTTGCTAAATGGCGTATTAACAATTTACCTAAGTTTTATACGAGTACTGGCGGTAGTGTTTCTTGGGCAGAAAATTTATTAGAACAGCGCATAAATGATGTAGTGCGTGCTGAGTACGGTCGGCATACAAGTGATCAGGCGATTTCTGCAGATCGTTCTAGCATGACGGCTGCAATTAAAGAGCAAGCTGATCACATAGGTAAAGATCAGGGCATCAGTGTAATAGACGTGCAAATTCAACAGATCACTATGCCTAAGGATGTAATGGATTCAGTATTTAAACGTATGGCAACAGAGCGTAAACAATTTGCTGAAGCAAAACGCGCAAAAGGAATGGAGAAATCTGAAGAAATTAAAGCGCTCGCCGATCAAAAAGCAACTGTGATAAAAGCAGAAGCATTATTGCAAGCTGCAAATGCACGAGCTCAAGGTGATCAACAAGCCGCAGGGATTTATGCGCGTGCTTACAGTGCTGATCCTAAATTTTATTCTTTGTATCGTAGTCTAGAAGCTTATACGAAAAGCTTTCATAACAAGAGTGATGTGTTAGTTATAAAACCTGAAGGTCAATTCTTTAATTATTTTCATAGTGTCAATTCAGAACATCAAGCTCCATCTGTTCCTGTTGTAAAAAAGTAATAAGATGACGCAATTGTTTCTTGTAGGGATTGCATTGGTTTTTGTTTTAGAAGGCATACTTCCATTTTTATCGCCACGATTCTGGCGGCGCATGATGCAACAAATGATTATTCTGCCGGATCGTAGTTTGCGGATGTTTGGATTGGTAAGTATGTTGATTGGTGTCGCATTGTTATATTGGGTTCATTGAGACGGAAAAAAATTCTATGGGTAAATGTATTGTTATATTAGGTAGTCAATGGGGCGACGAAGGCAAAGGAAAGATTGTTGATCTTTTAATGGAGCAAGCTTCTGTCGTTGCGCGTTTTCAGGGTGGTCATAACGCAGGACACACTTTAGTCATTGATGGCAAAAAAACAGTCTTACGTTTAATTCCTTCTGGTATTTTACATCCGCATGTTCAATGTTTAATTGGTAATGGTGTGGTGTTATCCCCAGCTGCTTTGCTACAAGAAATTGGTGAGCTAGAGAAGCGCGGTGTTTCTGTGACAGATCGCTTACGCATCAGTGAAGCTTGCACTTTAATTTTGCCTTATCACGTTGCGCTGGATCATGCGCGCGAAAAAGCACGTGGTAAAGCGGCGATTGGTACAACAGGTCGCGGTATAGGTCCTGCTTATGAAGATAAAGTTGCAAGACGTGCTTTACGTTTTGGTGATTTGTTTGATGCAAAACGTTTTGCCGAAAAATTAAAAGAAGTGCTCGATTATCATAATTTTGTATTAGAGCATTATCATCATGAAGCTCCAATTGATTACAACCAAACATTAGAAAGTACATTAGCGTTTGCTGATGTTTTAAAACCTATGAAAGCAGATGTTTCTGCATTATTGTCAGAGTATCGCTTGCAGGGGAAAAATATTTTATTCGAAGGTGCGCAGGGAACCTTGTTGGATGTTGATCATGGGACTTATCCTTTCGTCACTTCTTCAAATACTGTTGCTGGCGCATCTTGTGTAGGCACAGGTTTTGGTCCGCGATATTTAAATTATATTTTAGGAATTACCAAAGCTTACACCACACGAGTAGGGTCGGGACCTTTCCCTACTGAGTTAAATGATGAAGTCGGAAAATATTTAGCAGAACGTGGGCATGAGTTTGGTTCTGTGACGGGTAGACCGCGTCGTTGTGGCTGGTTGGATATGGTTATTGTCAGACGCTCAACTCAGTTAAATAGTTTTTCTGGGTTATGTATGACAAAGTTAGATGTTCTGGATGATTTGCCAACTGTGCGGATCTGCACATCGTATAAGTTAGGTGATCAAGAAATTTCGGTATTACCGACTGATGCCGCTGAACTTGCTGCTTGCGTACCGGTTTACGAAGACATGCCTGGCTGGCAAACATCTACTGTGGGCATGAAGACATTCGCAGAGTTGCCTGAGAACGCGAAAAAATATTTGTTACGAATTGAAGAGTTAGCAGGCATTCCAATTGATATTATTTCAACTGGTCCTGATCGTATGGAAACGATTATTTTGCGACATCCGTTCGAAGAGCAAAGTGAAACACTTGAATATACCGAGGAGAGGACTTGAACCTCCACGGGGTTACCCCCACAAACACCTGAAGCTTGCGTGTCTACCAATTCCACCACCCCGGCATAAGGTAAGCACTTTACTCACTATGTTTTTTTTTGTCAATAAAGCTCTATAAAGTCATGACTATTTTCCTTCTCCCCTTGTGGGAGAAGGTGCCCGTAGGGCGGATGAGGGGTGGAGTTTCAAAGAAAAAAATAAAAAAGAAAAAATGTATGCATAAAACCATTATAAAAAAACACTCCTCACGCATTTTATAAAACTTTAACAATACACATTCTCCACTGGCACTGAACAAAAAAATGTTAACAACTGCACCCCAAAAAGATCTCAGCCTCTTACCTTGTCGTTACTTGAAAGGAGTAGGCGCACGCTTAGCAGAACATCTAGCACGCTTAGACATTCATTTCGTACAAGATCTATTATTTCATTTGCCACTGCGTTATCAAGATCGCACGCGGGTCTATCCCATTCAAAGTATCGCGCCTGGCGATCATGTTGTCATTGAAGGCGTGATTGAGAATGTAAGTTTACCTAAGGTTGGACGTACACGAATACTTTGTCAGTTGCGTGATCATTCAGGTCGCATAGGGTTACGTTTTTTTTATGCGAATGCACAACAGCGACAAAGTTTACAAATAGGCTTACGGATAAGATGTTTTGGAGAAGTCCGTAGAGGTACGCTAGGTTTAGAAATGATTCACCCTGAATATAAAATCGCAACCGCGGATGAATTACTTCAAACAGAAGATAATCTAACGCCTATTTATCCGACGACTGATGGTTTGAGTCAATTAACATTTAGACGATTGACTGATCAGGCTCTAGAGTTGTTAAATCAAGGTGGTTTGTTACATGAAATTTTACCAGATAAATTACTTAAGCAATTTTCTTTTCCTTCGTTAAAAGATGCTCTTTGTTTTGTGCATCGTCCACCTTCAGAAGCTCCCGTCGAAGTTCTGATGGAGAAGCAACACATCACTCAAAAACGTTTAGTCTTCGAAGAATTATTAGCGCATCGCTTAAGTTTACTTAATTTAAAAAAGTCCTTTCAAGTACAGGCTGCATTTCCATTTACAAAAAATGGAATTCTTGCGCAGAAATTTTTAAAAAATCTTTCATTTAAATTGACGAATGCACAAGCGCGAGTGGCTCAAGAAATTTCTGCTGATTTGTGCCAGCCTCATCCAATGTTACGTTTAGTGCAAGGTGATGTGGGCTCAGGAAAAACAGTAGTTGCAGCGCTAAGTATGCTTCAAGCTGTTGAAAATAATTTTCAATGTGCTGTACTTGCACCCACAGAATTATTAGCGGAACAACATTATCGAACTTTTAAAGCTTGGTTTGAACCGCTAGGGGTAGACGTTGTATTATTAACAGGGAGAATGAAAGTAGCTCCGCGCAGAGAAATTTTATCGTCCATTGCAGAAAATAAAATAAAAGTTATTTTAGGCACGCATGCAATTTTTCAAAAG
>DHXK01000168.1:0-176 GCA_002413665.1 Legionellales bacterium UBA5158 | reverse complement strand
CGCATGCAATTTTTCAAAAGAGTGTAGAATTTGCAAACCTTGCATTGATTGTTGTTGATGAACAACATCGCTTTGGTGTGGAGCAGCGTGCGCAGTTACGCGAAAAAGGCTTTCGTAATAATTGTTATCCTCATCAATTAATTATGACCGCAACACCTATACCGCGCACACTCGCT
>DHXK01000219.1:3791-4008 GCA_002413665.1 Legionellales bacterium UBA5158 | reverse complement strand
GGTATAGGTGTTATTTCAACAGAGGGTAATATTTTGATAATGCTAGGTAATGGTATTCCATAATAGTGTTCATCTAAAATAAAAACTAATAATTTTAATGCATTGTCCATTTTAGTTTCTCGTTATTATGTTTATTTAACAACGGATTACCTATGCTATTAAAAGCAAATTGGATCGTGCTCTTCTGTTTTTATTTATATTTATAGTTATATTTATA
>DHXK01000219.1:334-3689 GCA_002413665.1 Legionellales bacterium UBA5158 | reverse complement strand
TTATATTTATAGTTATATTTATATCTTCGTATTTTAACATGATTTAGTTGTTGGATGTGGGCTTTTGCTGAATATACCTAATGGTTATAGTTAATTTTGAATTTCTTCTTAGAGTATTCTGTAGCATTTTTAGATTAATTCCTTATTAATGCTTCAAGAAACTACATTTTATAATTCTACTAGTTGAGCCTGGCCAAGTGGGTAAACATTTATGGGGTGCGATTGAAAGTGTTTCTAAAAACTTCTTCCCCGACTTAGCAAATTAAATTTCTCTCTCCTTAAAAATATTTTCTCCGTGTGGAGACAAGATATGCCCAGAAATATGCGCAGCATCCTCACAAGCCAAATAAACATAACATGGCGCACTCTCATTGAAGGCCTCAAAGTTTTCAGTTTCATGATCTAAAATTTCATCTTTTTCCTTAGAAAAAGTTGACGGAGCTAATGAAGTAAAGACTGGACCCCATGCAATAGCATTCACACGAATATGCGAATCCATTAAATTCTCTGCAGTAGTTCGAGTGAAGTTGACTACAGCTTCTTTGGTTGCGGCAGTGTCGTTTAATCTATAAGTATTAATCACGCAACTATTTTTCTTTAAATAGGGTAAAGCAGATTGAGTGAGATAAAACATCGCCAATATATTTGTTTTAAATGACTTCTCTAATTGCTTCGCTGATAATTTTTCTAAATCTTCTTGAGCTGGTTCTTCACTTGCGTTATTTACTAAAATATCAATTTTTTTAAATTTTAAAAGAGCTTTTTCTAGTACCTTGCTACAAAATTTAGGTTTTTCTATATTGCTTCGTAGCAACAAGCATTTCTTTCCTAGCTGTTGAATTTTGTTTTTAATTAAAAGAACATCTTCTTTATCATTAAAATAAACTAAGACGACATCAGCACCTTCTTTAGCAAAATAAAATGCAATGGATCGACCAAGACCACAGTCTCCCCCTGTAATGAGAACCACTTTATTTATTAATCGATTTTCTGCTTTGTAATCCTTAGTGAAATGATTCACTTTAATATTGTGAGCAGCAAAATGTTTTTGCTCCTTAATTGCTTCAGTAGTGACATCATTCACATGGAATAAACTATTTAACAAAGAGTTTGATAATGTTTTTTTTACTTTATCGTGCGAATCATTTGTCATAATTATCTTATTTTAAAAATATTGTTTAAGAGTTGTTAATCTTTTAGAAATTTGTCTACATTCCCTATAACCTTTGTTAACAAAACATTAAGGTTGTTGATTTCATTTTTAAGAAGCTTTTTTGTTGCAATCGCTTGCATTGCATAAGCATGTCCTTCTAGTTTTTTACAGGCTTTTTTTGCTTTTTCGGTTAGGAAAAAATTATAGATACGCCTGTCGCCATCATTGCGAACGCGCTTAACAAGGCCATCTCTTTCCATTCGATCTAGCATTCGCACAACGGTAGGCTGCTTTAAGCCAGCACTTTTAGTTAACTCAATTTGATTTTGCCCATCTTTTTCCCATAATCGAATAAGAAAAATAGTTTGAGAATAGGTCACCCCCAAGGTATCTAAACTTTTATTCGCAAACTGCTCGAACAACCTTGCAGCTTTTTTTATTAAAATTCCTGTGTTTTTCTCAATTTGAAAAGCCATATCTCCCTCGTAACCTCTTGATTTAAGGATGACAGTGTAATTCAAAACACATCTGGTTGTAAAACTATCTAAGCTATTATATAGTTGGCTATCTTTTTTAATCCATTGAAGTAGAAATCCCATGATCAGCAATCACACCGATGCTATTACTCCTAAAGTGAATCTTTCTAAAAAAACTTATTACTTATCGACAGGCTTACAAGTGGCATCCGGTATTGTTGGGATGGGTGCTGGGTTCCTTTATTATGGACCCGCATTAAGCTGTGCCAAATCAGATATTTGCGGTATGTGGTTAACCAATCTTACTTCTGAAAAAGTAGCCCATACAACTTTCTTTTTATCGGGTGGATTAGATTTTGGTGGAATTAACGGATATTTTTCCGCAGACAGCATTCCACGCACCATTAAATATTTGCAAAAGCAACCCACCCAAAAAGCTAAAATTACGCGCGGAATAACTGTTGGTATTTTAGCTGCAAGTCAAACAGCTCAATTATTTATTGCTTGTATTGGAACTGGGGCTCAGGCTTGGCAAACGGTAGTGACTGTGCTGGGCGGTATTCCTGGTGCGTTATACGGTACTGTTGGAATTATGGAATCTGAATTCCCCTATTATCGAGACAAAGCAAAATATCTACTTAAAGAAATTAACTATAAAACACTTACTCGTTATTATCCGCTAACGGATGAAGAAAATAAATTACGCATACGCACTGAATATTACTCAAAACAATTCCAACAAGCTCTTATACAAGCTCATGCAAACTGGAAACAAATTTCCTTAACCGCGCTTACTTTAGAAATAACAGAAGAAAATAAAAAAAATCCATTAGGCTATTTATTTCAAGACCAAGCTGGGGCACATCCTGCAACTGCTTGTGATCAGAAAATAAAATATTTAGGCGCAGCAATTGGTTCTGTCATGATGGCAAATTTTACCATCCCTTTTCAGTTGAATACCTTACATGTTTTACAAGAGCATACAGCCATCCCTTTTCTACCGCTGCAACTTGGTCTAACAGCCTTTTTAACTGCATCCCAAGCTTATAGCAGCATTAAAATTACTGTGAGTGGTGTCACTTCATTTCTGGAATTCATAAAAAATCTTGCAACTCGACAAGCTATAGATTCACTTCCATTTCGTCTGCGTCCCAAAACTACCATGTTAATTTTTGGTGCATGCATGTTGTTTTCTGCAATGTCATATTCTGTAGCTAATCTGATTACAACTAAAGATTATGATGGCCGCGAAAAAGAAACCTTTCGTTATGGCGCAATGCTAGGCATAGTTACATTTCATTTAACGGGCTTACTACACTTGTATCAACTTCTTTTAAGTCGCTTAACTAGCAACGAAAGAGAGAAATTTATTTTCACACTACATCAGGCTCTTACTAACCTAGAGCGACTTCCACTATCAGATTATATAAAATCTATTGAAGCACCTGCGGGCGAAATGAGAAATAATATTGGCGTTAATGTTTTTCCTGAACAACTCAGTGAAGCACGAGATTTAGAAAAAGCTTCTACTCCTCTTGCTACTATAGTGGAAGAGGTTGATGAAGAAGATGAGGAAGAAAATAAACCTCAGCAATCTTGGCTAAAATCGTGGTGTTGCTTTAACCGTCCGAAAAAATCTCAGCATACAAATAATATTGATCATGAAGAAAAATTATTGCCTAGAAAGCCATGACTACTTCCCTTCTCCCCTTGTGGGAGAAGCGAA
>DHXK01000219.1:0-259 GCA_002413665.1 Legionellales bacterium UBA5158 | reverse complement strand
CTCCCCTTGTGGGAGAAGCGAAATATGATTTGAACAAAAATCCCTATTTATGATTAGATGACGAGCCAGGGGATTCTGAATCTCTATCTTTATCTTCCTCTACTTTTTGTATAATACTCACTACCCTTTCATCTTTTTTTGATGAACCATCCACAGCATGTCCTTTATCACCTAGTGAATGATAATAATCCACATCACTTTTTAATATTTTTTTCTCCCTCTCAATCGAGTTATTCGCAAGCCTATGCACAATATGCTC
>DHXK01000277.1:5093-11372 GCA_002413665.1 Legionellales bacterium UBA5158 | reverse complement strand
TACATAAATGCCTATTATCAGTGTCATTATTCCCGTGTACAATCTTGGTCATTATATTAAAGACACAATAACTAGTGTTTTAGATCAACAATGCGAAAAACTGGAAATTATTGTTGTCGATGATGGTTCTCATGACGATACTGCTGCTATTCTCGGAAGCTTAGGTAATGCCATTAACTATATTAAGCAAGATCATAAAGGTGCTGCGGCTGCGAGAAATACAGGTGTAATACAGTCTAAAGGTGAATTCCTTGCATTTCTAGACGCTGATGATTTGTGGTTACCAAATAAACTAACCAAACAATTGAACATCATGAATAGTGAGCCATCTGTTGATATGGTTTTTACTCTCATCGAACAATTTATCAGCCCTGAACTTAATACGGATCACTTACAAACAGTCAACATAAAAAACAAGATAACACCAGGTTATTGTGCAAGCACTATGCTCATCAGGAAAAAAACTTTTTTAAAAGTAGGAAATTTTAATACGGAAATTAAAGTCGGTGAATTTATAGCATGGTTTCTTAAAACAAAAAAATTAAGTCTAGAAACTTCATTGATTGAAGAGATACTTGTGAAGAGACGAATTCATCAACAAAATACGAGCTCTGTCCATAAAAATTCTCGCAAAGACTATTTATATTTATTAAATGATTTCATTCAGCATAAGAAAAATCAACAAAAAATAACTACTGAATGAACCGTCGCAAAGTAGGATCGATTCGATTTAAATATATTTTAAATATTTTTGCATAGGCCGTTTTTTTAAAGAGTACCTTCATGCCTTGGATCGTCACCGGAAAACAATTATTAGCTAATTTGAATTCATATTGAGAATTTATCAAATGTAGTTGATCTAATGCATCTGGATGTGAAAAAGAAATATTTTCGATCAAGAACTGTTTAAAATTGAAATGTTGTTCCAATAGACATTTGACAAACACCTGTTGCCTGAGTATCCGATCAAAATCCGGCAGCGCCACATTTTTGTCAATTCTAAAACGTGCACCTAGAAAATGATGAATACGCTCCCCCACTAGCTCTTCTTGTGGCGGCTGAAAGCAAATAGTTTTTCTACCTGATTCTATAGGTGTGAAAGGCTTAAGTGGATAATGATATTCCGCATACTCAGCAATGGGCACGACTAATTTGAGCTGGCTAAATACATTGATGCAAGCCTGCGTCGAAACACAAATGCTGTGCTCTGCCTTGTAACCTAATTTGTTAATAACTTCTATAAAAAGGGAATGACCGCCTAATCGATAGGCTTCATTTACACGGCTTCTTATTCGATAGGCATATAAATCTCTAGGAATCCAGGTGAGCGATTTTTTCTTAAAGTCGATAAAAACAATATTATCTGTCACTCCACTTATATCTAGAACACCAATAACAACCGACATATACTCATCATCCATGTTGATAGAACTTGCAATAACATAGCATAAAAATCTAGTTTGTTGATACGTGATAAAATTTATTATGATATTCTTTTTCACTCATTATGACAGGACAAATTATGAATGGATTTCTACTGGGTGGTTTTAGCAGGAAATCGAACATTGAACATTTTGATTTTATAGAATATTTATATTTCCCAGAGACAGCTCAGCCTTGCGTTCTTCTTAAATCAGAGGCTCAGGATGATTTATCTTATCGTATTCTTTGTTATAGCTCTGACACACACAAACTTTTTATAAAAAATGATAGTGCTTACTTAGTTTTATGCCTGGGGACCTATTTAGAAAATCAACATGATTTAGCTGAAACAGTAAAAAATTTTTATACTTCGGGTAACATCAGTAAAATTAAAGAAATCAATGGCATATTTTCAACACTCATCATCGACAAAACAAATAATAAAATCGGTTTGTTTACTGATAGATTGGGTACGATACCAATCTACTATCATATATCTGCTGACACTATTTTTTTTTCTACCGAACTCAAAGGCATATTAGCTTATCCATTTTTTGTGCCAAAAATAAATCAAGTCATATTATTTGAATTATTTCATGCAGGTTTAATTCACACACCCGACACACTGATTGAAGGCATATCTTCGATCGGAACCACGAATGCACTATTCTACAATGGTAAGATGACGCTGCAAAATACTGTATCCAGTCCCTGCAAAGACCCTGACTTCAAACCCTCCACCAATACCATGTTAGATCATCTAACAACAGCCATAGAAAAAAATATAAAAGGAAATAAAGAAATAGCAGTCATGTGTAGTGGCGGATTTGATTCTTCGCTCATCACTGCACTCTTGAATCGAGTCACAGATAAAAAAATTAATTTATTCACACTGGTCACTGATAAATCGAATGATGAATATCAGAATACTTTTAGACTTCAAGGACTCTTTAACTCTCAAAATTATTACTTTCAGCCCACAAGTCTCAATTTTCTAACACACATACAAGATAGTATTTGGAGGGGCGAAAGTGAAGCAGTAGGAACTTTATCCGTGAATATTGCTCTTGAATATGCTTTTACAAAATTTACAGAACATGCAACAACCGTTTTCACAGGTGATGCGTACATGACTACTCCGGGTAACGCGAAACAATCCCCCGCTTTTTACGCGCACAATTATGGGATTCTTGATCTCGAGATGACAAAATATCTTTTACAAAACAAGCACGCAACTATGCTGCATTATTTTACTAAAATTAAAAAAATAATATATGCAGATGACAAATACATCAGTCATAAAAGAAACCGTTTAGAAACAAGAGCCCTCGTAATAGGTGTTATCAATGGAAAAATCAGAATGTCGGTTAATCGCAGACAACAATTTCAATTTCCTTTCATGGATGCAGATTTTATTCATTACATCGATCAGATCCAATTTAATATTCCACAAGAAGGTGACTACAGATCACTCATGAATAAGATGACTGAAACCCATCATCTATTACCACCCCACACTTTACTTAATACTAAAAGCTGGATGCCAAGCCTTATGAATAGCCTGGATCAACTTGGAATTTTGAATGACTTTATCAATATAATTCAAGCTCCTACTTCTTTATGCAAGACTTTATTTGGAGATAAAATAGCAACCGTGCTACAAACATTAGCTCTAGCGCAAAAACATAAATTCATCATGACCCTATATTATTTAGAGATTTTTCACGACTTATTTATCATCCAACAAAATAAAATACTTAATAAATTGAAATCAAAATTACAAATACAATTCTGCGTAAAAATTGAAGATTGCAAGAATGAAGCTATATAGCTTTAGACATCCTTGAGTAATGATTTATCTGAAAAATAAAAAAATCTTTTTTAGATGTGTTACCCAAGTTATAGTCCCCTCCTTTGAAAAAGGAAGGGACTATAGAGACTTGTCTAGATACTTATCCACAAGTAAGATACAATAATCGATCAAAATTCGAATGGACTTAAATTGAATTTTTTTATGAATAATGATTTTTTAAAGAGCATAAAAGCCTGGAGGATATGGCTTTATCTCAGCCTAAGAGAAACTCAGTCAGCGTATCAGCACACGCTCATCGGTCCGTGGTGGGGTATCATTAACAATGTATTTATGTTGTTACCAGTTTGTTTTCTCTATAGCCATCTAATGCCTACGGATAAGCACTATTACGTGTTCGCTATTTCAGGAGTGATAACATGGAATTTTATTTCAGGTTCACTGTCTCAGCTTTCAGTTGCTTTTGTCAATTCGTCGGCATATTTAAAAGAAATCCCCATACCCTACTGTACTTTTATACTGAAGCAATTATTTAAAAATACAATTGGGTTTATACACGGACTCATTATTATTATTCCAATTCTCTTTTATTTTAAAATTCCAATTCATCTTAGTATTTTATTTTTAATACCAGGCTTAATTTTGCTGTGGATTATATTATTTAGCTATGGAATGTTACTGGCACTGATGGTCACTCGTTTTCGTGATTTTTATTTTATTATTCCAAAATTAATGACAACACTTTTCTTTATAACACCCATAGTCTGGCAACCTAAATTTTTATCTGCACATTACCAATACATGGTGGAATATAACCCCCTTAATGTAATGATCGATTTAATTAGAAAACCTCTGATTGGGGAAATGCTGACAGGACAGCAATTATCTCTGTTAGCACTCATCATTTTAATTGGTGTGAGTAGCTGTATAGTTATTTTTTCCCAATTTAAGAATCGCCTTATCTTCTGGATAACCTAATGGCCTCCATTATTCTTGACTCAGTCCATTTACGATTTGCTCTATACAGAAACTATAACCGCTCTATCAAAAAAACAATTACTAAAATAATAAAAAAAAATAGTATTTATTTTCCAGAGACTAAATTTGTCAATGCTATCAACGGAATTACACTTTCTATAGACACCGGAAGCCGTATTGGAATCGTGGGACATAATGGTGCCGGAAAAACGACATTACTCAAATTAATTTCAGGTTTATATCCACCAACTCAAGGTAAGGTGACAGTAAAAGGTAAAATTGCATCCATCGCAAACGTATCATTGGGTATGAATAAAGATTTAACGGGTTATGAAAATATTATCAACAAAGGTATTTTATTAGGTCTTACTTTATCAGAAATAAAATCCAAGCTGGAACATATTATGGAAATTTCAGAATTGGGTGACCGGTTATTTCATCCCATGTTTACATATTCACTTGGCATGTCAATGCGATTAGCCATTGCAATAGCTATTAGTGTTGACGCTGACATCTTGCTAATTGATGAGGCATTCAATGCGTTAGACGCTGGATTTACTCAAAGAAATCATAAAGTATTACAAAAAAGAATTAACAAAACGGAAATTGTCATCATGGTTTCACACTCTCTTGATATAATTAAACAGTATTGCAATCAGGTTCTATGGTTACAAGGGGGCAAGATCAAAGATTTTGGCAATACACATGATATCGTCGATCAGTATAGTAAAGAAATGACAACGGTATAATTATTAATAGCAAAAATAAGGAAAGTTACATGAAAAACACATCATATAATATCGCAAATGAAAGTATTATTTGGGAAAAAATTGGCAAACAAATTGTCATAGCCGATCTTACAACCGGCAAATATTGCTGTATTGAAAATGAATCTGGTGTTTTGGCTTGGGAATGTCTGATGTCAGGTCATACACAAGAAAATCTCCTCCTAACACTGGCAGGCATTTATAAAAACTTTGACGCAAAATGTCACCAACAAATTTTGCTGTTTATCGAAAAGTTAACAGAGCTCGGTGTTCTTGCTTCAAATACAGACAATCACTCTAAGAACGCTGATAACATCCATAATGCTCTTGCCGAAAACAATCAGTTTGAAGAGCCAAGATTACTCATCTATTCCGATCTTGATACCCTGCTTATGATTGATCCTATTGATGATGATCTAGAATTAGCCGCTAAATCAGAAGATCTTATTCTGCAATAAAAAAAATCCTATTAGATATTATTTTCTTAAAAAACTTTAATACTAATAGGATGGTTTTTTTCTGCTAAACGTCTATTTTTTCCAAAGCAATTTTTGGAATATTACTGACATCTCTCAATGGGAACAATTTAAAAAAATGCACCAATCTACTTGAACGGACGCCTTTCATTAAACAAGTGGTTCCCGTTCTATAGTGTTTTTTAAAATGCAAATAAAACTCTGAGATTGATTTAAAGTGCATAACCTTTTCAGCTGGAAATCCAGCCTCAATCGCAGCTTTACTGATAATCTTGACTTCTGCACCAACAAGATCGTTTTCCATCGTGTAGAGAAACGATATTTTTTTCTGACTTGCGATATGTTTACCTATCTTTACATACCCTTCAGAATAATTGTCTTGATCGAACGTGCCAGAAAGTACCGCAATGTTTTCGGTTTTACCAATTTCACATAATACATCTATAGCTGCAATAACCGATTCAGGACTAGCATTATAAGTATCATCAATTATGGTAAAATCACCATATTTATATAAATGTAATCTAGAACGCAACTGTTTAAAATTTCTTAGTCCAACTTTTATTTCTAAAGGCGTAAATCCCAATTGTGATGCCACTGCAATCGCAAAAAGCACATTATAAACATTGTGCTTTCCTAATAAACTAAGATTAAAATTCCATACCACATCAGATAAATTAATCTTAAATTTGATGCCATCTTGAGAAGATGTCACGTCATAAGCCTGATATGACGAATTTTCTTTAATACTGATATAAATAATGTCGCCAGAAAAGTGATTGGTATCTAATAATCGAGAATTTTCATCATCTGCATTTAAATATAA
>DHXK01000277.1:4466-4864 GCA_002413665.1 Legionellales bacterium UBA5158 | reverse complement strand
TCATCATCTGCATTTAAATATAATTTGCCATTTTGTTTAATGCTTTTTATAAGTTCGGATTTTTCAGCTGCCACTGCTGTTAGATCACCCTTAAACTTACCTATATGAGACAATCCTATATTTGTAATAACACCAATATTTGGCTGGACTAATCGACAACACTCAGCAATTCCACCAGGAAATCTCATACCATACTCAAGAACAACCGCTTGATGAGATTGATTTATCTCTTTTTGATATTCCTCTACAAAAACTGCAGTATTATAGTTATCCTTAGTTTTGAATATGTTCCATCTAGTTTGCAAAATGCTAGCAATCATTTCTGTCGTAGTTGTTTTACCTGCGTTACCTGTAATTACAATAATTTCTTGTTTTTGCATTGTGGTCTCCTAAATCTG
>DHXK01000277.1:1457-4325 GCA_002413665.1 Legionellales bacterium UBA5158 | reverse complement strand
CCTAAATCTAGCGAGCTAACACATCTTTTATGACTTGATAGTTTTTACGAAAGTCACGCGACAATTCTAAATAAAAAGAATCAGCTGAAGTAATCGCTTGTGTTATGTGACCTAATACCATTTTTGGATTAACAGAACGCAGCTGTGCAATTGTGCTTAGAGCTGTATATTTGATGGCATCGACACTAGACATAACATTTAATTGAGGAGATTCTAACGCTGGATTAATTGCTAACTTTATAATAGCTTTGACAGATTTAGATAGACTTAATTTATCGGGATCCATTTTATGAAGATTGATGAGTGATTTTTTAATCCCAGCAAAATTTGTCAAATGACCAGTAATATAACTAGATGCACCAGCAAATTTATCGACTATAGTCGTATCTATCTTAATAGCATTATATAAACTGTAGACAGATGAGGAAGAACTGCTTGTATCAAGAACACAATGGTCATCACCCAACACTGTCAGACCCTGCGTATAACAACTCATCATGAGAGTAGATTTACCTGAGCCAGATTGTCCCACCAAAATGACAGCATTGTCCGCATCGGCTACCGCTGCTGCATGTACCATTACTCTGTCATTTCTTAATAACCAATCGTAGAAAAAATGTCGAAAGGGATTTGCGAAATGCCATTCATTCAATAAAGATATATCTTGTGCAAACCAAAATGCTAAACGCTTACTTTGATCATAGTAATAAGCATTATCATAAAGTAATTGATAATGACTATTAAGTGGTTTCATCGTTTTGACATTTGCACCGGCGCTTGCTTTGTAATACATATCTTTAGTGAATTCTTCTAACCCAGTCGACACTTTTGCTGAAATTAAATCAAATACACATAGCTGCATATCTATGACAGCATCATTAACTAGTTCAGTATGGGCGATGGCTGGAAATACTTTGTTATAAATCTTTTCGGTGGCGAATAAAATCTTGACATTAAAACCTGCTATTGAAACGACTTTAGCGATGTGCGTAGCCTTAAAATGTGTAAAAAATAAATTATTGTAAATTTCACAAAAACGTTGCTCGAAAATTCCTTCTTCGAAATCCATACAGTAAAGTCCCTAAATAAACGAGTCAGAGCTAGTTACTCGAAAAGAAACATACTCGCAAAATCAGAAAAAATTGTCAAATCAATAATAGATTAGTACCTTGCAAGCAGATAGGTGATAATTTAAACTTCTTATCAGAAAAAATATATCCGTCATCACTATCAAGTGCTCGACAAACAAGGCTAGTTTTAGGCTCTGTCCTTCCCGCGAAGGCAGGAATCCATTCTGTCATTACACCAGGCTAGGCTTGGTATAAAGTTAAAATGGTTCCTCGCACGCGGGGATGACACATTAAGAGAGGAATTCTTCTTACGTTGACGATGGGGCTGAGGAGAACTAAGGTATACACCAAGATTATGAACATAGGTAAATAATGAACTTAGAAAACTCAATAGAACAATCCATAATAAAAAAATTACTGATACAAATAGAAAATCACCCGCAACAGCTTGCTATCAAGACTAAAACAACATCTTGGTCTTACGAAGAACTCAATCAAGCAATCAATGTTATTTCTACAAGCATTAAAGCAGTCAGTTTACAGCATAGTGGTCAGATCGTATTACTCATGGAATCCGATGCGACTATGATCGCAGCAGCTCTTGCATCTTTAGCCACTGACAATGCTTATGTCTCTTTAGAGCCTGATTATCCTGAAAGTCGCTTACTGTACATGATTACAGATTCAAAAGCACATCTCATTTTAACAGATGAAACACATTTTCATCTGGCTACACGCCTCGCAAAACAATGTGGCATTACTGTTTTACTATTAGATAACTTATTTTCTGATGTTTCTCCAGTGACAATCAGCAGCAATGCCGATAGTTATGCTTATATCATTTACACTTCAGGAACCACAGGCCAGCCCAAGGGAATTCTGCAAAGTCATCGCAACGTTTTACACTTCAATCGTGCTTATACTAACGCCCTGCAAATCACTCCAAATGACCGCATCAGTTTATTAGCCTCGTTTTGTTTTGATGCTGCAATTATGGATATTTTTGCAGCGTTATTGAATGGCGCTAGTTTATATACTTTTGATCTTAAAAATAAAACTGCAGAAGAATGTCTTGAATGGTTACACCAAGAAAAAATTACAATTTACCATTCGACACCGACAGTTTTTCGTCATCTGTTACAGGATACAAATTCGGCACATCTATTAGAAAATCTGAGAGTCGTTATATTAGGTGGAGAAAAAGTCGAATTAAAAGATTTTAATTTGTATCAAACATTTTGCGCTGATACCTGTGTATTCATCAATGGTTATGGCCCTACTGAGTCTACCGTTTCTGCCCAATATTTTATGAATAAACAAACTGTATTCACTACGCACTCAATACCCATTGGTTTTCCTATAGAGAATACAGACATATTTTTACTTGATGCAGATGGGTCTAAAACTAAAAACGAAGGCGAAATTGTAATACAAAGTCCTTATTTAGCATTGGGATATTGGAACAAACTCGACTTAACAAAACAATTTTTTCATAACACAGAAAAAAATCGTTATTATAAAACTGGTGACAAAGGTCGACTGTTAACTAACGGCTCCATCGAATTTTTAGGTAGACTAGATGATCAAGTTAAGATTAGAGGCTTTCGTGTTGAGTTAGATGAAATTATCCAAGCTATGCTAACTTACTCAGGTATACAGCAGGCACTCTGCTTAGCCATTCAGGAAAATAATAATTTACAATTGGCTGTTTATTTTGTTGCAGATAAAGCGCTGCCTGAAGATTCATTAAAAAAATATCTCACAAAGATACTTCCTCAATACATGTTACCTGCGCTTT
>DHXK01000277.1:0-1304 GCA_002413665.1 Legionellales bacterium UBA5158 | reverse complement strand
GACGCTTTACTTCCAACTAAAATCTATGCCCTTAACACCCAATGGGAAAGTAGATCGTGAAGCATTATCAGCATTGGTGCAAGAACGTAATTCACAACCTACTCTACCCACGACCGACATTGAAAGACAACTTACGAATCTATGGAATGATTTGTTATCTTCAAAAAATATTAGCATCCATGATAACTTTTTTGAAATAGGTGGTCAGTCATTAATTGCCATGCAAATGATGAGTCGTATTCGACGTGAATTCTCTGTTGACCTACCCTTCCGTTGTCTTTTTGAATCGCCCACTATTGCTGGCTTATCCAGTCACATTCAATTATTAAAAACAGAAAAGACACCGCACGTCTTTCCCTTACACAGAGTTGACAGGAAGAGTTCATTGCTTTTGGCTTCCTTTGCGGAACAACAATTTTGGTTATTAACTCAATTAGATCCCATTTCACCACGTTACAATTTAACTTTATGTATGCACTTGCACGGTAGACTTAATTTATCTACGTTTAAGAAAGCATATTTAGACCTACTACATAGACATGAATCATTACGCACCAGTTTCGTGTTTGAAAATGATAAATTAACAAGAAAAATCTATGACAAGCCTCTTTCTACACTTGAAATACAGAGCTTATATACACCAGTGGATAAAGAAAATAAAAAAAACGTCGAATCCATAGCCAAACAATTTGCAACATACGCTTTCAATCTTGAAACCGGGCCATTAGTCAAAGCCAAAATGTTATGCCTTAACGAAACAACGCATGTATTTCTTATCAGTCTCGCGCACATTATTACAGATGGGTGGTCACTTAATATTTTCGCGAATGAACTGTCGCAACTTTATAATGCGGCTACAGAAAATAAAATAGCAACCCTTAACCCACTACCCTATCAATATGCGGATTACGCAGCTTGGCAACGTAGTTATTTACAAGGAAATTTATTAGAATCACAAAGTATTTTTTGGGCGAAAGAACTAGAAAATTTTCCTGACATTTTATCTCTTACTGCCTGCTATCCTAGACCAGACATAGCTTCAGGAATAGGCGAAATTTTTAAATTCGAATTAGATGAAAAACTCTGCGCTCAATTGCAACATTTCTCTGAAATGCATAATGTCACTTTATTTATGACTTTACTGACTGTTTTTCAAATATTACTTCATCGTCATTCACAACAAGAAGATATTTTAGTAGGAACGCCTACCGCTAATCGAAACTTACCGGAAGTCGAAAATATTGTGGGTTGCTTTGTCAATACTATCGTATTACGTGGGAAGCCTAGGCATGAACTTACGTTTT
>DHXK01000046.1:8794-8957 GCA_002413665.1 Legionellales bacterium UBA5158 | reverse complement strand
GTTCGAATCCCTCCCTCACCGCTTACCAAAAGTAAAAAATGCCTTATACGACATGTATAGGGTATTTTTACTTACAATAAAATAAATTGGTAGCAAAACTGGTAGCAAATTAAAGACTTTTTTCAATCAATTTTAAATTGTTACATTTGTTTACTGATGTCGC
>DHXK01000046.1:6757-8626 GCA_002413665.1 Legionellales bacterium UBA5158 | reverse complement strand
GTCGCTATCAGTAAAAACTTAAAGGGGGTGCTATTTAGATAGCATCCTTTTTAATTACCTGATAAAGTACTGAACGAGAACTCCCTGCCAATCCCTGTAGGAGCGTTGAAGGTCTTTTATATCGCTTTATTAAATGCATAGCAATTCCCGGCCATGAAAAGCAATCTATCAATTACTTTTAATACAAAGCGCTTTCATAATAAAACTATCCTAATCCATTTTGCTTGATGCAAGGTCAATCTATGCAGGCAGGTTGAAAGTGTCCAAATGTTAGACTGCATGATCTTGTCACCCATTGGCCCTGGCAATTAAGGTGCTAATGAAAACTGAGGGTACGGGTTGCGGAAATACCTGTTTCCCAAAATGGTTTGAAGGGGGCCGGTTAGGTGTATTACCCCGCAGCTAACCCTGGTTGTCCATCAAATTAAATCGACTTAGTTGAAATTAAGCGGTTCACCGTGTTCTTTGATATTTTTCAAACTATCCATTTTAGCATTGGATTTTGATTTGCCTATATATAATAACTCAATTTTAAGATGCAATCCGGTTTTAAGGGTTATATCTTCATCCCAGGGATTTACCGCATTATCAATTGTTAAGAAATCTTTTGTCGTCACTGTTGAATGATCCATTAGGCTTACCGAGCTGGTTTCAAAATCAGTTTCCGTTACGTAACCATAGAAAACCACTTCTTTATGGGTTAAAGTATCAAACTGTTGAATAGCAGCGGTCCAGGTTTCTGTTTTCAGTTTATAAGGAGGCTCTTTAAGCGAAGGCTTTGCACTGAAATATAGCCAAATAAAAATCACAAGGCCTAATATCAGAAATAATGGCCCAGTTGATTTTAAAAGAAATCCGCCAACTCGTCTGAAGACATCCATATTTTACAACTTAAAAAAATTACCTAATATGCCTAAATATTTATTCTCTCTGTTACCATCTAAATCGCCTGAATAGATAGAGAAAATTAAGAAGTTTATATCCCTACCCATATAAGTTCTGTAATTCGTGGGTGCTACGTGCTGGTATGACCTAAATTCATCAATAGAGGGATTGGTAATAATGAGCAGCAATAAAACCGCTATGACAATAGAAATCTTTTTGTTTTTAATTATCATCTGATTGATTTGGATAATCTGGTTCATCGTTAATATGTTTTTTAAGTGAATCTAATTGCCCCCCTGTTTAGGTCTGTTGCCGCAGGAAGATCCTCGTAACTAATACGCAAAATTAGCGCTGCATGTAATTGATTTTCAGTCTTTAGTCATAGAAGTCATTACTCTGAAGATATTCGATAATCATATACAGACCGGTATCCTGATACAAGTATTCAATATCTTCCTCGTCTAATGGATAGTTACGGTTATTTATCGGAATACTATCAAAGCTCTTAGGATAGCTCGGCCATTGATCGCTTGCCATTATTTCGATGGCTATTCCAGACGGATCTGTCGAAATCACCTGCAGGTCCAGCTTTTGTTCCAAGTCCCGCAGAACCGGATTTCTTTCTCTCAATGCGTCCTCCACCAAAGTTGTTATCCTTTGTTCGTGATACCCTCTTAAATCTTCAGGTTTCATTGGAGTATAATTTGCCGGTATCTCGCAAATTAGTAGCGCGGCGAGCTTATGACTACACATCCATTCTGCATTGTAGTAAAGACGTAGTTGGTGCGCTAATCGAGTTCCCATCCCTGGCTCAAGTTGTTGGTTGTATCCATAAATGTCTCGTATCGTTAGTTGTAAAATACATGACTAATTTATTAGCTATTAATAGCAATGAGTTGTATCCATCCAACGAGTCAACAAAGTATCTATCACCATCAAAATGTTGAAGCAGATAACATAATGAAAAAGTATCTATAATACGCG
>DHXK01000046.1:633-6580 GCA_002413665.1 Legionellales bacterium UBA5158 | reverse complement strand
TATGAAAAAGTATCTATAATACTTGACGCAGGCACAAAAAATCCGTTATTATAAGTTACTTCCGCAACCAGTCTTAAATCAGCATATAGTTTTCTTAGAGTGCTCTCATCCGCATTGTTCATAATTAATAGTTCATTTACTACTGGATCAGATAGCGAAAACACTATCAAATGATTTAAATAAATATCATGTTGCCGGTTACTCTCAATTGGATTGTCTTTATCGAAAGGCTTAGAAAGGCCCTGGGATAAAAAATATAAATATCGTGTCTTTCTTAAAGACCTAAAAAATTTCCTGATGCCCAATATACTAACGGATATATTTCATGTTAATAAAGATACTCAAAAGTAGTAATTTATAAGTAGTACCAAAAGAATAGGCTATTGCTTTATTTTACACATATGCAAAGCGCTTCAAACAAGTCTAACGAGTTAGATAAAATGAATGAAGACTATCTAAAAATGTTAGGTAGTCGTATCAAAGCATTGCGTATTAAGAAGGGGTATTCTAATTACGAATTTTTTGCATATGACCACGATATACCAAGGGCTCAGTTTGGCAGATATGAAAATGGACAGGACCTGAAATTTAGTAGCCTGATTAAAATTGTGTCCGCTTTTGGAATGACTTTAGAGGAATTCTTTAGTGAAGGTTTTTAATACATAACATACCCCCAAAAGTCCCCTGTCGTATCTTTAAACGAAGAAAATAGCTTATATTTATATACAATTAGTAGAGTGCAATATCGCAGGGGGACTAACCCTCCTGCCCTCCTTGCTAATATATTTCATTATTGCATCAATGATTACCGAAATAGATATCGTAAGTCTTAATATCCTTAAGCAACGCGAAGCATTGTATCAACTGAACAAGCATTTTGATTTGAGTAGGACTGATCTTGAAGTTTTGACCTTTTCTCAGAGGCAAATGTTTTTTACTTTGTATGATTTGCAAAGGTTCTATAGTCATACCAATGTTCAACAGATCAGAAGATCATTAAAAAGACTAACTGAAATAAAAGCCTTACAGGTTATTTCGAGAGGAATAAAGAATAAGCCGACGAATTATGTCGTTTCAAGGACCGGCAAACAAGTATTTAAGAATTATGCAGCACTCATATTGGGTGGTACAGTAAATTAAATACATAAATCCGACAAACATCACATCTTTATTTTTTTTATGCGAAGGGGCGGGGGGTAATATGGCATCTCCCTACACAAATATGTTATCCGGCTGCGACCTTTAGCTATTGTTGCACCTATTACAAACGTTATCAAAGAATTTGGCTTAACGTTCATTATACCCCTCATTAATGTGGCACTTACAAATAGTATTATTCCATAATATTTCATTGTAGCCAAGGAAATACTATATTTAGCAACCTTATTCATCCAATGAATCAAAATCCCGAACAGATAGCCCGTGATAATATCGACAAGCAACTATTGCTTTGCGGTTGGGTGATACAGGGTAAAAAGCAAATTAATTTAAGTGCGGGCATAGGTGTTGCCGTAAGAGAGTATCAAACGGAAACAGGCCCAGCTGATTATATTTTATTTGTTGATAAAAAGCCTGTCGGCGTTATAGAAGCAAAACGTGAGGATGAAGGGTTAAAACTTACAGTCGTAGAAGATCAATCGAGCGAATACGCTACATCAAAACTTAAATACCTTAATAACGACCCTCTACCGTTTGTTTATGAAAGCACCGGGGAATTAACTCGCTTTACAGATTACCGCGATCCTAAACCTCGTTCCCGGCCATTATTTACCTTTCATAGGCCGGAGACCTTTCGACAATGGTTAAAAGAGGATAAAACACTTAGAGCAAGGTTATATGATACTCCGATATTAGAAACTGACGGCTTACGTGATTGCCAAGTAACAGCAATAACCAATATAGAAAAGTCCTTTCGTGATAACAGGCCGAAAGCATTAATACAGATGGCTACCGGATCAGGTAAGACATTTACAGCCATATCATTTATATATCGGCTATTAAAGTTTGCCAAAGCCAAACGCATATTGTTTTTGGTTGATACAAAAAATTTAGGTGAGCAGGCAGAGCAGGAGTTTAAGCGATACGAACCACAAGACGACAATCGCTTATTTCCTGAATTATACGGCGTGTCCCGCTTAACTAGTTCCTTTATACCGAATGATAGCCAGGTCTATATAAGTACCATACAGCGGCTATATTCCATTTTAAAGGGCACTGAATTGGATGAGCGGGACGAAGAAGAAAACCCTAACGATAAAAGAACGATAATTAAAGAACCGTTGCCAGTTATATATAGTCAAAAAACGCCGATGGAGTTTTTTGATTTTATCGTTATTGACGAATGCCACAGAAGTATATATAATTTATGGAAACAAGTATTAGATTACTTTGATGCTTTCCAAATTGGTTTAACTGCCACCCCTGACAACCGTACGTTCGGCTATTTCAATCAAAACTTAGTTTGTGATTATGGTTATCAAAAGGCGGTTGAAGATGGCGTATTAGTACCTTATAACGTTTTTGAGATAGTTACTAAAGTAACTCAACAAGGCTCAAAAATTGAACTCGGTGAATATATTGGCAGACGTGAAAAATTAACACGTAAACAGTTTTGGAATACCCTAGACGAGGAAGTAGAATACAGCGGCAAGCAGTTAGATGATAAGGTTGTAAACCCCAACCAACTGCGTATGATTATAAAGGCGGTTAAAGATCAATTACCCGTAATGTTTCCTGATCGGCTTATTCCGGCTACTGAATCAGCACCCGAAAGCTTTGAAGTCCCTAAGATGCTGATATTCGCTAAAAGCGATAGTCATGCCGATGATATAATTAATATCGTTCGCGAAGAATTTGCCGAAGAAAACAAGTTTTGCAAAAAGATAACTTACCGTAGCGAAGAAGACCCTAAAAGCATATTACAACAGTTCCGCAATAGCTATTATCCCCGGGTTGCAGTTACGGTTGATATGATTGCTACAGGCACAGATATACGCCCGCTTGAAGTATTGTTGTTTATGCGCGATGTAAAAAGCCGTAGCTATTACGAACAAATGAAAGGCCGGGGCACCCGCACTTGTAGCCTTGAAGAGTTAAAAGCCACAGGTACACCGGGCGCAAAATTCACCAAAGATCATTTTGTAATAATAGATGCTATAGGCGTAGAAAAGAGCCAAAAAACTGATAGCCGCCCATTAGAGAAAAAACCGGGGCTATCCTTAAAGGAAGTGATTGAAAGTGTCCACATGGGTAATACGGACGAGGATATGTTAACTACACTCGCCAATAGGTTGATCCGTTTGGATAAGCTGATTAACGAAAAGGAAAAGATGGCTTTTGCCGAAAAAGCACAGGGGCAAACTATTAACCATGTGGTTAAGCAATTGTTAAACGCTCATGATCCTGACACGCTGGAAAACATTCGTTTGGCTATTGACAAGCAAATGCCAGGCGCTGCACCCGTTGAACGGGAAATAGAATTTAAGCAGCAACACGAAAAGCTAATTGAGCAAGCTACACAGGTTTTTAACAACTTTGAATTGCGCAATTATGTAATTGACATACGCAAACAGTACGACCAAGTTATTGACCATGTTAACCCCGATGAATTATTAAATATAGGGTGGGTTAAGGACAATGTTGCAATAGCTGAAGGGTTAGTACAAGATTTTAAAACGTGGATAGAAGATAACAAGGCCGAAATTACCGCCCTGCAACTATTTTACGGACAACCATACCAACGGCGCGACTTAACTTATAAAATGATAAAGGATTTGGTTGAGACCATAAAACTTAACAAACCAATGCTTGCCCCCTTAAATATATGGCGAGCCTATGCACAGTTAGAAAAGGTTAATGACCAACCAAAAAACGAATTAATAGCTTTAGTTTCGCTGATTCGTAAGATAAGTGGGATAGATGAAAGTTTGATACCGTATGATAAAACCGTGGATTTAAATTTCCAGCAGTGGGTATTTAACAAGCAAGCGGGAGCGGGTGCAAAATTTAATGAAGAACAAATGCAGTGGTTAAGGATGATAAAGGATTATATAGCAGGTAGTTTCCATGTGGAGCAAGATGATTTTGAGCTTGACCCTTTTAATAAACAAGGTGGTTTGAGTAAAATGTGGCAGTTGTTTGGTGATAGCACAAGCGAAATAATAAATGAATTGAACGAAGTACTGGCGGCTTAAGATGAAATTGCAAAAATCTGTAGGGTGGAATGAAGAAGCGTTAGAAGCGTTATTAGACTATTATATCGGCGGAGATTGGGGTAAAGATCCCGAACATCAAGATTCCAAAATGGAATTAGCATATTGCATTAGAGGCTCAGAGATTAGAAATTGGAAGGAAAACAAAGGAAAAACTGCGTCGCTTCGTAAAATCAAAAGGACAAATATTGTAAAACGTAACCTTTTAGAAGGAGATATATTAGTTGAGATATCTGGTGGTGGACCAGATCAACCTGTCGGCAGAACTGTTTTGATTGATAAGGCAGTGTTGAGTTTTAAACCAGACATGCCCAAGATATGTACCAACTTTTTAAGGTTAATTAGGCCCAACAGCGTAATTAGTCCAAAATACCTTAATTTATACTTACAGTTTTTCTATGCTTCAGGAGAAATAATTAAGTACCAAAACGGTAGTAACAACTTGAGAAATTTGATATTTCCTGAATTTCTTAAAATATCTATTCCGTTTCCATTGATCGATCAGCAGCACCAAATCGTCGACAAAATAGACGAGTTATTTAGCGAACTTGATAAAGGAATTGAAAATTTAAAAATAGCGCAACAACAACTTAAAGTTTATAGGCAAGCAGTTTTGAAGTGGGCTTTCGAGGGGAAGTTAACGAATGATAATTTAACGGATGGCGGGTTACCGGACGGTTGGGAATGGGCGAAATTAAGAGATGTTTGTGATAAAATTCAAGATGGGTCTCATTTCTCACCACAAATTCAATATGATGAACCCGGCGACAAGCGATACATGTATATTACCGCTAAGAATATTCGGAATAATTATATGGACTTTAGAAAGCTATATTATGTTGACGAAGAATACCATCACTCAATTTATGGTAGATGCAACCCCGAATATGGCGATGTGTTATTAACGAAAGACGGGATTAACACAGGTGAAGTAACTTTAAATACTTTAAAAGAACCTTTTAGTCTTTTGTCAAGTGTCTGTCTTTTCAAGCCCAAAAAGGATGTTTTAAAAGCGGAGTTACTTAAGTACTTTATTCAAAGTCCATTTGGGAATCAAGTAATTTTAAAAAGTATGACCGGGACTGCTATAAAAAGAATAATTCTCGGAAAAATTAAAGATGCTGAAATTTCACTACCGCTATTTGATGAACAGGTGGAGATAATCAGTGAAATTGAAAGTCGCCTAAGTGTTTGCGATAATATGGAGGAAACGATACTTAAAAGTTTACGCCAAGCTGAGGTATTAAGGCAAAGTATTTTGAAAAAGGCTTTTGAGGGGAAGTTGGTAAAAACTGAAGTGCAGCAACCTATATAAGATAGGCAGATTAAAAATAACAACGATATTATTTGAAGCAATTAAAACAGGCGCTTGTGTTAATCATCAGATATATCTTTTAGCTGAAGTAGATGGTGAAAGAGGGTATTCAAAAAGTATTTAAAATATAAATGATCTTAACATAATAACGATGGATTTAAAACAGTTACCACACTTTTTCAACAATAAGGTATACACCATTCCTGACTACCAACGCGGCTATAGTTGGGCGCCAAAACATGTTAACGATCTTTTGACAGATATATCCAATGCAATTTTGCTTGATAAACCTCATTATGTAGGTACAATCTCTTTACATCCACAAAAAGACAAAGTTAAAGTCGGTGTAAATAACTTCATAAATTATCATGTGGTGGATGGCCAGCAAAGATTTACAACTTTAATTTTAATCGTTTCATCT
>DHXK01000046.1:0-564 GCA_002413665.1 Legionellales bacterium UBA5158 | reverse complement strand
CAACTAAAGAAGAAACAAAAGAAGACGCCGAGGAAAAATTAAAAAGCTATTTAAGAAATAGAGATAGTTATATTTTTAGATATGAAATTGATAAGGTCAGTGACGATTATTTCAGATCTGTAATTCTTGAATTAGAACGGAAAACGACGTTGGATGAAAATCTTTATACGAGAAATTTATTAAACGCAAAAACTACTGTAAAGGACTTTTTTAAAAGTAATAACACGACCGAAAATTTATTAATGTATTTAAATGCTATTGAAGAAAAATTAGTTTTCAACGAATTTTTGCTCTCCGATGGAACTGAAATAGGGGTAGTCTTTGAAACAATGAATAACAGAGGCATTGACTTAACTAATTTGGAAATAGTAAAAAATCGGCTGTTGTATTTAATTTCGAAAGTTCCAAATACAGATGATTCCGAATCCGAATTATTAGAATTAAGTGCTTTAATTAATAAAAAGTGGAGTCACATTCTTAAAAATCTCACGCTGCCTAATAAGGTGTTAGACGAAAATACCTTTTTAAGTAATCATTGGATAATATATAAAGGATGGACGAAAG
>DHXK01000123.1:16818-16982 GCA_002413665.1 Legionellales bacterium UBA5158 | reverse complement strand
ATTAACACAGCAATCATGCATGGGCCCCAGGCTAGAGTGCTAAAAAATTTTTTCCACGTGTCGTGTTTATGCTTGACACTTTCTTCTATCATATGAAAATCTTTTTCTACATCTGCATCTAAATGATAAATTTGTCGTAATACCTTTCTTGCTTTTTCGTTTTG
>DHXK01000123.1:14462-16617 GCA_002413665.1 Legionellales bacterium UBA5158 | reverse complement strand
TTTCTTGCTTTTTCGTTTTGATTATTTGCCATTAGCCAACGAGGTGTTTCGGGTAAAACTAAAATGCCAAAAAATAATATAAATGCTGGAATAAATAATACAGCAAACATAGCTCGCCAATTACCTGAGGGAGTAAAAATAAGATCTACAAGGTATGCTAATACAATTCCGAAAGTCAGTAACAATTGAAAAAAAGTAATGTATTTTCCGCGATCTTTGCTGGGAACTATTTCAGATACATAAAGCGGTACAGCAACTGCCACCATGCCCACAGCAATTCCTAAAAACAAGCGAGCACTAAAAATCCAGATGAAGGAATTGGCGATTAACACCATTGAGATTCCTACGATGAAAGTTAAAGCGGAAGCTCCAATTAAAAATCGTCTCCCATAGTAGTCTCCTATAGGGCCTGCTAATAAAGTTCCGAAAAGCCCACCGCCTAACACTGCTCCTACAATTAATCCTATTTGAGCATCCGTCATGGGAATGGTGTTGCGTATAAATAATAAAGCGCCAGAAATAACGCCCATATCGTAACCATAAAGAATTCCGCCCACACTCACTAAGGCTGCAATCCAAAACACAAATTTATTTTTTTCACGAGACATGAGATTACCTTTTGTATTTATCAAAAAAAAACTTCTCAACATCTTTGATTTTCAAAGATATGAGAAGTGATTTTTAAAATTGCTGCTGACGACTTTATGTAGTCGTCTTAATAGTGACGGGTCACTTATGGAGCTTTAGTTGTGTATTTTGCATAATAACTTTGTGCCAACTGCTTTGCTGCAGCTACATCTTGAGGTTTCATATGTTGAGCAAGAGAATCACGTAACTTGATAGAACTGTTACGAACTTGTGTATTACTGGACGTAGAAGCCAAATCTAACCATGCATAAGCTAACTTCTCATCCTTGGGCACACCTTTGCCTTGGATATACATGGATCCTAGTAGTAGCTGAGCATTATCCATACCCTGCTCTGCTGCTTTTTCATACGATGATGCGGCGGCTGGCAAATCACTTATTACACCTAAGCCATTTTGATACATCCAACCCGTCATGTATTGCGCCTTAGCTAAACCTTGCTTGGCTGCTGCAGAATACCAGGCAAAAGCTTTGCCCTCATCTTTAGGAACGCCATCACCATTATGATACATAAATGCAACCGCAAATTGTGCATCTGCCAAACCTTCTTCTGCAGCTTTGGTGTACCAATCAAGCGCCTGCTGAGGATTTTTGGGGGCGCCCACTCCATTCTGAGTTAAATAACCCAAGAAATATTGCGCCCTCGGGAAATTCTGCATAGCTGCCTTGGTTACCCATGTCATTGCCATTTTTAAATTAGCCGGCGTGCCCCAGCCGTTGTAATACATAATGCCCAAATTATACTGCGCTAAAACTAAGTCTTGCTTAGCAGCTAACGTGTACCATTTAAAACCTTGTGCTTTATCGACAGGAATTCCTTTGAGTCCAGAGGCGTATATTGAGCCTAACAAAATTTGGGCTTTCGCTAAACCATCAGTTGCTGCTGTAGTAAACAAACTTATCGCTTTTGTTGTATCTACAGGAACACCACTACCGTTGTAATAGATTAATCCTAAATTATATTCAGCAGGCAGCACACCTTGTGCCGCTGCTTTGCTATACCAGCTAACCGCTTGGGCCCAATCTTGTTGAATTCCCAGCCCATCACTATAAATTATGCCCAACATATATTGTGCTAACGAATAATTTGCTACCGCAGCTTGCTGAAATAAAGACAGAGCTTGGTCAAGTGATTTAGGAACAGTCATACCGTGAAAATACATCAGTCCCAACTCATATTGAGCGGGTGGAAAAGCTTGTTGGCTGGATTTTATATTCCAAGCAACAGCCATTTGTTCATCTTTATCCGGAATTCCGAAACCATTTTGATAAAGATAAGCTAATTGAAACTGAGCTATTTTGTCACCTTGTTGAGCTAAGGGTTTATAAATTTCTAAAGCTTGCTCATAATTTTTACTAGCTATAGCTTTATAAGCTTCTTGTAATTTTGGTGCTATGGATTTTTGTTGAAAGTACTGAAGAGCCGAAGGGTCAGGGTCTGCAATGACCATCGTACTAATACTTAAAGCAATCATCAACCCCGGTAACTTCATATACTCCCTCATAAC
>DHXK01000123.1:0-14293 GCA_002413665.1 Legionellales bacterium UBA5158 | reverse complement strand
CTTCATATACTCCCTCATACAAATCTCCTTAATAAATCCATTTAAAATAAGTATTACTCAACTTGCCCTAAAACTTCCTTAAGTTCAACCTCTGCCTCAGATAGTACATTTGTAATAGCAAAAACAACATCATCAATTTGTTCTTTAGTAATTATTAATGGCGGCGCCAGACGAATCACAGTTCCATGAGTATCTTTAGTTAATACCCCTTGTTTTAATAGCTTTAAACAAAGATCATACGCAGAAAAATAACCCGGATTTAGTGATAAGCCAATCAACAAGCCTCTCCCACGCACTTCTTGAATAAGTGGAGAATTCAAATTACAAAGAGATGTCTGTAAATAATTACCTAATGACTCTGCCTGATTTATTAAATCCTCTTCAAGCAAAACGTCTAAGGCTCCCAGACCCACCGCTGCAGCTAATGGATTTCCACCAAAAGTGCTTCCATGATCACCTGGGGTAAATACATCCATGACATCTTTTCGGCATAAAAACGCCGAGACAGGCAATAACCCTCCACCTAATGCTTTTCCAAGCAACACAGCATCTGGTTTAATGCCTTCGTGATCAGATGCAAGAAATTTTCCTGTCCTCCCCATGCCAGTTTGAATTTCATCACAAATCAGTAATACATTATTTCTCTTACAAATCTCTGCACAAGCTTTGAGATAACCTTCGGGAGGAACTATAATACCATTCTCACCTTGGATGGGCTCCACTAAGAATGCTGCGGTATTGGGCGTGATGGCTAATTCCAATGCTTCTGCGTTACCAAAAGGAATGTGTTTAAACCCTGCAGGAAAAGGACCAAAACCAGAGCGGTATTGTGGTTCTGTTGACATACCGACAATTGCAATAGTACGTCCATGAAAGTTACCGTCACAAACTATAATTTCAGCTGCATCTGTTGGAACTTTTTTAACTGTGTAAGCCCATTTACGCGCTGCTTTTAATGCGGTTTCTACTGCTTCTGCGCCCGTATTCATGGGTAGTGCTTTATCTTGTCCGGTTAGCTCACAAAGTCTTTTCAAGAAAATTCCAAGTTTATCGCTATAAAAAGCTCGGGAAACAACCGCTAATGTAGATGCTTGTCGAGTTAAAATTCTAACCAGCTTTGGATGACAATGACCATGACTCACCGCAGAATATGCGCTCATCATGTCAATATATCGATTACCTGCGGTATCCCATACATAAACGCCCTCGCCACGCGTTAATACCACAGGCAAAGGTTTATAATTATGCGAGCCGTAGCGTTCTTCGCATTCAGTGACGGGATCCATTTTATTGTTCTCCTATTTGTATAGCCTATATTACTCTTTAGAACGAACATGACAAATATTTAATGCAGCGAAGGAAAAAATGAGAGCGCTTCCGAAAGGCATGTCGCTCAGAAACCGCCTTGTAGAAAGTGGAAACATGTGTGGCGCATTAGGCTTCTATCAACGTGATGAGCTCACAGCGTCACAAGACCGTTCCCCATATAGAGTTGAAGGTTCTGGACAAAACAACCGAAAACACTCAACTAAAGTATAGAAAAGATTTGGTAAAATACAAGAGCATACCTCTTAAATATAAAGAGATAATTGAATATACATCGTTAAATATTATTTATCTAATGGCACCTTGTAATGAGCACTGAGATAGAGCCTTTAGCACGATATCTATTGCTTTGATGCGTGGGAAACTTTTACGCCAAGCTAGAACAATAGAGCGAGAAGGTAGAGCTCCTCGCAACGGCCGCACAGTTAACATCTTGTCTTTATAGGGACCCACATTAGCTGCTGTCATCGGTAAAATTGTTATCCCCATACCTGAAGCCACCATATGTCGTATCGTTTCTAATGAGCTCCCTTCCACTGTTCGCCAATTCCGGGCTTGCCGACTCTTGGGTAATACAAAACAAGAAGGACAAGAACTAACAACTTGCTCACGAAAACAATGACCTTCTCCTAACATAAGCAAGGAATAGTCCACTAAATTTTTTTCAGCAATCGTATCTTGCTTTGCAAGAGGATGATCGGTTGGCATCAACACCACAAAAGATTCTTTGTATAACAACTTAGTGACAATTCCTGGCTCTGTAAAGGGTAAAGAGATTATCGCTGCATCAATTTCCCCGCAACGTAATTTTTCACGTAAATTTGCGGTGAAATTTTCACTTATTTCTAGTGGCATGCCGGGTGCAAGCTTATTTAGTTCGGTAATAATAGGCGGTAAAACATAGGGACCGACTGTGTAAATCGCTCCGAGTTTAAACTCGCCAGTTAATTGATCTTTATCCCCTGCTGCAATTTGTTTAATAATTTCAGCTTCTTCTAGTACTCGCTTTGCGCCTTGGACTATTTGCTCACCTAATGAGGTAATCTTAATATCGTTTTTATCACGCTCAAATAACGTGACACCTAATTCTTCCTCTAATTTACGCACAGCAATGCTAAGGGTAGGTTGACTGACAAAGCAAATCGCAGCAGCCTTTCCGAAATGTTTTTCTTTAGCTAAAGTCACAATGAAACGCAATTCTTGTAATGTCATGATTATTCCACGATAGATAAAAGCTATTAGCAGCATTATAGCAATTAGCTTTCCAAATGATAAGTTAAATATGACTGACTGTATGCCTCTCCACTTGTAGGCAGGATATGCGTATACTGCTTTTGCTTTTCTCTCACAAGAGGAGAAGGGAAATTGGCATGGCTTTATACTAAAGTCCTAGGGTCACCCTTACCCACGCGTAAAATATTTACTTCCCCTTCAGATAAATCCACTACCGTCGTCGGCGTCATACCGCAAGGCCCTCCATCAATCACAAGATCCACTCGATTCTTAAGCGAATCATAAATATCTTGTGCATCACTAAATTGATATTCCTGATCTGGCAAAGTAAGAGTTATGCTCATCAACGGCTCATTAAGTTCATTTAACAAAGCTTGAACAATATTACTATTCGGAACACGTAATCCTATCGTATTACGCTTAGGCTGTAATAGCCTGCGAGGAACTTCTCGGGTACCCTTTAAAATAAAGGTATATGGACCTGGCGTGTGTGATTTCAGCAAACGAAAAGCTGCATTATCGACAACCGCATAAGAGCCCAATTCAGATAAATTTCTACAGATTAGGGTAAAGTTATGTTTATCATCCAGTTGGCGGATTTGTCTAATTCGGTCTAAAGCACCTTTATTCGCAATCTGACAACCTATTGCATACCCAGAATCAGTAGGATAAACAATCACCCCGCCACCCTGAATAATTTTTACAGCAAGTTTAATCAGTCTTAATTGTGGGTTATCTGGGTGCAAAACAAAAAATTCACTCATTATGACCATCCCTGACAAGATATAAATATGAAATCTTTCATAAAGTTGATAAAATCATCTCATGTAAACTCTCACTAAAAAGCTTAACACTATGACACGAAAATTAAAGAAGCATAGGCTGCCTACCGAAATATTCACAGCCACCATTAACGCACTCAGTCATGATGGACGCGGTATTGCATCAAGCCCAAATCATAAAACTGCATTTCTCAGTGGAGCTTTACCTGATGAAGTCGTAAAGTTTAAACTGACAAAACTTCATGCTCGATATAATGAAGGCGAATCAGTGGAAATTATCACATCTTCACCTCATCGCGCCACTCCAGAATGCGCACACTTTGGAGTGTGTGGTGGGTGCAGCATGCAACATCTAGAGATGTCTCAGCAAATTCTTTTCAAGCAACAAGCCCTTATGGATCAATTAAAACATTTTGGTCATGTTGAACCTGAAATCATACTCCCTCCTCTTTCAGCTAATAGTATAAGTTACAGACGCAAAGCTAGACTAGGGGTGAGTCAACAAAAAAAAGGTAAACTACTCATAGGATTTAGAGAAAAATCCAGTCGCTTTTTGGCAGAAATTGACAAGTGTCTTGTTTTACATGAAAGCGTAGGCTCTCTTTTACCTGACATTAAAAACTTAATCGCAAGCCTTACACAACACGATAACATCCCACAAGTCGAAGTCGCCGTAGGAGATGCTAATACAGCGCTAATCTTTCGGCATTTAACAGACCTACCTAATGAGGATGTTGAAAAAATACGAGACTTTGCTAAGAGACACGATCTTCATCTATATTTACAACCTAACTCACCCGCTGAAGTTTATAAACTTTGGCCTGACGATAAAGTTGAAAGATTAAGTTACCACTTAGTCGATTATCAATTAGAAATCCAATTTCATCCATTAGACTTTACTCAAGTAAATGCAGAAACAAATATATTAATGCTTAGAAGCGCATTAGATTTGTTAGATTTAAAAAGCACAGATCAGGTGCTAGATTTATTTTGTGGTTTAGGTAATTTTACTTTACCGATTGCACGCTACGCAAAACATGTAGTAGGTATTGAAGGCAGTCAAACCATGGTAACAAGAGCAAAAGAAAATGCGCTCCACAATCACATTTCCAACACAGAATTTTATACTGCTAACTTAGCAACAACCCCTACTACTTTACAGCCATGGGCTATGAAGAAATATGACAAAATACTACTAGACCCACCTCGAGTTGGCGCAAAAGAAATGATTGCATTACTACCCAAACTTGAAGCTAGCAGCATAGTGTATGTTTCTTGCAATCCTGCGACCCTCGCAAGAGATGCTGGCGAGCTTGTACATAAACATGGTTATATATTGAAAAAGCTGGGTGTTATTAATATGTTTCCACATACTAGTCACATAGAAGCTATTGCTTTATTTATAAGAAAGTGAGCATGAGGATGGTTCAGAATGACGCTTAATAATTAAATCTATCAATTTTTCAATTTTGTTTGACGTGCTTAGATCACTACTTTTAGCTTTTATTCCAGTTAAATAATAAAAAACATTTTCATAATGACTTTTTAGATGTATGAGAAATATCACAGAGAAAGCGTTTTCAGTATATCGACTGCAAGAAAAGATTTTTATATTTCTTTTTTCAGTAAATTGAAAAATACTTATAATGACAGTAGTAGCACTAGCTAAAGTATGACAGTTGTTTTCAATTGCTGACCACAACTTGGAATTACATAATTTATATTCGTCTAATGCTTTTATTTCATTAATCGCTTTTTTAATTTCTTTTAATATTACTTCTGGGTAGTCTGCCTTTACGCTTTTGATCGTTGGTAAGTTTAAAGTCTTAAAAAAATCGGATTTAGGTTTGTCATTCTTAAATTCAGCAGCAGCATAATGAAGAAAATCATTCCATGTTTTATCACGCTTCATAGTAAATTCATCGTCATGAGAATAAAGTAAAAAAAATGAATTGTAATTGGATGGTAGTATTTTGAAATTATGTAATTTGTTAGGCGGTTCAGCATTATAACCTGGAACCAGATTTAATGAATATTGAGCAGGCGCAATGACTTCATGCAAGCTATGAAGGCCGCCTGCAACAATATAGGCTGCTATAGCCAACAAATACTGTTGTTTCATTTGTATAGATTGTAGATTACCCACAATCTCCATTTGTGCTAACAACATTGATGCTATTCCTGAGGCCCCTGAGACATAAACTCCATCATTATCTAAAATAGATTTTAGATAATTTGAATTATAATTAGGACGCATATTTAAAACATCAGGAACCCATTTCCCTAACTGCTTTTCTGATGAGATATTTTTAAAATATGTTGCCTCTTGATGAATTAACATCAGCCCCATACAATTTGACATCGTTCGTGTTTTTGATCCTCTGCCTCTATCTAAATACAAAGGAGAACTATACATATGTTGATCTGATAAGAATTTAATCTCATGTGTGTCATTTTTTATTAAATCAATATACTCAGAAAGGTTGGCCCCTGCACTGCTATTGTATTCTTTCAATCTAAGTTGAATTAAATCAGAAAACTTCCCCAACGGTGGATATTTCCACTTTGCAAAGTTTACAGTTTGGTTAAACTCCGGACTTTTAAGGCACCACCAAATAAGAAAATGAATTAGCATAATTTTCATCAAGTTATTTTTTTCATTTTTTAACAAAATATTTTTTATTTCAGGGAGGGTTATAAACCAATCACCATGGCCAAAACAATCTCCTATGTTTGGATTATGAGATACATTTTGAAGCAATCTATTAAATAAACTTGCTTGATTAGAATCAATCACTTCACATAAGCGTTCTGAAATTATCAGCACGCTTTCCATCATACTAGCAGTAGGCTCTAAAATTAGATTAGTAGCGAAGTGGGACTCAAAACGACGTTGGAAACGATTCTCAAATTTTTCTTGACGAGTAAGATTCAACTTAACGCTATCCATTAACACTCGAATAATGCCAAACAAGAATGTTTTATCATTATTACTAAGGCTATGTTTTTTCAAATCTTCGCTAAAAATTAAAACTATATCTGTAATATCTTGCGAATGATTTTCAAAGGATTTTTTTAAATTTGAAATAAAACTATTGATGTCAGATTTTAAATTATCACTACAGGAAATTTCTTTAGCAAAACAACTAAGTTTTAGGATACCGTAACTATAAACAGCAGGTTTACTAGTTAAAGATAACGTTTGAGTTAGTGGCATTTTTATCTCTTTATTAAATTGCGAGCACGAGCTACTCTAAAAGAAGTAAAGTGCTTGATTATATTAAAGTAAAATATTTATCACTTTAGGTTTCAATCCGGCTCTGCAAATAGACTATAATTACAAAAGAATGCTCTATATTACACCTATAAAAAAATTAGGCAATCATATGGTTTCAGTTAAAAAAAAGTTCATATACCTAGAGAATGGCTCAGTTGACACTGAATCTTGGCTTAATAAAATCAAAATATCTTCTCATCTACACTCATTTGAGCTCATTTCTAAAGCTTGTCATTTAGCAGAAAAAACCAGTCAAGGTTTAACAACATTCTATGGCCAACCTTGTATTGAACAAGGTTTAGAAATGGCTGAAATTATGCTTGATCTTAAAATGGATCAACAAGCCATCAGTGCTGCGATTATGATTAGTTGCATTCACCACACTAAGCTTTCATTAGACCAAGTCACAAAAGAATTAAATGTCGACGTCACTAAATTAATTCTCGGCGTTCAACAAATGGAAGTCGTGCAAAGCTTACAAAAAACTGGAAGCAAAGCACACGAACCCACTCAAATTGATAGACTCAGAAAACTTTTCCTCGCCATGGCTGCTGATATTCGCGTAGTGCTAATTAAACTTGCAGAGCGCACTTGTATATTACGCGGAATCAAAAATATTAATCTTGCAGAGCGACAGCGTATTGCTCAAGAAACGATAGATGTTTATGCGCCTCTTACTAATCGACTTGGAATTGGCCAATTAAAATGGGAATTAGAAGATATTTCTTTTCATTATATTGACCCTGCTACTTATAAAAAAATTGCCACTTTTTTAGCAGAGCGACGCACGCAGCGCGAAGAACGAATCGACACTATCATCAATCAATTAAAAGAAAAACTTCAGGCAAGAAGCATTTCCGCTACCATTAGTGGAAGAGCAAAACATATTTATAGTATCTATTCAAAAATGCAAAGAAAAAATTTAGATTACAAAAATATTTATGACTCGAGTGCCATTCGAATATTGGTTCCCAATTTAGAAAATTGTTATGAAGCTCTCAGCATAGTACATAATTTATGGAACCATGTTTCTGATGAGTTTGATGACTATATTGCTACGCCTAAAGCAAATGGCTACCGCTCAATTCATACTGCTGTGATCGGCCCTGATGGAAAAAATTTAGAAATACAAATTCGCACGACGGCCATGCATGAAGAAGCGGAACGTGGTGTGGCAGCACATTGGCTTTATAAAGAAAATTTCTTCAAGCCCTCAGACTATGAAAATAAAATATTTTTCTTACGTCAATTAATTGATTGGCATAAAGAAGTAGCGAATGAAGATGACATTGCAAATTCTACCTATGATCAAATTCTTTCAGATAGAGTCTATGTCGTCACACCCACTGGTGAAATTCTTGATTTAGCAAAAGGTGCAACTCCACTAGATTGCGCCTATCACATTCATAGCGAGGTGGGTAACCACTGTCGTGGTGCTAAAATTAATGGACATATCGTCCCACTGACCTATACCTTAAATACCGGCGATCAAATTGAAATTCTAACTAATCCAAAAGGTACACCTAGCCGTGATTGGTTGAATATTGAATTTGGATATTTAAAAACAGCCAGAGCTCGCGCTAAAGTTTCACACTGGTTTCGTCAGCAAGATAAAAGCCAACACATAGAAAATGGTAAACGAATTTTAGAACGTGAGTTCCCTCGCATTCCTATAAATATACAAAAATTAATGACTCACTTTGGTTTTAAAACAGATGAAGCTTTTTTAGCTGCAATTGGTCATGGACACGTAAAGGCGGTTCAAATAGCCCATGCTTTAGAAACAGAACGCCTACCGGTTAAGCATTCTTCTCCTGTCATGCTCCATAAAAATATTGACACAAACAATACTGGTACGAATGTTGCGGGAATTAGCTCGCTCTTAACTCGCATAGCAAAATGTTGCAAGCCTATCCCAGGAGACGCCGTCATAGGCTACATTACGCAAGGCAAAGGAATATCCATACACAAAGCAAAATGTAGCAATATCACTATTGCGGCACAAGGTACAGATAGATTGATTGAAGTGAATTGGAATGAACAACATTCGGGACTTTATTATGTTGATATACTGATCAGGGCGCATAATCGTGAAACGCTGCTGAAAGAAATAACTACTTTGTTAGCCCATTCTAAAATTACTCTCACCAATTTCAACTTTAATACAAATCGAAATAATGTCCTCATTATCACTATTACCATACAAATAAGTGCCATTACCTCACTGAACGCTCTTCTTCATGAAATTCAGCACTTACATGGAGTGATATCTGTTAATCGAGTATGAATATGCAAAAGCAGTAAAGAACTCAGAATAAGCCTATTTCCATACTGTTATTTAATCCTAGCTCCCTACTAATACTTTACAATGTCCCCAATATAGTACACATTTATTGTTTGCGCCTTCAGCCATACCGGATGCACTATAAATGGACAAAGGTTTGAATCAACAGAATCTCCCCATAATCGACCGGGAAATTGCTCTTAAACTTGCTGGAAACAAGCAAGCATTAGCAACAGAATTGTTAGACTTACTAATCAGCGGTTTACAAAATGATTTGAATGCAATTTATGACAATCTAACTGTTCAAAATCTGACAGAACTTGCACGACGACTTCATAAGCTTCATGGTGCCTGTAGTTATTGCGGGGTGACTCAATTAAAAAATGCTATAGGCAACTTTGAACATATACTAAAAAAACAGAAAACCGAGAAGCTTACTTCAGCATTTAAAAAATTAGAGCTTGCAGCTCATCAGCTCATAGAAGAAGCCTCAAAATAGGAGAAAAAAAACACATGAATGAAGTCCAAACCAATAAAAAATCACTTTACCAAAAGTACACAGACGTCATGCCCAGTGGTGCTGGTGCCCTATTTTTTATTCAAATGTTTTCTACTTTAAGTTTTAGCGTTCTTTATTCTACACTTGTTTTGTACACTACCAGCTGGTTGCATTTAAGTGATTCGGTTGCCACAAGCATTACTGCATCCTTTGTGGCTTTTAACTATACCTTACACTTGTTAGGCGGTTATACAGGCGGACGCTATTTAAGTTATCGAAGTTTATTTTCCATAGGCATGCTCTGCTCTATGGTAGGTTGTGTTTTAATTTCAGTCCCTACTCCACAATTCTTGTTCTGGGGATTGGCTGCTTTCTTAACCGGCAGCGGTCTCAATGTCACCTGCATCAACTGCATGCTCACACAACGCTTTCAGCCTAATGATAATCGACGCGAAGCCGCTTTTTTGTGGAATTATAGCGGTATGAATGTGGGTTTTTTTGTTGGCTTTTCTATCAGTGGTTATTTTCAATTAAAAAGTGATTATCAACAATTATTTCTCTTAAGTAGTTTAGGAAATTTGATTGCTCTCATTATTACAGGATGGAAGTGGAAAATACTCAGTGATATTAATACTAGCTTTATAGAAGTCCCTAAAGCTAAGCGCTTCAACACACGATTAAAGGGTGTTGTTATGATTATTGCCCTAATCTTAGCGTTGCGTTGGCTGCTAGAGCATGCCCTTTTCAGTAACACCTTAATCATGGGAATAGGCATCACCATGGCAATTGTTATTGCTGTACTTGCCATGAATCAACGTCAAGCTGAAGCTAGAAATAAAATGTGGGCTTATCTGATTTTAGCCTTCACTTCACTTATATTTTGGACTCTGTACCAATTAGCTCCCATGGGTTTGACACTCTTCATTGATAGAAATGTCGATAGGCATTTCCTCGGATTTATCATCGCACCTCAATGGGTACAAAATATTAATACCATCGTCATTATTATCGGTGGACCGTTGCTCAGCATCTTGTTTTCATCCATGCGTGCGCGAGGAACTCGTCTAACTATTCCACTGCAATTTTCTTTTGCATTGATCATGATAGGAATAGCTTTTGCTATCTTACCCATCGGAATTCATTTCGCCGATGCGCAAGGTTTTTCTAATTTTAATTGGATATTAGTCAGTTACATCTTACAAAGTGTAGGTGAACTATTTATTTCTCCTATAGGCTACGCAATGATAGGACAACTTGCGCCTATACGCTTACAAGGCCTGATGATGGGCACCTGGCTCATGATAACGGGTGTGGCTGCTACCATGTCTGATTACTTCTCTAAGATGGCCTTGGGGACGACTCAGAGCATAGATCCTCTCGTTACGAATCCAAGTTTTAGCCATACATTTGCGATATTAGGTTGGACTTCCATTTGTGGCGGAATTATTTTATTAATTTCGATACCCCTTATACTGCGATTAACACATGAAAAAGCCATCAACATGCATCAACGCACTTCTGTGATTCCAGGATAACTTGTGTCAGATTTAATCGTTGGTGGTGAATGGCCGCCAACTTATACCTTAAAAAAAAGTCCTAGAGCTAAACATGTAAAATTAAAAGCCACCGCACGCCATGGATTAGAGCTCATTGTACCTTTACGTTTTAACACTAAAAATCTTCCTGAAATCTTTGAAATAAATAAAGACTGGATTAAAAAACAACTTGCAAAAATACAAACGCAACTTGCATTGAAGTGTGATAAGAAAATACCTGAGACTGTAGAATTACTCAGTTTAAATCAAAGATGGCAAGTATATTATTTACAAGGTAAAAATAAAAAATGTAAATTCGTGGTGAGACCTCAGCAAGAACTTGTGATCTGCGGCGAAATTTCTGATGAACAAAGCATTCTTTTATTAAATAAATGGATTAGAGAAGAAGCAAAGAAATATCTTACATTACGATTAAATTATATTAGCCAACAAACTCAGTTAAGCTTTAACAATCTTGTCATACGCTCACAGCAAACGCGCTGGGGTAGTTGTTCAAGTACAAAAAACATCAATCTAAATTATAAACTCATTTTTTTGCCAGCACATTTAGTAGATCATATTCTCATTCATGAGCTATGCCATACAAAAAATATGAATCACTCGGCAAAATTTTGGCGATTAGTATCAACCTATGACCCTTTATGGAAAGAGAATAATCGAGAAGTACGTCTTGCTGAGAAATATGTTCCACTATGGGCAGAATAATTTTATATTTTCATTTTTGGTATTAAAGTAAATTCCGTATATTCTTCTATTGCTTCTGGCTTTCCTTTTAAATCAGGACTAGGCTGCGACCAGAACCACTGCTTGGCAGATACACATTCTCTTTTATCACGCGCAGTTTGAGCTAAGATTATTGCTTCTTTAGATGGCAAAAAAGGTTCATGTAAATTCTTAAGCCATTCCTCAGGATTTTTAACACCAAAAAGATTTGCCATCCGCCAAAAATTATTTTTATCTGTTATTTTTTCAGCAAAAACATCAAATATTTTCTCAGGATTAGATTGGTTACGTCGGATATTATGTAAAAACAGGTCTAGAAAAAAATCTTCAGAAAAAAGTAATTCATTTAATTTTTCTACGCTGATTTTATTGATAAATAAATGTAAAGACTTGTTCGAAAGTTTGCTCATGGAAGAAAGAACTGTAGTGCCAAGATTGTCCTTACGAGCTGCAATCTTATCGATTGGCAAGCTGGCTTTTTCAATAAGCTTATGAAGTAGCCGATTTCGTAATTCTGTTTTGTTGTATAAATGCTGGAAATGGTTTCGTTCTAACATTAGATGAATAAGAGTGCGGCCATGCTGGTCACGCATTAATAATGCTAGATCAATAACTACTTGAGGAACTGTCTCAATCCATTCCAACATGTCAGAGCAAGCGTTGTCATCTCTATCATGTAAAACAGATTTTACGCTTTTAAAAAATTCACGAGCTGAAGAGTCATCTCTCCTAATACTATCACTGTTTTTACATTCTTTTGGAGGCATGACTTATCCCATCATCAAAATCCTGCGGATTCAACGCAATCACATCTGTTACGTCAGGTTTTTTTAAGTAATCTTTTTTATCAGAAAATAAATTTTTAGGTGAAAGTGGAGGAAAATGGTTTTCATCAATTTTCACAGGATTAACGAGTTCTAATTTTGGTTGCGCCGAAGGAACAAAGATCTTCAGATGATAACTCTCGGTTTTTATCTCCTTTAGGAATCGACCCCACAAAAGCACGTAATAATCTTACATTAGCATCAGGCTCCCCTTTCCATAAATCAGAGGCCCATATTTTCCAGCTTTTAGATTTTTTATATTTTGCTAATACGTTTTTAATAAAACTAAATTTCATTTCATGTCCCACATAATAAAAAATTAAAACGCTAACTCTTCATTTGCCATTTCAAAATTCAGATCTACATTTTCACTATAGTCTTCACGTAATTTTTCCAAATTTTTAAAATCCCAAAGACTCTTATCCATTAACTGACTAGGTTTAACACTAGTTAATGAATGTAGCATATTGCTCGGTATTTTTGGATTTTCTTTTGCTAGTTGTGCAATCAACATTTTCGTTCTTTGTCGCATAAGATTATCTTGCGACCCACACAAGTTACACGGAATAATAGGAAACTTTTGCTCTTGCGCATAAGTGATAATATCTTTCTCCTGACAATATGCCAGTGGACGAATAACCATATGACGCTTATTATCACTCAATAACTTTGGTGGCATCGATTTAATTTCACCATTATAAAAAATTGACATCAACAAAGTTGTAATCATGTCATCACGATGATGACCTAATGCAATTTTGTTAAAACCATTTTCATGCGCATATCGATATATGATCCCACGACGCAAACGCGAACACAGCGAACAATAAGTGTTACCTTCTGGGATTTTTTCTTTTACGATTTTGTAAGTGTCTTCAGTTAACACTTCATAAGATATTTTATTTTTTTCTAACCACTCTCTCAAACCAGTATCATTCCAGCCCGGATGCGACTGATCTAAGGTGAATGCAAATATTTCAAATTTATTATATCGTCGCTGCAACAATTTCAAAATACGTAACATCGTATAAGAATCTTTACCACCTGATAAACAAACCAAGACACGATCGCCAGTTTGAATCATGTTAAAATCGGCGATGGCTTTTCCCGTGTAATGTAATAATTTTTTTTCTGTTTCCGATTCTTTGTTAGTCACGCTTATCTCCATAATGCCTGCGTCATGCTTTAATGTTGCTGAATTGTACAGTTTTTGAGTGGATTTTTAAAGAAATATACGAGAAATTTAAAGGTGAGCTTAATTATGGTTTTTCAGTTGCACATTTAAGTGCTTTAGCCTAAGATTCAGCGCGCATGAATACATTATTACCCTTCAAGATTCATCAGCCGACGTAGCTCAGTTGGTAGAGCAACTGATTCGTAATCAGTAGGTCCGCGGTTCGATTCCGCGCGTCGGCACTGTAGAATCAAGCACTTAAACAACTTTCTTGCAAAAACTGATATCGACTACGCGACTTTTACGCGACCCTTCAACATCCATTCTTCTTAACAAAGTCAAAACAGGCCCATCTCTTCCAGTACAAGCCTTGCTTGCAGCTTCTAATAAGTTAGACAATTCGGCCGCAGAATAATGCGTAGTAATACGCCCGCTCTTATGACCTAGTAAATCTTGTCTATCCTCAAAGCTAACACCAGCTGCCCTTAACCTACGTCCAAATGTATGCTTCAGATCATGCACCCTCACTTGTGATAGCTCTGCCCTAATACGCGCTTTCTTCCATGCTGTACGCAACATTCTGCCTACTGGTTTTCCATTATAAGTAAACACAAA
>DHXK01000202.1:11392-11756 GCA_002413665.1 Legionellales bacterium UBA5158 | reverse complement strand
AATAAAGGGTTTCAGTGCTGAGCCCGGTGAGCGCTTTATTTCCGTACCATTGATTTGTCCTGAAATAGAAGAGTCAAAAAAATTAGCGGAACCCACCAGAGCTTTAACCGCCATGTTGCGTGTATCTACCAGTAATATAGATGTATTGTGAACACCCAACGTTTTTTTTCGTGCTAAATATTCCTGTGTAACGTGCTCAATAATTTTTTGTAAACGTAGATCTAAGGTTGTAGTTAGTTCTGGAGTAGAGGGTGAATTTTTTAAGATAGCATCAACAAAATGAGGAGCTAAAAAAGGAAGATTATGTATGCGTTGCATTTGTAGCGGTAATTTGATTAAGGCTTCTTGATTGCGATCCGTAGGG
>DHXK01000202.1:10407-11224 GCA_002413665.1 Legionellales bacterium UBA5158 | reverse complement strand
GTAATGCAACCCAACGAAAGAATAATTTATTGCGGATATCACGCAGGTTTTTTTGGCTAGGAATGCGCTGAGTTGGATTTTGCGGAATCACACTTAATGTTAAAGCTTGAGGCAAATTAATTTTGTCTGCGGTTTTACCAAAATAAATAATACTGGCGGCACCCACACCTTCAATATTGTTACCATAGGGCGCTAAATTTAAATAGGCTTCGAGTATCTGATCTTTGTTATAATGCGCCTCTATCTGTAATGCACGGAAAATTTGACTACATTTTCCCGCTAAGGTTTTAGAGTGTAGGCCAAAACGAATACGTGCTAATTGCATGGTAATTGTAGAAGCTCCAAAGCGTCTTCCATGGTGTAGATAGGTCTGACTAGCCGCTTTTAGCATAGCGATAGGATTCACGCCCAGGTGTGAGCGAAAGTATTGGTCTTCTTGCAATAACGTTGCCGCTATTAAGTTTGCGTCCATTTTAATGAGAGGTGTAAAAAGCCTATATTTGTCATCACGGCTTAAGGTTAGACGTAGTAACTGGTGATGCTCATCATAGATTGCCGTCGAAAAGCTTTCATTTTCTAGTAATGCGGGTTTCGGTGAAAAATATAATATCATCCATGCGCTGACAAGGACTAAAAGTAGAGTTAAGCTAGCGCGCTTGAAATTGATTTTCATGGTAAGTAATCTGGCGCGATATATAAAATAGGGATTAGACGCGTTTATTGACTCTTAATCCATCTATTTTTAGTTGTTATGACAAAAAATTGTATAGACTATGCTAGGTTTGCAAACCGAGCCGCGCCCGTCAGGAAGCGTCAC
>DHXK01000202.1:0-10207 GCA_002413665.1 Legionellales bacterium UBA5158 | reverse complement strand
ATCACTCCCTCACGGTCGCGGCTCGGTTTATATGAGAACGACGAGTTATAAAAAAAATTAATAACAGTGGAATCATTTATGCCAAAAGGCTTGTTTTCTCAGATAGTTGCAAAATTTAAAACTCTTTTTATTGGAATATTTGGCATAGTCTCTTGGAGTGGACCACAGTGGTTGGAGTCATTACGTAATCGATGCACAGCTCGCCCAGGACAATGTTGGCGTTTCGTGTTTGGGATATTAGCCGTTCTGGCTATCTTGTTTTCTGGATCTTATTGGTATCAGCATCGTCCTCAGCCTGTACTTATCACGGCACATATTATCGCACCACAAATTACCCCTAATACTAAAAACGCTACCCCCGACGTTGTGGCTATTGATTTTGGTATAGAGCAGGGCGATGCCTTCTCAACTCAGTCAGTAGCACCTCTCAAAAAAGTGGGCAAAGATGTCACTGACGAAATTAGATTAACGCCAGCGAAGGCTGGTAAATGGACATGGCAAACTGATAGTCATCTTGTGTTTACGCCAGCAGAAGATTGGCCAGCAGGACAAAATTATTCTGTTCATTTCAACAAACAATTTTTTACGAATACCGCTAAATTAAAAAGCATGGACTATCAATTTTCAACGCAAGGATTTCAAGTTACGATTCCTGACATTAAGTTTTATCAAGATCCAATTGATGCGCAGTTAAGACAAGTGGTTGCAACAATTAGTTTTAATTATCCTGTTGATACTGTGAGTTTAGAGAATAAAATCACATTAATGCAACAAGCATTAAAAAACATGAAGACAGAGCATTATAAATTTACGATTCATTATGATGAATGTAAACGAGAAGCTTATCTACATTCAGAATCATTACCCATAGGTGACGTTGCACGTTTTGTTGATTTAACAATTGATAAAGGTGTTAAAGCCAGCGTGGGATCGTCAGAAACATTATCGCCCGTGTCGCAAAAAGTCCTCATTCCAGATGCTACCAACTATTTTAAAGTCACTGCGACAGGCGCATCCATTGTTAGAAATGAAAAAGACAGGCCTGAGCAAGTGCTCACGCTGGAGACTACATTTGGCGTGACAGACGCTGCATTGAATAAGTCTCTACATGTGTATTTATTGCCAAGTGACTATCCCGTCACTATCGCTGAGGATGCAAAGAAAGATTATGAGTGGAAAAATCCGGGTGAAGTGACACCCGCCATTTTAGCTTTATCCACTGCTTTGGATTTAACTGCGATTCCTGCTGATCGCGAAAATGCAACTTTACATAGCTATAAATTTAAAGCTGAAACACCTCGTTATATTTATTTGAAACTGGATCAAGGCGTGAAAGGATTCGGTAATTTTGCATTAAGCAAGAATTATGAAGCTGTTATTAAAGTACCTGAATATCCTAAAGAAATTGGTTTTTTACATAAAGGTGCTTTACTCGCGTTGAATGGCGAAAAGAAATTATCTGTGATCATTCGAGGCGTGCCCAGCGTAAAATTTAAAATAGCTCGTGTTTTGCCAGGCGATGTTAATCAATTAATTACACAAACTCGTGGTGATTTTAATAATCCACGTTTTATCAATCCGAATTTCAATCAAGAAAACATCAGCGAAATATTTTCTGAGATGCAGCAGTTTGATGCATCAGATTTAGCAAAAGAACAATATACCGCATTAGATTTAGGAAAATATTTATCAGCCAAAGCCAATACAGGTGGGCCACAAGGTTTATTTTTTCTTCAAGCAATGGGTTGGGATGAAAGTCAAAAAAAAGAACTAAATGTAAAATCCAGTCGCTTGATTTTAATTACTGACATGGGGTTATTGGTTAAAGATAATAGTGATGGAAGTCATGATGTCTTTGTAGAATCCATTACACTAGGAAAGCCAGTCGCGAATGCAGTTATTTCTGTTTTAGGTAAAAATGGTTTGCCCATTTTAACTCGCACTACCGATGCAGATGGACACGTGAATTTCCCTACTTTAAAGGACTTTATTGACGAACGTGAACCAACGGTGTATCTGGCACAATTAAATAATGATGTCGCATTTATGCCATTTAACAATTTCGAAAGACAGTTGAATTTTTCTCGTTTTGATATAGGTGGTGTTTATAATAATGGCGAAGAATTGCAAACCTTAAGTGCCTATGTTTTTTCTGATCGAGGCATTTATCGCCCTGGTGATACTGTGCATGTGGCGATGATAGTGAAGCAGGCGTATGTGCAGCCACAACCCGCAGGTTTGCCTCTGGAAGCTACCGTTACAGATCCACGGGGCATGACAGTGAAAGATCAAAAATTCACGTTAGACCCATCAGGTTATTTGTCATTAGATTTTATGACAACTGATTCATCACCCACTGGGCAGTACACGATTAATTTGTTTATCGTAAAAGACAAACATCCCAGTAATTTGTTGGGATCAACGTTGGTACGGGTTGCTGAATTTTTACCGGATACTATGCGTATCACAGCACACTTATCAACAGAGAAGGTGCAAGGCTGGGTACAGCCCGCAAATTTAACCGCGAATGTAGGTCTGTGGAATTTATATGGTGCACCAGCGACTGATCGTAGGGTGGGCGCGAAAGTATTGTTGACGCCGGAATTAGTAAAATTTACACAATTTCCAAATTATATTTTTAGTGATCCATTATTAGATCCTCTGAAGCCACCTAAGGTTTTTACGGATACATTGGCGGATGTGCATACGAATGATAACGGTCAGGCGCAATTTGATTTGAAGCTCGATCGTTTTGAAAAAGCAACCTATCAGCTAACATTTTTTGCAGAAGGTTTTGAAGCGGATAGCGGTCGCAGTGTGACAACGCAAACACACATTTTAGTGAGCCCTTTAGATTATCTCATTGGATATAAAACAGATGGTGATTTAAGTTACCTCAAGCAAAACAGTCAGCATCAAGTTCATTTTATCGCTGTGAATTCAGATCTGAAACAGCAAGCCGTTACAGATTTGAAAATTCAATTACAGTCATTGCGACCTGTGACAACGCTGGTGAAAAAAACGGATGGCACATATCAATATCAGTCATTAATGCAAACCTCGGTAGTCGATACGCATGAGTTTAGCATAGCAGAGCTAGGTGTTGATTATGTTTTGGCGACACAGCAAGTAGGTGATTATGCTGTTGTAGTTCTTGATAAACAAAATAGTGAGCTTAGCCGTTTAAAATTTAGTGTAGTCGGTAGCGCTCAGCAACCCTTGCCAAAAAATGCAGAGCTCACTATTAAATTAGATAAAAATGAGTTTATGCCAGATACAGATATTGAAATGCAAATCACAGCACCTTATGTAGGTGCCGGTTTGATTACGATTGAGCGTGATAAAGTTTATGCGCAGCAGTGGTTCACAGCGAGTACCACTAGCTCAATACAAAAAATCCATATTCCAAAAGATTTTAAAGGTAATGGTTATGTGAATGTCGCTTTTGTGCGTGATTGGAACTCAGATGAAATTTTTGTAAGTCCATTGAGTTACGGTATCGTTCCCTTTATGGTGAATCATGCTGATCGTGCGATGAATATTGATTTAGATGTTCCTGCATTAGCACGTCCTGGTGAGGATCTTATCATAACGTATAAGAGTGATAAGCCGGGTGAAATTATTGTTTATGCTGTTGATGAAGGTATTTTACAAGCAGCAGGATATAAGACTCCAGACCCATTAAGTTTCTTTTTTCAAAAGCGTGCGCTCGAAGTGAGTACGCTGCAAACCTTGGATCAGATTTTGCCTAAGTTTGTGCAAGATCGAGAACTTTCTGCAGTGGGTGGAGATGGGGGAGAGGCGTCAGCATTAAAAACTTTAAATCCATTTAAACGTAAAACAGATTTGCCGGTTGTATTCTGGTCTGGGATTATTGATGTCGATAGCGCTAGCAAACAATTGGTGTATCACGTGCCGGATTATTTTAATGGCTCACTACGTGTGATGGCAGTGGCTGTAGCAACTGATGCTGTAGGAGCAATGACAAAAACAGCGGAAGTTCGTGGTAATTTTGTGATAACACCTAATGTTCCTACTTTTGTGGCGCCGGGAGATGAATTTGAGGTGACTGCAAGTGTTGCTAATAACGTTAAAGATTCTGGAGAAAATGCGTTAGTCACAGTGCAATTTATAACATCACCCGCGTTAGAGTTGATCGGGGATGCCAAGCAAGAATTAAAAATTAGTGAAGGCAAAGAGCAATCGGTACACTTTAAGTTGCGCGCAAAATCCTTGCTGGGATCTGCGACATTAAGTTTTATCGCGGACAGTTTAGGTAAGTCTAGTCAAATTAACTCTACTCTAAGTGTGCGACCTGCAACGGCTTATTCAACGACATTGACCAGCGGATATCATGCTAGTGGTCATCAGTCAGTTGACATTGATCGTGTACTTTATCCTGAATATCGATCGGTAGAGGCTGTCATTTCATCTAATCCACTGATATTGGTTGCAGGGTTAAATCGTTATTTGGATAACTATCCTTTTGGTTGTACTGAGCAATTAACCAGTAAAGTATTGCCACTTTTAGCCTTAGCCAAGCAGCCGTGGTTTGCTACGGATGCTCGTGTAGTGACAGACAAAATTTCAACGTTTATTCAAACTTTAGCGCAACGACAAATGTCTAGTGGTGGTTTTAGTTATTGGCCTGGAATCGCTGCGAATGCAAGTAACTCATTTGCATCTGTCTATGCATTGCATTTTTTAACCGATGCGAAAGCAGCAGGCTATGACGTTCCTATTGAAATGTTGCGTTCAGGTCTGGGCTATCTTAAAGATCTCGCTCTTGAAACGCCCACCAGCTTAACGCAAGCTCGTGTGCAAGCTTATGCAATTTATGTGTTAACGCGTAATGAAATGGTGACTACAAATTATTTAACAAATTTACAAATTTATTTAGATCAGGATAAAACACTAGCGTGGCACAACGATATTATAAGCGCTTATATTGCATCAACTTATCAATTATTGAAAAGTGAGAAAGATGCAAATCGGTTTATTGAATACTATAAGCCGCAGCAAGAGCAAAAAGATGGTGACACGGATTTCTATGACAAGAATGTCGCTGATGCCCAGTATCTGTATTTGATTGCGCGACACTTTCCTGATCGTTTGCCGCAGCTGAATGATAGTGTGCTAATGCCTTTAGTAAATGCGTTAAATAACAGTGAAATAAGTACAATCTTGTCGGGTTATACTAGTCTTGCTTTGTCAGCTTACGCAGAAGCGTACTCTGTTCCAGCGAGTCAAGGTTATTCCATGACAGCTACCCTTGCTTATGGAAAAGAAAAATCACTGACGCAGATAGATTCAATTTATCAAAAAGTCAGTTTGGATGATTTGGTTAAAAAAGTTAACTTTAGCGGCCCAAATAAATCAGGCTTTTTCTATCAAGTGACGCAAGCTGGTTTTGATAAACATCCAACAGAGAAGATTGTGAAGAAGGGTCTTGAAGTTGACAGAGAGTATACTGATGCCTCAGGAAACGTGATGACTAGTGTACAGGTAGGTAACGAGATGGAAGTGCACATCAAGCTGCGTGCATTAGATAATCATTACTTTAGTCATATCGCTATTGTCGATCTACTTCCGGGTGGTTTTGATGTGGTGCGTGATTCAGTCATCATATCTGACAATATTGATTATGCAGATGTACGTGAAGACCGTGTGGTATTTTTTACGAATGCGGTACCTGATGTCAAAGAAATTGTGTATCGCATAAAGGCTGTTAATGTTGGGAAATATGTTTCACCCGCAATTTTGGCGAGTGCTATGTATGATCCACAAGTTATTGCAAATGGGCTCGCTGGAGCTATTACTGTTATACCTGCATAGTTTCTTTCAATCCTGTCGTTCCCGCGTAAGCGAGAATCTATTTAGAGTTTATCGGTATCTGCTTGATTTTAAATAGGTTACCCCCTGCGAGGGAATGAGGTTTTTCCTAATTAATCACTAAAATGTTAAAATCTTAAAAACCTACTATAATTAAATGAACTCCTTCTAAATATAATTTTTAAGGTGATTAGATGAAGCTATATGGCTCATACTTCTTGCTATTAATCACAATCTTTACCGGATTCACTGCATTACTAGTGATGGCAGGATGGGTGTTGCATATTCCAATGTTAGTTCAAATGTCTCCAACATTTGCTCCTATGCAGTTTAATGCTGCGTTAGTTATTTTATTATGGAGTTTTGTTTTACAGGCAGTGGATGTGCATTCTCGCAAGTTGAGCTTAGTGTTATCTGCTAGTATGATATTTTTTTTATTGCTCACCCTTTCAGAATATCTTTTTAAAATAAATTTAGGCATTGATACCTTATTTATTCATCCAGTTATACAAACCGATACTTCTCATTTAGAGAGAATGGCTCCTAATACAGCTCTTGCTTTATTAATGATAGGTTGTGCGTTATTTCTATTACACAGAGGGTCTATAGGTGTACTGAGTCATTACACAATGCTTACCATTACATTGCTAGGTGTTGCTGCTTTGTCACTAGGCATGACTCTTTTGATAGGTTACAGCAATAATCTGGAAACAGCTTATACTTGGGGAAATTTTACTATTATGGCAGTCCATACAGCTCTTTGTATCGTCCTGTTAAGTGTCAGTATATTAGTTAAAATTTGGAACAAAGAAGTTAATCGTTTATTTTTCGCACCTATGGCAGTAGTTTCTGGTGGGATCATTATCACGATTTCACTCTCACTTGCTATCTACAGCAAAGAAAATATTTCGTTTGAAAATACTCTGCAAGAAAAAGCAAATAACTTTGCTTCTATCACAAAAGCACAGTTAGATAACTTCTATTCATCATTGGAACGTATGAGTGAACGTTGGAGCGATTCCAAAGGATCTGCGAAAGAGTTATTGAAACATGATGCACAAAAATATCTTAAAGATTTTTCTTTTCTAGGTATGCTTGGGTGGGCTAATCCAGCAACACAAATACAATGGCTAGTTCCCTATCAGGGCCATGAAAAACTTTTGTATTATGAGTTAAAATCAGATCCTGCTGTTGCAAACAAAATCGAAAAAATATCCTCTATACAAGATTTACAAGTAGCGGAAGATATTTTTATTCCTGTACCAAACAACGATAAATTATTTTTTTACATAAAACCTATTATTAGTGATGATCATGATAAAGGCTTTTTAGTTGCAGAAGTTGATATCCCAGGATTTTTTAATTACCTATTATCGTTTTTGCATATGGAAGAAACATTTTTTGTATCTGTTCATTCGGAAAACAAGCTGTTATTTTCAAATATTAGGCCAGTAGCGGTTCAAGATAACGCTCAGATATTAAATTGGCAAAAAAATGCTTCAATTATTATTAATAATCAGATATGGATTATTACTATTAACCCCTCTATATCTATGCTCGCAGAAAAAAATACATCCACGCCATGGATAGTTTTGTGGGTAGGTTTATTGATAACTGTTTTGGCAGGGATAGCCGTATTTTTTATATTGAAGTGGCAATATAGTTCTAAACAATTATCGATTACACAACAACTGAATAACGCTATATTAAATAGCGCTGCTTATTTAATTATAGCAACTGATGAACACGGGAAAGTTATTTTATTTAACCGTTATGCTCAGCAGGCTCTTGGGTATAAAGAAACTGAAGTTGTAAATAAGCTAACACCCGTGATTTGGCACGATCATAAAGATGTTGAAAATCGTGCTAAAGAATTAAGCGAAGAGTTAGGTAAATTAATATTACCTGGCTTTGAAGTTTTTATCTCTAAAGCTCTTTTCCAAGGTGGTGAAACACATGAGTGGACATTTATACGCAAAGACGGGTCAACTTTCCCAGGGTTGTTAGTGGCTACAGTGCTTTATTCTGATGCGGGAAAGAAAATAGGGTTTGTAGGCATAGTCCAAAATCTTACTGAACGTAAAAACAGCGAACAGCAACTCGCAAAATATACGAAGGATCTTGAGCGCAGTAACTATGAAATTTTATTGCTGAATGAATTAAGTAACAACTTGCAAGCTTGCTCAACAATCGAAGAAACATATGAGCCTATAAAACTTTATTGTCAGCAAGCATTAAAAATAACAAGAGGAATTTTGTATATTGCAGGTAATAACTCATCTCAATTAGAAAGCGTTATCGATTGGGGATATAGTTTGGGTCATGATAAATTTTACGTAAATATAGAAGATTGTAGGGCTCTACGACAGAAAAAAGCCTATCGAGTCATTGACCCGGATGTGGATTTGAGATGCAAACATATGCAATCTACAGACAGCTTGCTACCAGCTTATATTTGTATTCCCATACAATCAAGCTTTCAAACTCTAGGTCTATTGCATATAGAGGCTCCTAAAGATCAGGCTGACTTTTTAACGTGGTCAACCTCTAGTTTAATGCAACTAATGGCGGATCAATTAGCTTTAAGTTTCGTCAGTCTACAGTTGCGTGAAAATTTACGCCAACTCTCTGTGCATGACCCGTTAACGGGTTTATATAATCGACGTTATTTGGAGGAGTCGATAAAGCAAGAAATATCGAATGCTAAACGTATTGATTCTAGTTTTGGAATTCTTTTAATGGATATTGATTATTTTAAAAAAATAAATGATAGTTTTGGTCATGGAACTGGAGATCTAGTACTTAAAAAGTTAAGTCAATTATTTCTTGAATATGTCCGTAAGAGCGATATTGCTTGTAGGTGGGGTGGTGAAGAGTTTTTATTATATTTTAAAGATATGCAGTTGGATGCTATTTATAAAAAAGCTAACAATCTTCGCTTAGCGGTAGAAAACTTACAAATAGATTGTTATGAATATAAAATAAAAAAAATGACTATTTCTATAGGCATTGCACGATATCCTCAAAACGGTTTGACTCTTGATTCACTGGTAGCATCTGCTGATAAAGCTCTGTATGAAGCAAAAAATACGGGTAAAAATAAAGTTGTTATAGCGAACGAAGACGGGAACAATAAGAAAAGGGATAACAGTTAGCTTAGATGAAACGTAAAATTTTGCGACAGTGGGTTTCTTGGTGTCATTAATTTTGAACAAAATTGATATTCTAGTATTTTATTTTACGAGGGAAAGTTTAAATCGTAGCCTACCTATTTAACATTCCACATTTTTTTGCATTTAAGTCTAGTATTTTTGTTAATATAATAATTAAAGGACAACATCATTAGGGAAAGACTTATGACTGATAAAGAAATGGCGAAACTCAATCCAGGAAGTGTTTATAAAAACCCACGCGATATACTCACTGATGAAACAATCACAAAATCGCAAAAAATCGATATTCTGGAACGTTGGGCATATGATGAAAGAGAGTTGAGTGTTGCTGAAGAGGAAAATATGCTTAGTGCTGATGATCAACAAAATAATAATATTCTTGATGAAATCTATAAATGTTTATTAGAGCTGGGAATTGATGAGACGAAATTACCCCATCCTCCGACTAAGCAAGGTTAACCTTTTACTTAAAGCTTTGAGTGTAAGGAGCAGCCTAAGCGTGCTGGTAGCCTTTCCTTAAAAGAGCCCCTACACGTAGGCTCAAATGCTCTAGCGAAGTACTGAAGTTTAAACGCAGGCTCTATGGATTAAATTAAATGTTTTGTACTAGTTTTTAATGCTACCTTTTTTGTTTACGTAGCTCTGATAAGATCGTCAATAGACTCAATTGCTTAAAAATTTATTTTTCTAACTCACATTACTTATAATCATCACCTATAATTAAGTTAAATCTTAATGACTAGGAAATTGTATGCCATTATTAATATTAGCCGAAGGGCAAAACAATCAAGTTATCGATTTTAATTTAAATTCTGGTAAAAAAATTGTTGCTCAAATTCAATTTTTTAATGATTTACACCCTCAATATGTAAGTTACTCTGGGGTTATGAAAGAAAATATTTTTTTACATATTATCGAATTAAAAGACAATTTTTCGACTTACGATTTAGTCAACATTAAGAAAAAATTATTTCGAACACAGAATGATATTCTCTTGATTAACACAAATAAACTATACTCAGTAATAATTCTACCCGAGCAAATAAATTGCATACTCCCTTTAGGAAGAAATAGTAGTTTTCAGATTGTGATAAATAACCAATTAGTCGGCTTGCAAAATTTTTCGTCGATTAGTGTCCAGCATAATTTACCTATCAAAACTTGTTCATTTGTTCAGTTAAGGGCGTGTCAGCTAAAGTGTG
>DHXK01000193.1 GCA_002413665.1 Legionellales bacterium UBA5158 | reverse complement strand
TATTCCTTCTTTCCGTCTACAAAAAACTGTTTGACTGTTCAACCTTACTGATTTGCGAAGATAAATCACTATTTATTTCATCTATTGTTTTTAAAAGAATGCTTTCATCTGTTTGAGGACTTATGGATATCTTAAGAACATTTTCAAGTGTTTGACTGTTTAAATAAGCGGCTCTCCCGTCTTTCAGCAAAATTTCCTGGATTTGTTCTTTGTACTTTTTACTTTCCTCTTTTGGAAAATATGCAATAATTGATAATCTTACTTTCAAATCAGCCAATAATTCAATCCTTTTTTCAAAATACTTAAAAAAGGTTTCTTTAGAATTATTAAGAGGTATTTCCACTAAACCCTTAACGATCCATGAAATGAACGCTATTAAACTAGTGATCAGAATTCCTAATACATTTTTATCAATTCCTTTTATTGAGTCGACTATCTGTTCCATTTGTATGTATTATCTTTTTCTAAAAACTTTTTTGTAAAACCCTTTATTGAACTAATAAAATTCCCTTCCTTGGTTTTGTCATTTATAGGGTTTTCTCCCCTTAAAATAGCAAAGACTCGTTTTTCATTGCCCAAAATTGCATATCTTTCTTTATTGTCATTAGTTGTTCCTGTTTTTAAAAATATGTTCTTAACATTTATATTTAAACGTGTTTTAGCTATATTATTTAAAATATCCCTACATTCAATTACTGTACTTGATTTAAGGGGCGTATAAAAAAAGTTATAATAATATGATGCTAATTCATAAAGTGTAATTCCCGACTTTATTTGCCTTTATATTTTCAATGAATGCTCTAACTATACTCCTGTAATCAATGCCATTATGTTGATAAAATCTTTTATCTTCAATTTGAATTATACAATATTTTAAAAAACTAGGAATTTCAGAAACAATAGCCTTTCGTCTAAAATCGTGTGATATAATACCAATTGGTGCTGAACTCTTCTCTGTCTGACAATACAACACATATCCATTGTAGCTATCAAAAGCGTTTTCTATTATCTTCATTTTAATTGGCTGGAAGGACTTTACTAATATACTTACTATGTCGTATAATAAAGCAAAACAATAATTTTTAGCGAGCCTACCTGCGAGTTAAGCAAAAGGTCTAAGCAGAGAACACCTGAAAGGTGGCTGCTTAGAATGATTTACAAGCAACTGGCGGAACTTTTGAATTGCTGGCTGTGTGTTGGGTGTCAAAAGTTGTGACAGTTGTGCAGCCTTTTGCGTGGAAGCAGGCGAGCCTAACAATATGAGCGGTTGGCTTTATTAATCTTGAGCATTGCAAGCTTCACCTGGTTGCTAAACCAAGTGAGGCGAAGCATAAGTGAAAGTATTATAAAGACAGAGAAAGCGAATGTGATGAATGACTTTGCTACTACAACAAGCATGACAAGCTGCTGCATCGAGAAGGCCCAGGGTAGGCATAGTAAAGGGCGTGTAAGGGGATGACTACTCCTGGGTGAGTATTGGGCCAGCAATGGAGTTTAATGTGCCTGAAAGGCTTATTAAATGGAATGAAGCTTGGCGAGATTGTATGTGTAGCATTGGAATGAAGAACGCCTTTAAACCGAATAAAGAAGAAAAATAATTGTCATTTTGATAATAAAAGGTACATTTAGAATGACCTTATTATACAATAATGACAAAGCCAAAGAGATACAATCAAAGAAGCAACCCACCAACCCAATTTTATCGTCAGTATTCTGCTTACAAACGTGGAAATAATCTGCCAAATGCAGAACATGGCATATCCCCAAATCAACAAGCGGCTAATGGTCATGATATCCCTGAAAGTGTCGTAATTGTTAACAAAGAGAAGTGGGCAATTGCTGATAAAATAGCCCTCTTTTCGGTAATAGTTGCGGCTATTCTTGCCTATTTTACCTATCGTCTTTATAGTATAGCTTCTGAAGATTCTAAAACTGCAAACATATCGGCTTTAGCTGCCGATAATTCCGCAAAAATAGCGCAAAAGACCTTAGAGGCAACCAATAAATATGATTTGGCCTCCCTTATAAAACAACAAAAAGCTATTGATGATAATAGGAAAAGTAGCCAGCTTGCCTTTGACAGAGCAAACAAATCTTTGACTTTGCAAGATAGTTCTCTTAAAGAAACCCAAAAAGAGTTTGACATTGAAAATAGGCCCTTTATACAGGTTTCTGATATAAATGTTGACACGTCTTCTAATAAATATAATATTACGGTTAAATGCAACCTTATAAATACAGGTAAACAACCAGCACAAATAATTTCTGCAAAGACGGCCTTTATTTATAGTAATGAACCCAATTTTAGTGATTTTACCAATCTGAAAGTAAACCAACATGAAACGGGGGCTTATATTACTAACGGGATGCTTAGTCCAATTACTTTCTATGGAAAAGAAGACACGCCCATTATTTATATTACCTATGTAAAAAAGGGGAAATGTTATATATACCTGTTGGGGGAATTTATATATAGAAGCGTAGGCACCCACAAAAAATATAACTATAAATTTGATCTTCGTATTGGTGTGTACCCTCATTTCGAAGTAGCTACAATTCAAAACGCCGATATATAAGATTGGTGTAAACTGATATATAGTTGCCAAAAATTCGTGGATGATTGCTCCCGCTTTTATGGGTTCTTTATTTGAGCGAATTAATAGTTGTCTTAATGGCTCTTCTTTGCAGTGTGCGATAATTTCTCTGGCCACTTTTAATATATCTTTAAAGGCCTTGTATACCATTTGATTATAATTGATAATTCTAATGTTTTCCATAATATATCAAAAAAAATGCCCGGTACTATTATTACCAGGCATTGTATTGTTTTAGTTAAAATGTGTTTAATTTTTTTTTAATTTAGGTGGTGGATTTGAGGGCCGTCTTATGGGGCCATCTGATTCAAATACAAAATTATCATTTTGCCTTTTGTCTTTTATAACTAGCCCCAACGGATTTGTTCCTTTAATATAGTAATATCTTACATCCTCGCCGTTTTTTCTTTCACGTTTAGATTCTATGATAAAATAGTTTTTCAGTGCATTTATTGCTGCTGTGCTATCGCGAGTAGGATTAAGCAAGGTATTCATAAAATACCTGTCCTCAATCTTTTGCATTTGATCAAAGATTTCTTGAGGACTATATTTCGTATCAATTTTAAATTTTCTCAACACTTCGCTTTTCCATTCTGGGTATTCCGAGGAATGTACA
>DHXK01000209.1 GCA_002413665.1 Legionellales bacterium UBA5158 | reverse complement strand
CGGTCTCCAAAACCGAAGGTTGGGGGTTCGAGTCCCTCCTGGCCTGCCAGAGTGAAAGGCAGGCAATGGTGAAATGCACTAAGAATGATCTAAGGCTGGACAAATGACGGTGTCAAGAATGGAAAACCCAATTGAACGCAAACTTGAATGGCTAAAATGGTTAGGAATAGCCTCATTTATTGTAATAGGATTGGTAGCGAATTATTACTATATTCAACAACCCTGGCCATTACGTTTATTGGCTGGATTGCTTTTGCTTGGAGTAGTATTGTTTATCGCAACTCAAACAGCTCGTGGCAAACAATTTATAAGTTTTGCTTATGAGTCACGGACCGAATTACGCAAAGTAGTGTGGCCTACTCGTCAAGAAACAATGCAAACAACGCTTGTGATAGCCGCAATGGTGATTGTATTAGCATTGATGTTATGGGGTATAGACGGGATGTTAATGTGGCTCATTGGCTGGCTTACTGGGCAGAGAGGATAGAGCATGACAGATCAAGTGCCCCAAACTAAACGTTGGTATGTAGTTCACGCATACTCTGGCTATGAAAACTTTGTTAAGCAAGCATTAACAGAGCGAATTGTTCTTGAAGGCTTAGAAGAAAAATTTGGTCAAATATTAGTTCCTACCGAAGAAGTAGTTGAGCTTAAAGCAGGTCAAAAGCGTAAAAGTGAACGTAAATTTTTTCCTGGCTATGTTCTAGTAGAAATGGATATGGAAGATCAAACATGGCACTTAGTTAGATCCATACCAAAGGTACTAGGGTTTATAGGCGGAACAAGTGATAAACCAGCTCCTATTAGTCCCAAAGAAGCGAATGTAATATTACAGCGCATGCAAGATAGTACTGACAAACCTAAACCAAAAGTCTTATTTGAAATGGGCGAAGTAGTTCGAGTAATTGATGGACCTTTTGCAGATTTTAATGGTGTAGTAGAAGAAGTTAATTACGAAAAAAACCGGTTAAGAGTAGCAGTTCTTATTTTTGGACGTTCTACACCGGTAGAGTTACAGTTTGATCAAGTAGAAAAAGGTTAATTAATAATTTAGCAATAAGGGAAGCTTGTTTCTACAAGCGTTATTACCCAAACGAGGAGTGATGTCATGGCGAAAAAAGTAAAAGCCTTAATTAAGTTGCAAGTAAAAGGCGGAGTTGCAAATCCAAGCCCACCTGTGGGGCCTGCTTTAGGTCAACATGGTGTTAATATTATGGAATTCTGTAAAACATTTAATGCTCAAACGCAAACTCCTGATAGGCAAGGAAAACCGCTTCCAGTAGAAATTACAGTATTCGAAGACAGAAGCTTTACATTTATCATCAAAATGCCACCAGCTTCATATCTAGTAAAAGAAGCTGCTGGTATTGAGAAAGGTAGCAGTGTGCCAAATGTTAATAAAGTAGGCAAAATCACACGCAAACAATTAGAAGATGTTGCACGTGCTAAAATGCCTGATTTAAATGCAGCCAGTTTAGAATCTGCTATGCGATCAATCGCAGGTAGCGCTCGAAGCATGGGCATAGAAGTAGAGGGAGAATAATTATGCCAACATTATCTAAGCGTAAACGTGCTATTCATGAAAAAGTAACACCCAATAAAATTTATACTGCTCAAGAAGCATTTGCTCTTTTACAAGAGCTTCCTGCTGCAAAGTTTCGTGAAAGTGTTGATGTAAGCATAAATTTAGGTGTAGATCCTCGCAAATCGGATCAAGCAGTACGAGGTTCAGTAGTTTTACCAAATGGTACAGGTCGAGATATTCGCGTCGCTGTCTTTACAACGGCAGGAAATGTAGATGCTGCTACTAAAGCAGGTGCCGATATTGTAGGGCTAGAAGATCTAGCTGAGAAAGTTAAGGCCGGTGAAATGGATTTTGATATTGTTATTGCTACCCCGGATGCAATGCGTGTAGTGGGTCAACTAGGGCAAGTGTTAGGTCCTAGAGGTTTAATGCCTAATCCGAAAGATGGCACAGTAACTGCCGATATTGCTACTGCAGTAAAAAATGCGAAAGCTGGACAGGTAAAATATCGTACAGATAAAGGTGGTGTAGTCCACTGTACTATAGGTAAAATTGATTTTTCTGTTTCTGATTTAGCTCAAAATTTAGAAGCTATTTTAGCGGCCTTGAAAAAAGCTAAGCCGAATAGTGCAAAAGGTGTTTATTTTAGGAAAATATCACTGTCTACAACTATGGGTCCAGGATTAACGATCGATATTTCAAATATTTCTATATAACTTTAGGGTCTCATAATTTCTTTTTTTGGTTGAAATTATGAGGAAACGACTTTGTGGGTGGTTTAAGTATTTTGATAATTTTCAATATATTTATTCCATACTCGTCAAAGACCGTAGGCGCTTTTGCTTAATAAGTTTTTTTTGCATATAGCATAATCAATGCAAATAAACTTGCCTACGCAGACGGTAATACCACTAACGGTATTGCTGTTCGTCAGTAGATATTGTTTTTAACTTAACAATATCACTCTTATTTCACAAATAGATGTGACTTAAGACGGCTTAAGGAGGGGTTAATGACTCTGAGATTAGAAGATAAAAAAGCCATAGTTGCTGAGGTAGCTCAGATTGCAAAACATGCTACATCTGTTGTTGCTGCAGATTATTGTGGTTTAACAGTTGCCCAACTTACAAGTTTACGTAAGTCTGCACGAGAAGCTGGTGTATATATGCGTGTTATACGCAATACTTTAGCGAGTAGAGCTTTTGAGGGAACAGATTTTGCTTGTATGCAATCAGCATTAGTTGGGCCGTTAGTATTGGCTTTTTCAAAAGAAGAACCAAGTGCTGCGGCACGTTTAATAAGAGATTTTGCTAAAACATGTGAAAAGCTAAAAGTTAGAGCGTTATCTATTGATGGAAAATTACTTCCAGCAACGGATTTAGCTGCTTTGGCTAACTTGCCAACACGTGATGAAGCAATCTCACAACTGATGTCAGTAATGCTTGCGCCTATAACGAAGTTTGTGCGCACGCTTTCTGAACCTCACGCTAAATTAGTACGTACGATAGCAGCAATCCGTGATACGAAGTAACACGTTGCTGTGTAAATTTAATATTTAATTGATATTTGGAGTGATGAGAATCATGGCCGTAACTAAAGAAGATATATTGCAAGCAATTTCAGATATGAGCGTTATGGATGTTGTTGAATTAATTAAATCTATGGAAGATAAGTTTGGTGTTTCTGCCGCTGTTGCGGTTGCAGCAGCTCCTGCTGCTGGCCCTGCGTCTGCTGTAGAAGAAAAAACTGAATTTAATGTCATGATGACAAAATTTGGCGATAACAAAATTAATGTAATTAAAGCTATCCGTACTATTACTGGTTTGGGCTTAAAAGAAGCTAAAGATTTAGTTGAATCCGTGCCTGCTGCTGTTAAAGAAGGTGTTAACAAGGTTCAAGCGGAAGAAATTAAGAAGCAATTGGAAGAAGCTGGGGCAACTGTTGAAATTAAGTAACAGCCTCCAAGTTATGTACAATGTTTAGCTAATTTAGTTATGGCCGGTCGATATTTATCTCCGGCCCTTTCTATTTTATCCATTCGCATTGCAATGGATAATGCTTCAGGCATCCTTAATACGCTTTATCGATAAATCATGCAGAGGTAACTTTAATATGGGTTCAATATACTCATACACTGAGAAAAAGCGAATTCGTAAAGACTTTGGTAAGCATCCTAGTACAATTGAAACGCCTCCATTGCTCGAGCTACAGTTGGAGTCATATTATAAGTTTCTACAGGCAGGTGTGGAACCAGAAAAACTTGCTCCTTATGGGTTGCATGGAGCTTTTAAATCCGTGTTTCCTATTATTAGTTTCTCAGGAAATGCTGAGTTAGAATATGTAAGTTATCGCTTAGGCGAATCAGTATTTGATGTTAAAGAATGCAAAATGCGTGGTCTTACGTATGGTGCTTCTTTGCGTGTTAAAGTTCGTTTGATTCATTATGATAAAGAGTCGGGTGAAGATAGCAAAGTTATCAAAGATGTAAAAGAGCAAGAAGTCTACATGGGTGAAGTTCCTTTAATGACTAACCATGGTACATTTGTAATTAATGGTACAGAAAGAGTAATAGTTTCTCAGTTACATCGTTCACCAGGTGTCTTTTTTGAGCACGATCGTGGCAAGACTCATTCATCAGGTAAACTATTATTTTCAGCAAGAATTATTCCTTATCGTGGATCATGGTTAGATTTTGAGTTTGATCCAAAAGATTGTATTTTTGTTCGTATTGATCGTCGACGCAAACTTCCAGCAACGATATTATTAAGAGCTCTGGATTTCAATGTAGAAGAGATTTTAAGTATATTTTTTGAAAATAATATTTTTCATATTAATAATGACGAGTTTATCCTTGACCTTATTCCAGAACGTCTACGTGGTGAAATTGCACCATTTGAAATTAAAAAATCTGGCAAGGTAATAGTTGAAAAAGGTCGCCGTATTACTGTTCGACATATTGCTCAATTAGAAAAAGCAAAAATTAAAAATTTAGATGTGCCTTCTGATTATTTACTAGGTAAAGTTTTAGCAAAAACTGTCATAAATAAAGATACAGGCGAAATTCTTGCAAATGCTAATGACATTATTACTAATGATATTTTAAAAGCTTTTTTGATTGCAAAAATCAAAACTTTTGAGACCCTCTATATTAATGATATTGATCATGGCTCTTATATGTCAGATACATTACGTGTCGATTCTACTACTAATCCGCTCGAAGCTTTAGTAGAGATTTATCGCATGATGCGTCCTGGTGAGCCTCCTACAAAAGACGCAGCTGAAGCACTCTTTAAAAACTTATTTTTTAGTTCTGATCGCTATGATTTATCTGATGTTGGACGCATGAAGTTCAATCGCCGCGTTGGTCGTAAAGAAGAAACGGGCCCTGGCATATTAGCGAAAGACGACATCATTGCTGTTATGAAGACTTTAATTAGCATACGAAATGGTGATGGCGTAGTAGATGATATTGATCATCTAGGTAATAGACGAGTACGTAGCGTCGGAGAAATGACTGAAAATCAATTTAGAGTTGGATTAGTAAGAGTTGAGCGCGCTGTTAAAGAACGTTTAAGTCTCTCTGAATCTGAAAACTTGATGCCTCAAGATTTAATCAATGCTAAACCTATTACTGCAGCTATTAGAGAATTTTTTGGTTCCAGTCAATTATCTCAGTTTATGGATCAAAATAATCCTTTATCAGAAATAACTCATAAAAGGCGTGTTTCTGCTCTTGGACCTGGTGGTCTGACTCGTGAAAGAGCTAGTTTTGAAGTCCGCGACGTACACCCTACTCATTACGGTAGAGTTTGCCCTATCGAAACGCCGGAAGGTCCTAATATTGGGTTGATTAACTCACTAGCAGTCTACGCGCGTACCAACTCGTTTGGTTTTTTAGAAACACCTTATAGAAAAGTTGTTAATAGCCGTTTAACGGAAGAAGTTATTTTTCTTTCAGCAATCGAAGAAGGCGACTACGTTATTGCACAAGCCAGCGCAACTACGGATGCAAAAGGTAAATTGACAGATGCATTAGTGCAAGTTCGTCACAAAGATGAATTTACATTAACTACTCCTGATCGTGTCCAATTCATGGATGTTTCGCCTAAGCAAATTGTGTCTGTGGCGGCAGCATTAATTCCATTTTTAGAGCATGATGATGCTAATAGAGCATTAATGGGATCAAACATGCAGCGACAAGCGGTTCCTACTCTCAAAACTGAGAAACCTTTGGTTGGAACTGGTATGGAGCGTATAGTTGCTAAAGATTCCGGCGTAACAGAAGTTGCTAAACGTGGTGGAATAGTTGATTACGTTGATGCTTCTCGTATTGTAATTCGTGTGAATGACATAGAAGCTGAATCCGGTAAAACGGGCGTAGACATTTACAATCTAACGAAATACACACGGACAAATCAAGATACTTGTATTAATCAAAAACCGTTAGTTCAAATTGGTGATGCGATAGCTCGCGGTGATGTTTTAGCGGACGGTCAGTCAACAGATTTAGGTGAATTGGCATTAGGACAAAATCTATTAGTTGCGTTTATGCCATGGAATGGATACAACTTCGAGGATTCAATTTTAATTTCAGAACGTGTTGTGCAGGAAGATCGCTTTACTAGCATACACATTGAAGAATTAACTTGTGTTGCTCGCGATACAAAATTAGGTGTTGAAGAAATTACATCTGATATACCAAATGTGGGTGAGAGTGCTCTCTCAAAATTAGATGATTGCGGTATTGTCTATATAGGTGCAGAAGTAAAATCTGGAGATATTTTGGTTGGAAAAGTTACGCCTAAGGGTGAAACACAACTTACTCCAGAAGAAAAACTATTACGCGCTATTTTCGGGGAGAAAGCATCAGATGTTAAAGATACTTCCTTAAGAGTCCCAACCGGAATGGAAGGCACTGTAATTGATGTACAGGTGTTTATTCGTGAAGGCGTTGAAAAAGATATCCGGATTCTAGATATTGAGAAAGGTGAGTTAGATAAAGCTAAACAAGATTTAACTGATGAATTGCGTATTCGCGAAAATGATATTTTCCAGCGTATAGAAAAGTTATTAATTAATAAAACTGCTGAAGGTGGACCCGCTAAACTGAAGAAGGGTACAAAATTAGCTAAACCTTACTTACTTGAAATTCCTCGTGAGAAATGGTTTGAAATCCATCTGCGCGAAGAAGGTGCTAATAAATTATTAGAAGCTGCTGCGAATCAACTGAAGCAAGAGCGTCTTGAATTCGAGAAAGCATATGATGCTAAGCGAAACAAGATTACTCAGGGTGATGATCTTGCACCAGGTGTACTAAAAATTGTAAAAGTTTATATGGCCGTAAAACGTCGTGTACAACCAGGCGATAAAATGGCTGGGCGTCATGGTAATAAGGGAGTAATTTCTACTATTGTTCCTGTAGAAGATATGCCTTATATGGCAGATGGTACACCTGTTGATATTGTTTTAAACCCTCTTGGTGTTCCTTCTCGTATGAATATAGGCCAGGTTTTAGAGACCCACTTAGGTTGGGCAGCTAAAGGCTTAGGTCTTAAGATTGGGAAGATGCTGGATGCGCAGGAGTCAATTAAAAATATAAGAACCTTTCTAGGCTCTATATATAACTCTGAAACACATAAAGAAAATTTATCAAGTTTATCAGATGACGAGTTGCAAAGTTTAGCCCTTAATCTTCGTGGTGGAGTTCCAATGGCCACCCCGGTATTTGACGGTGCAAGCGAAGCAGAAATTAAAGCTATGCTAAAGCTAGCTGATTTGCCTGAGAACGGACAGACACGTCTTTATAATGGGCGTACGGGTGATATGTTTGAAAGACCAGTTACTGTTGGTTATATGTATATGATGAAACTTAACCATTTAGTAGATGACAAAATGCATGCGCGTTCTACAGGTTCTTATAGCCTAGTCACACAGCAGCCTTTAGGTGGTAAAGCGCAATTCGGTGGTCAAAGATTTGGTGAAATGGAAGTTTGGGCACTTGAAGCTTATGGAGCTGCATATACTTTACAAGAAATGCTAACTGTTAAATCGGATGATGTAGGTGGTCGTACTAAGATGTATAAAAACATTGTTAATAGCGATCATTATATGGAGTCTAGTATGCCTGAAGCATTTAATGTACTTATTAAAGAAATTCGGTCATTAGCTATTAACATTGATCTTGAGTAAGTCGTACAAATAATAGTTATTCTTGTTTGTTTTATATGAATAAACAATAGTAACTCCAGCGAGAATAGCGCTAAGACACTGCAATTCTTCGTAATCCTAGCAATAAAGGATACGAAGATTGCATTGTATTAACTGATTGCAATGAGGGGGAATAGCCTTGAGAGATTTACTGAATCTAGTAAAGCAGCAAACACAGTTAGAAGAGTTTGATGCGATTCGTATTGGTCTCGCATCTCCGGATATGATTCGTTCTTGGTCATATGGTGAAGTGAAGAAGCCAGAGACTATAAACTATCGTACTTTCAAACCAGAAAGAGACGGGTTGTTTTGTGCAAAAATATTTGGCCCTGTTAAAGACTATGAGTGTTTATGTGGCAAATATAAACGTCTAAAACATCGTGGAGTTGTCTGTGAGAAATGCGGTGTTGAAGTTACTTTGTCAAAAGTACGTCGTGAACGTATGGGGCATATCGAATTAGCCAGTCCTATAGCACACATTTGGTTTTTACGTTCTTTACCCTCAAGAATTGGTTTATTATTAGATATTACCTTACGTGATATTGAACGAGTTTTATATTTTGAAGCTTATGTAGTAATTGATCCAGGTATGACCCAGCTAGAGCGCGGCCAGTTACTTTCTGAAGAAGCGTATTATGATGCTATTGAAGAATATGGTGATGAATTTGATGCTCGTATGGGGGCGGATGCGGTTCAGGAATTGCTTAAAGCTTTAGATTTAGAATCAGAAATTATTAAAATCCGTGAGGACATTGGTAATACTACTTCCGAAGCTAAACTTAAAAAATACACAAAGCGTCTAAAATTAATGGAAGCTTTTATTTCTTCAGGAAATAAACCGGAGTGGATGGTATTAACTGTATTGCCAGTTTTACCACCTGATTTGCGTCCATTAGTACCTTTAGATGGTGGAAGATTTGCTACATCTGATCTTAATGATTTATATCGACGTGTGATCAACAGAAACAACCGCTTGAAGCGATTGTTGGATCTAAATGCACCTGACATTATTGTTCGTAATGAAAAGAGAATGTTGCAAGAATCCGTCGATGCTCTATTGGATAACGGGCGACGCGGAAGAGCAATAACTGGTTCTAATAAGCGTCCTTTAAAATCTTTAGCGGATATGATTAAAGGTAAGCAAGGTCGTTTCCGACAAAATCTTTTAGGAAAGCGGGTCGATTATTCAGGTCGTTCTGTGATTGTGGTAGGTCCTACTCTAAGACTTCATCAATGTGGTTTACCAAAGAAAATGGCATTAGAGCTATTTAAGCCATTTATATTTAGTCGTCTACAGTTTCAGGGATTAGCTTCTACTATCAAAGCTGCTAAAAAAATGGTTGATCGTGAAGATCCAGCTGTTTGGGATATTTTAGAACAAGTCATTAGAGAGCATCCAGTATTATTAAACCGTGCTCCTACCTTGCACAGATTAGGAATCCAAGCATTCGAACCTACACTTATTGAAGGAAAAGCGATCCAACTGCATCCTTTGGTTTGTACAGCATATAATGCTGACTTTGACGGCGATCAAATGGCGGTACACATCCCTTTGTCTCTTGAGGCTCAGTTGGAAGCTCGTTCTTTAATGATGTCTACTAATAATATTCTTTCACCAGCTAATGGGGAGCCTATTATCGTTCCTTCGCAGGATGTAGTGTTGGGACTATATTATTTAACCCGAACCTGCATTAATGCTCGCGGGGAAGGAATGATTTTTACTGATGTGAATGAAATTCACAGGGCTTATGAATGTAAGTTGGTTGAATTACATGCAAAAATTAAAGTGAGAATCAAAGAATTTTTACATGATGATGACAATGGTGGATTTAAAGAAAATATCAGATTGGTAGAAACTTCCGTAGGGCGAGCACTTTTATCAGAGCTGTTACCTAAAGGGTTATCATTCGATGTAGTTAACTGCGCGATGACTAAAAAATCTATATCTGGGCTTATCAACGTTTGTTATCGAAATGTTGGTTTAAAAGCTACAGTTATTTTTGCTGATCAACTTATGTATATGGGCTTTCACTACGCTACAAAATCAGGCGTTTCCATAGGTATCGATGATCTTGTGATTCCTAAAGATAAAGCGGAAATTGTAGCCCAAGCTGAAGAAGAAGTAAGTAAGATACAAGCACAATACTCATCAGGTTTAGTAACTCAAGGTGAACGTTATAATAAAGTAGTTGATATTTGGTCTAGAACAAATGACTTAGTTGCTAAAGCAATGATGACTCAACTATCTACCGAGATAGTAAAAGATTCTAAAGGCCAAAAAGTTAGACAAGAGTCTTTCAACTCCATTTATATGATGGCAGATTCAGGTGCGCGGGGTTCAGCTGCTCAGATTCGTCAGCTTGCTGGTATGCGAGGATTAATGGCCAAGCCTGATGGATCAATTATTGAGACTCCTATCACGGCGAATTTCCGTGAAGGACTAAATGTATTACAGTATTTTATTTCAACTCATGGTGCTCGTAAAGGTCTTGCTGATACGGCATTAAAAACCGCAAATTCGGGTTACTTGACACGCCGTTTAGTGGATGTCGCGCAAGATTTGGTTATTACAGAAGAAGATTGTGGTACTAGTCATGGTGTTACTATGACTCCACTCATTGAAGGTGGTGATGTTGTTGAACCGTTACATGAGAGAGTATTAGGAAGATTAGTTGCGCATGACGTAGTTAATCCTACAAGTGGAGATATTATTGCTCCAGTTGGCACTTTACTTGATGAACAGTGGGTAGCCAGACTAGAAGAAGCTACGATTGATCAGGTTTTTGTGCGTTCCCCAATTACATGTGAATCACGGTATGGTATATGCTCTGCTTGCTATGGGCGTGATCTTGCTCGCGGACATAGAGTGAATATTGGAGAGGCTGTAGGTGTCATAGCAGCTCAGTCAATCGGTGAACCTGGTACACAGTTAACCATGAGAACCTTCCATATTGGTGGAGCAGCATCTCGTGCAACTGCTGCCAATAATGTTCAAGTTAAAATGACAGGTAAAGCTAAGCTTCATAATGTTAAAATTGTACAACATTATAGTGGACGCTATGTTGCTGTTTCTCGCTCCGGCGAATTTGCTGTTGTAGATGAGCATGGTCGAGAAAGAGAAAGATACAAGATTCCTTATGGAGCTGAGCTATCAGTTGCTGATGGTTCAAGAGTAGAAGCCGGACAAATCGTAGCAAATTGGGATCCTCATAGCCATCCAGTTATAACAGAAGTAGCAGGTAATATTAAATTTGCTGATATGGTAGATGGTGTCACAATGAATCGCCAAACCGATGAAATGACGGGTCTTTCTAGTATAGTTATCTCAGATCCTAAGCAACGTGGTGTGAGCGGGAAAGAGCTCAAGCCCATGATTAAATTGGTTGATGAGAAAGGCGAAGATTTATATTTAGCAGGTACAAATTTAACTGCTCAATATTTTTTACCACCAGATGCTATTGTTAATTTTGAAGATGGAGCAAGAGTAAAAGTTGGTGACGTACTTGCTCGTATTCCACAAGAAACTTCAAAGACTCGTGATATTACGGGTGGTCTGCCGCGTGTTGCAGATTTATTTGAAGCCAGAAGACCTAAAGATCCAGCGATTTTAGCAGAAACATCTGGTATAATCAGCTTCGGAAAAGAAACCAAGGGTAAGCGTCGTCTTGTAATTACCGGATTAACGGGAGAGGTTCATGAGGAACTCATTCCAAAATGGCGGCATGTTAGTGTTTTTGAGGGCGAACATGTTGAAAAAGGCGAAGTGATAGCTGAAGGTTCATTGAATCCGCATGATATTTTACGTTTATTAGGCACCAATGCTTTAGCTAACTTTATAGTTAATGAAGTACAAGATGTATATCGTTTACAAGGGGTTAAAATTAACGATAAGCATATTGAGGTTATAATTCGCCAAATGCTTCGTAAAGTGATCGTAGCTCATCCTGGAGATAGTTCTTTCTTGAAGGGCGAGCAAGTAGAATATACAAATTTACGTGAAGAAAATAATAATCTTAGCAAAGACAGTAACAAATTAACTGCACGCTATGATCCAGTACTCTTAGGTATAACGAAAGCATCATTAGCTACAGAATCATTTATTTCTGCTGCATCTTTCCAAGAAACCACAAGAGTTCTAACGGAAGCCGCTGTTAATGGAAAGATTGATGAGCTGAGAGGTTTGAAGGAAAATGTGATTGTGGGACGTTTAGTTCCTGCAGGAACAGGTTTAGCATATCATGCAGCACGAAGAGTTAAAAAGCGTCATAATTCTGTAAATGAGCATCTCATTGACGGACAATAATGAACTTTTTTACTTGAGACAACTTGCTTTAATAGGTTGTTTTTATGGTATTGCAAATTAAGAATAAAATTTAGTAGTGAGATAGATTAAGAATAGCTAGACCCTTGGTTTTTAGAGTGCCCAACTTTTTTATTTGCATAATTGTTAATAAAATAGATTAATTGAGTGTTTTTACAAAAAAATCATGAAAGTTATCAAGATAACTGCTAACTAGACTTGACATCCCGCGTAGTCCTTTTTAGAATCGCGCCTCCTCCTTTAAAGTTGGAGGCGATAGCGCTACTTTATTTTTTTGGATATAACTATGTTTATAAGGCTGGAGTTTTAGTAATGCCAACAATAAATCAACTTGTGCGAAAACCACGAGCCCCAAAAATTGTTAAATCAACCGTGCCTGCATTGAATGGTTGCCCTCAAAAGCGTGGAGTTTGTACACGCGTGTATACCACTACACCAAAGAAGCCTAACTCAGCATTGCGTAAGGTCGCTAGAGTTCGCTTAACAAATGGTGCTGAGGTAACCACATATATTGGTGGTGAAGGACATAATCTTCAAGAGCATTCAGTTGTATTAATACGGGGCGGAAGAGTAAAAGATTTACCCGGTGTCCGTTACCACGTTGTACGTGGAAGCCTGGATACTGCTGGCGTATCTGCTAGACGTAGAGGCCGTTCTAAATACGGTGCAAAAAAACCGAAAGAATAGAATTATTTATTCCATATATGACCAAGTATTGATGGGAAAGTGAAGCAATGCCAAGAAGAAAAGCAGCGGTAAAAAGAGAAGTTTTGCCAGATCCACTCTATGGTAGTGATCGTTTAGCAAAATTTATCAATGTTGTTATGCGTAGAGGCAAAAAGTCTCTAGCTGAGAATATTGTTTATGATGCTCTAACTGAAGTGAGCAAACGTCTAAATAAAGATAAGCATAGCGGTAAAAAAGAAGTAACTGCTGGTGAGTCGGATGGAAGCGGACGTGCTTCAGCAGTTGGTAGTGTAGGAAAGCTAAAGCCATCTTCAAATAAAGAAGGCTTGGATCTATTAGATAAGGCATTAAATAATGTTCGGCCAACTGTAGAAGTAAAATCTCGCAGAGTTGGTGGAGCAACTTATCAAGTACCTATTGAAGTTGCCATTGATCGTGGTTTGGCTTTAGCCATGAGATGGGTAATAAAGGCCGCTAAAGGTCGATCCGAGAAAACTATGGTATTACGCCTAGCAGCTGAACTTATGGATGCTCATGAAGGCCGTGGTACTGCAGTTAAGATTCGTGATGACATGCATAGAATGGCTAAAGCTAACCAAGCATTTGCACACTACCGTTGGTAATAAGGGGTATTAACCGTGACACGCGCCACACCAATCGAACACTATAGAAATATTGGCATTATGGCTCACATTGATGCCGGTAAAACAACAACAACAGAACGAGTTCTTTATTACACGGGTGTTTCTCATAAGATCGGTGAAGTTCATGAAGGCGCAGCCGTTATGGATTGGATGGAGCAGGAACAAGAGCGTGGAATAACTATTACTTCTGCTGCGACTACTTGCTTTTGGTATGGCATGGATAAACAGTTTCCTCAGCACCGTATTAATATTATTGATACTCCTGGACACGTAGATTTTACTATTGAAGTAGAAAGATCTTTACGAGTGCTTGATGGCGCGTGTGCAGTCTTATGTGCTGTAAGTGGTGTAGAACCTCAAACAGAAACTGTTTGGCGTCAGGCAAATAGATACGGCGTTCCAAGAGTTGGTTTTGTTAACAAAATGGATAGAGCAGGAGCAGACTTCTTACGTGTAGTGGGTCAAGTGCGCACACGTTTGGGCGCCAATCCTATTCCAATACAGCTGCCTATTGGTGCAGAAGAAAATTTTGAAGGTGTTGTTGATCTTGTTCGGATGAAAGCAATTTATTGGGATGAAGAAAACAAAGGCATGACATATGAAGCTCGTGATATAGCTCCGGAGATGCTTGAAGAGTGCAAAGCTTGGCGCGAAAAGATGGTTGAAGCTGCAGCCGAAGGTTCTGAAGAGCTGATGGATAAATATCTTGAGCAAGGCGAGCTGACTGAATTAGAAATAAAACGCGGCTTACGAATACGTACCATTAAGAATGAAATTATTCCTATGGTTTGTGGATCAGCGTTTAAAAATAAAGGCGTTCAGGCTTTATTGGATGGAGTAATAGAATACTTACCTTCACCTGCGGACGTACCAGCGATAACAGGAAATAAAGACGACGCTAATTCAACTCCTGTAGAAAGACATCCAATTGACAGCGAACCTTTTTCCGCATTAGCATTTAAAATTGCAACTGATCCTTATGTAGGGACATTGACATATTTTCGCGTTTATTCTGGGGTATTAAAATCTGGTGACACTGTTTATAATCCAATTAAAGATAAAGATGAAAGAATTGGTCGTCTTTTACAAATGCATGCAAATAATAGACAAGAAATTAAAGAAGTGCAGGCCGGTGATATTGCTGCTGCAGTAGGATTAAAGAAAGTCTCAACAGGCGATACACTATGTTCGACTGAAGACGTAATTATTTTAGAGCGGATGGTATTCCCAGAACCCGTCATAGCAGTTGCTGTTGAGCCAAAAACTAAAGCTGACCAAGAAAAAATGGGTATTGCTTTAGGAAAATTGGCTCAAGAAGATCCATCATTTCGAGTTCACACGGACGAAGAATCTGGTCAAACCATTATTGAAGGGATGGGCGAGTTACATTTAGAAATTATTGTTGATCGTATGAAGCGTGAATTTAGCGTTGATGCAAACGTAGGTAAACCACAGGTAGCTTATCGTGAAACGATAAGAAACAAAGTGGAACAAGAAGGAAAATACGTTAAGCAATCAGGTGGTAAAGGTCAATATGGACATGTATGGATTCGCTTAGAACCTAAAGAACCAGGTACAGGCTATGAATTTGTTAATGAAATCGTTGGCGGAGTTATTCCAAGGGAATTTATAGCACCTATTGATAAAGGTATTAAAGAACAAATGGAAAATGGCGTTATTGCTGGTTTTCCTGTGGTCGACGTTAAAGTAACTGTTTTCGATGGCTCATACCATGACGTAGATTCAAATGAAATGTCGTTTAAAATTGCTGGCTCCATGGCCTTTAAAGAAGGTGCAAAAAAAGCTCGCCCTGTGTTACTTGAACCTATTATGAAAGTTGAAGTTGTTACCCCTGAAGAATATATGGGTGATGTAATGGGTGACCTTAACCGTCGCAGAGGAATATTGCAGGGTATGGATGACTCACCTACGGGGAGAGTTATACGGGCAGAAGTACCTTTAGGTGAAATGTTTGGGTATGCAACTGATGTTCGTTCTATGTCGCAAGGCCGTGCTACGTACACCATGGAATTTTCCAAATATAGTGAAGCTCCTGCAAGTATTACAGAGCAAATTATGAGTAAAAGTGCTTAAGAGTTTTAGAATTAAAGATTAATTTAGAGGATATCAACATGGCAAAAGCAGTATTTGAACGAAATAAGCCACACTTAAACGTTGGAACCATTGGCCACGTAGATCATGGTAAGACGACATTAACAGCGGCGCTGACCAAATGTATGGCTGAGAAGTTTGGAGGCGAGGTGTTGGGTTATGATCAAATTGATAAAGCACCTGAAGAAAGAGCACGTGGAATCACGATTGCTACAGCTCACGTAGAATACCAATCAGATAAGAGACATTACGCTCATGTAGATTGCCCTGGCCATGCTGATTATGTAAAGAACATGATTACCGGCGCAGCGCAAATGGATGGAGCAATATTAGTATGTTCAGCAGCTGATGGACCTATGCCACAAACACGAGAGCATATTTTATTAGCACGCCAAGTAGGTGTACCATATGTAATTGTATATTTAAATAAAGCGGATATGGTAGATGATAAAGAATTACTAGAGTTAGTTGAGATGGAAGTAAGAGATCTTTTGACTAGTTATGATTTTCCTGGTGAAAAGACACCTGTGATAATTGGATCAGCTTTAAAAGCGTTGGAAGGAGACCAAAGTGAAATTGGTGTTCCCTCGATACTAAAACTAGTTGAAGCGATGGATGATTATTTTCCACAACCAGAACGTAAGATTGATCAACCATTTCTATTACCAATAGAAGATGTATTTTCTATATCGGGTAGAGGCACAGTAGTAACAGGCCGAGTAGAAAGAGGGATCGTAAAAGTAGGAGAAAACGTTGAAATTATTGGTCTGAAACCAACGATTGTAACGACTTGCACTGGCGTTGAAATGTTTCGTAAATTACTAGACGAAGGTCGCGCTGGAGATAACGTAGGTGTTTTACTACGAGGAACAAAGCGGGAAGATGTAGAGCGTGGACAAGTATTAGCAAAACCTGGCTCAATCACACCGCATACAAAATTTGAATCAGAGATATATGTTTTATCAAAAGAAGAAGGTGGACGTCACACTCCATTTTTCAAAGGTTACCGTCCACAGTTTTATTTTCGAACAACAGACGTAACTGGTGAAGTACAATTACCCGAAGGTGTAGAGATGGTAATGCCGGGTGATAATATTAATATGGTGGTAACGTTGATTGCGCCAATCGCGATGGAAGAAGGCTTACGCTTTGCTATTCGTGAAGGCGGACGTACTGTTGGAGCTGGTGTTGTGGCTAAGGTTATTGAGTAAGAAATGAGTTTAGGCCAGTAGCTCAATTGGCAGAGCGTCGGTCTCCAAAA
>DHXK01000143.1:5450-6999 GCA_002413665.1 Legionellales bacterium UBA5158 | reverse complement strand
ATGGTGAAGATGGAAATTATATGGCAGTGTCACACGATAGCGGTAACACGTTTACATTGCCTAATAGAACTTCTCCGCCTGTTTTACCAGGTGATGAATATCATGATTGGTTTTCACCAAACAGTGCGGTAGATGCAGCAGGCAATATTTATTTTTCTCAAATTTTAAATAATGAACATAATAGCGATGCAACCACATTAGCAATTGTGAGCTCAACAGATCATGGTCAGAATTGGAAAACAAAATATTTAGGTAAGGTTCCTTTTCCACAACAATGTTCATCAAGTGCAGGTTGTTCCATAGGTTATCTCACTCCACAAGTTGTCATCGCTGCAGTGGGCGATCAAACTGCTATTGCTTATACCATGCCACAAAAAACCAGCGCACCTAAAAAATTATATTTCTTAGCGCATTGGCAAAACGTGTCGTTAGCTAAGGGTATTGTTTTAAATGATAAAGGGGATAGTAATTTTCCTATGATAATAGGTGGGCCTAAACCCTGTGAATTTAAAGTCACTTGGATGGATAATCGTAATGGTGTAACGAATAAAACGCTAGATACTACACATGGCCCGTTTAATGTTTATCTGAAAAAAACTTATGATTGCGGTGTAACGTGGAGTCAAGAAATACTTCTTTCTAATCGTAGTGATGCTACATCGGTTAGTTATAAACATTCGTTAGGATTTAATTTACCTTATGGTGATTACAGCGGGCTTGCGACAAATGGTTTTGACGATACGTTTGCGGTGTGGGGAGAGGGTGATACTATTCCAAATAATGTGGGGGATGCTTGGTTTGTTTCATTGAAATAAGCTATGACTTGAACCAACAGCCTGTACGTGTGATAGGCGAAATGTAACTTTGCTAGCTTATGTCCGGACTAGCCAATCTGATTGCTTTACTTTAAATCAATATGTATTATGCGCAGCATGTTAAAAATCCTATTTCTGATATTACATTTCATACGCATTACCATCATGCTTGCAAAGCCAGAAGGTACAAAGGCACTAATAGCTGAAAATATTATGCTGCGTAAACAACTTATTCAGTTATCCAGAAAGCATAAGCGTTCACCAAAATTATCATTTCTTGATCGGTTATATTTTGCAATTCTTGCACATTTTATCAATCCACGTCGGCTTATAAAATCAGCAATTATACACAGCCAGCAACCATCATTAAATTTCGCATGGCACTTATAAAACAAAAATATCGATTATTATTTTCCGCTAAATTGAAAAGAAAACCTGGCCCAAAAGGACCGTCAAAGGAATTGATCAATCTAATTATTGACATGAAAAAACGTAAACTGCGATACGGATATCTTCGTAAGGGTTCTGAATTAAAGACTAAGAATATTTTCTAGCTTACTTAGCTTGTCAATAAAAAAATCAACGCCCCATAAATTTAATGTCTGTTTGTCTTGCATATTTAGAAATGGTGCAACGTCACTTGCTGCTTTAGTCCAATCAATGCTTTTAATTTTGTTTTGCATAGCTTCTACAAACCATGCTGGAGTAACGGTAATATGTTGATTGGCCCAAGG
>DHXK01000143.1:0-5176 GCA_002413665.1 Legionellales bacterium UBA5158 | reverse complement strand
CATGTAGCAATAATTGCATCCATGTAAGGTTCCCACTTAAAGTGAGGATCTGGAACTTTTAATATAAAATCTAGATCTTCAGAAAAGCGTGGTAATCCATATAAAATTCGAAGTGCTGACCCACCTTGAAAAATGGCTTTATCAAAAAAATTAGCGTTTGCAAGGCCATAAAGAGCTATCTCCTGTAAGATTTCTTTAAGCGCATGTTCTTCATCTTCTATCGTATTAGAAGTGTAGATTTCAAGCCTTGCATCAATGATATTAGCAGCCATTATTTTTTTAGTTCCTTTTTAAGATTATCCAAAAAGTGCAACACACGCGCTGAACGATAAACTTTTTTAATTTCAAGAAAATGATCTGGTTTTATTTTCATGAGGTTTTCTATATCAACGCGCAAGCTGTTTGTCAGGAGATCCAAGCCTTTCCAATCAATTTTTTTCACATATACTAAATCTGCTAGTGCTCGAAGTGGTGAAGCAAGTAAAAATGGCTCGCCCTTAATTTCTTCGACGCGAGTGATGCCATTTAAAAATTCGTATTCATTAATGGGCAAGTGATAGAAAGTAAAATCCCCAAATAGTGTCGTAAATTTTTTAGTGCGACCAAGAGCAAGTACACTTGTTGCTGTTGAAACACGTTCTGGAATCCAGCCATGATAAGACAAGGCGCTCTCAAGAGAGATGTAACTGTGAGATGCGATTCGGCTGGCGAGAAAAAATTTACTGAGTTTTTTGTGGCGATACCTGTCTGCTAGTAGATAAAGGCCACGCCGAATCTTAATAAGTTCCGCTTTTTTTAAAGCCTTGTTAATCATTCCATATCGGGCCGCAGGAGTGCCATCGCATAGGTTATTAAGATCAACATCGGTAAGGATGTGCTCGGCAAAACCTACTTCTATAATTTTATCTTTAATTGTAGTCATATTTTATATTTTAGCAGGAAGCTTCCTAAAATAGAAAGTTTCACGCATAAATTTAAGCAAGAGGAGAGACTTGTTAAGGCAGTTAAAGCTAGTTGAGCCAATATTGATAAGTTATATTTTAGATGCAAAATATACCTTCCAGGGGTGTTAAATTAACATAAAATATAACTATCAGATGTAAATATTATAATTTAAGTGCATAATATACCTATAAGAGGGTATTTTATGTACTTAAATGATAACAAGCTTTTAAAGACATTAGGCACTCTAGCAGCGCGCTTGGTTGCAACACTTTATAGCCGCAATCGCGCTGTTTTCCATTTTTCAGAAGCGGCAGAAATCCTAGGTGGGCGTGGCCCCGCATCTAAGGTGCTCTCTCAGCTTATTAATCATGGCGTGGCCACCAGGTTGAAATCAGGAACATTCCGTCTTGTTCCGTTTGAGCTGGGCTTTGAACGCGAATATTTAGGGAACCCTTATATCGTAGCGCGTGAGCTGGCATTAGGCGGGCGCAAGGGTGCTCAAGAAGAATATTATATTTCCTATGGTTCCGCTTTTGATCTGCACCAGATGGTGACTCAACCGCAGCTTATTGTTTCTGTAAGTTCTCCTAGAATGATGCGCTCACGTACGATCCAAGGGACCGAATTTAGATTCGTACGTTGTAAAGCAGATGATCTGTTTGGTCTTACCGAAATGTGGATCGATAAAAATGAGAAAGTTTGTGTCAGTGATCTAGAGCGCACATTGCTGGATGGTTTAAAGCAACCCGCTTACTGTGGAGGGTTTTCTGAAGTAGCAAAGGCATTTTCAATAAAACGCCAGGCAATTGATCCACAAAAACTTATCGATTACGCGGTAAAACTAGATGTTGGCGCTGTAACTCGAAGGCTTGGATATTTGATGGAGCTCTATCAGATTGGGTTACGTATTCATTGGGATTTTTTGCGAACAACACTGACTTCTACCTATCAGTTACTTGACCCAGAGCTTCCTGCAGAAGGTCACCATATAGCAAGATGGCGATTAAAATTAAATATCTCGCAAGAAGAACTTCTTGCTATCAGAGGCACATAATTCATGATTCCGCAAAGTCAGATTTCTAAACTTTCCAACCGCTTGTTCAAAGATCATGGTGGCAGGCGTATACCAGAAAATATATTGGAACGAGATTATTGTATTGCTTGGTTTTTAATAGGGTTATCACGCATGCCTCTGCGAAATAAACTAGTTTTCAAAGGTGGTACAGCGTTGCGACGCTGTCATTTTGCTGAGTATAGGTTCTCAGAAGACTTGGATTTTACACTTTTGCAATCACTCTCTTTTGAAGAGCTAAAGCAGGAGCTTGAGCCAGTATACGAAGAGGTAAAGCGCGCATCAAATATCACTTTTAGATTTTCGCGTTCTGATTCAGTTGCTCATCAAAACTGCTACACATTTTATCTTGTGTATGAGGGACCGCTTCCTAACACTTCTACTCCCAAAGAAATTAAAGTAGATGTAACAATTAAGGAGCGAGTTTTTTATGCGCCAGAGGAGCTTGCTGTACTTAAAAGCTGTGATGAATTTATTGACCTTCCAGAAGATGAAAAAATTTTAGTTTATTCACTTTGTGAAATCGCAAGTGAAAAAACTGTAGCACTTCTAGATCGAGCAAGAACAGAGCCGCGCGATCTTTATGACCTTTGGTATCTCACGGAGCAAAGCAACGCGGTGGCTCTGGGTGATTGTTTAGAAGCAATCAATGCAAAGCTTGCACATAGAGGCAAGACGTTGGATGAAGTTCGTGGGGAATTCCATAAAAAAGAAGCGCGTCTTAAGAAAACTTGGCAGACTAGGCTTTCAGCGCAAATGGCAAGTTTGTCTGAATTCGATAGTATTTATCGATCAGTGAAAAGAGCTTTACGGCAGGCTAAAATTACTGATGCTTGAGTGGAAATTTTTTTGTTAGGTTTGGCGAATCATTTTGTTTTTATTCTTATGCGGATTAAAGATACGTAAGTTAAAGATATAAAAAAAGCTAAAAAAATATTTAAAAAAATTATGGAATCATTGTTATGACTAAACGTAAAATTCTACAGATAACAGGTAATTATGAGAAATGGTGTGTGATTCTTTGAAAAATAAAAAAGAATCGGAAACTTATTTGCGAGCTGCACTAGAAGGACACTTAACTGGTGGTGACATAGAAGTTTTTTTATTAGCATTGCGTCATGTTGCTGAAGCGCAAGGTGGAATAGGGCAGCTATCTAAGAAATCTCATTTGAATCGAGAGAGTTTATATAAAACACTTTCTAGTAAAGGTAACCCAGAATTGCAAACTATTGGTATTCTTTTAAAAGGATTAGGATTTGAATTTTTCATTAAAGCTGCTTAGTAGTGATAATATAGATGCTAGCTTTAAAAATATTATTCGATTGCATCTCATGCCACTTAGGTGCTTGATTGGATATAATCCTCTATAAAGAGATAGTCATGCAGATTGCAGAAAATGTCACAGAAGTGTGTTTTAAAAAAATAAACATAAAAGAAAAATATTTAGAGAGACAGAATAAATTTGAACTTTTGTGTGCTGAGGTTATTTGTTGTTCTCGTCAAATTAAAATTTGGTTGGCTATCTCTGAAGCAAAGCAAAAATTTAAAACACTCAGTTATGAGTCATTTTGGGGTTAGACTCAAGGGTACTCTGCCTTAAGACTAATTACCGTTGATGAATTTAAGATTTCCTGCGAAACATATAAATATATCAGATCAGTTATCGGCGATATTCTTTCTTCTGAACAATACAAAAAATTAATTAAAAATTGTCGATTACAAGATAGGTTAAATTATTTAAAAAAAATTAGGAAAAGTGGGTCCTGCAGAGTGCGTTATAAATCGAATCAAGTTTTTTAACGCACTCTGCAGGCCTGACCCTATTGTTCGCTTTCTAAAGAGTGGGATCATATACCATCAGTTAGTGTAATTAAAGATAATAGAAAATACCTTAAAGGGCTTTAGTAAGAACAATGGGATTACGGAAGGGTTTCATAGGAAGATGAAGTTAATACAAAGAAGAGCATATGGATTTAGAAACTTTGAAAATCACAGGTTACGAGTTATTCGTTTCAGTATAGATCACATGCTTCATTGGAAGCAAAAACACCTAATCAAAAATCTAATCAAACTGTTGGAAGTTTGGTTTCTATTAGCAGCTATAAATGGGAAGGGCACTGCAAAGGATTATTTCAACTTCCAATTGCTGTTTGATATATGAATTCGCCTACCACAGGGTAGTCTTCTAATTTATTTCCGCAATACTATTATCCTGCACATGTAGCAATGCGGGAAGTTTTAATAGGTGAAACTATGGAGATGAAATCTTCGTTGGCGCCGATGAAGAAGTAGCAGACAAAGGATTATCTGTTTGCTTCGCTTTTTCAACTTTAAATAAAGACAATTTTGATAGCTGTCTATTAAGATCGGTGATTTTCACGTGCGCATTTGCATAAAATGGGCTGTCTGACGAAATAGCCTGATAAAATATTAGGACAGCTTTTTTTTCTTCTTGCGTTTCGTAATAAATTGCCAGGTTAAGAAAAATTTTAGATTCCTGACCGCTGATGGAGTTTGCGATTTCGTAGTCTTTTGCAATTGCTAAAGCCTCATCAAATAAGCCTGCAATCACTCTATTTTTAATTCTTAAACACACTTTGTCATATGCTTCTTTTGCAGTTTGATTTTTTTTTTCGATTAGATGTTCCCTATCAGCTATGTCCTGTAAAAATCTGTAAGATCCGCTACGCATTTTTATACACCTTTTTTAAGATTCAAAGAGTATAACGGATTGTAATACAGGGTCAAGCCCAGCTTTTTTCCACAGCGATCGGCCCCGCTGGGAGATTAGCTGATTTAGATAAGGTTGATGTGACATTCAAAAATCAAGTTTTGAATTGTGTCAATACGCTTATTTGTCATCGACTAAATGATGACGAAAGTGCGGAAACTGTAGCAAGCTGGGTAGGAACCAAAAAGGTTTTTGACGTCACTGCGCAAATTGATATAAAAGAGCATGATGCGGGAATGGGTACGGTTAGAATTAATAAGGAATTTATTATTCATCCAGATTCTATTAAACAGGAATTGTTAGCTGGAGAAGCATTTTATATTACTAAGGTTGGAAAGTTCAGGTGGGATAAAGTAAAAATAAAATTTATGTAATTTATTTATAAGAACTAGAATCCCTGTCTCTTATACACATCTCCGAGCCCACGA
>DHXK01000144.1:2844-5931 GCA_002413665.1 Legionellales bacterium UBA5158 | reverse complement strand
CAAATTGTGTGATCACGCTCAGCTAGTCACCTGCATTGTATATATTTTATGAATATATAAGAAAAATGCTATATAATTGTAAGCAGACCGATTGATGCTTGGTACGTTTCAAGTACATTCGATTTATCTCGTGCGGACTAAAAACAACTATAGGGTTTCGTCTATACTATCTATATGTATATATATTTTTTCAGGAAAATTGTATGTCCAGTTCTAATAATTTATTTAATGATAAAATGAACAAATTGGACGTGGTTTGTAAATTAGCTGCTGCTGGAAATCACCTTGTTTTGAGAGCTTATTTGGATGAGAATCCAGTTGATTTGAAAGCGCTTACTTCACAGGGGAAAACTATATTTCAATATCTAACAGATATTAGTTTAGGCATAGATAGAAATCGTCAGATATGCCATTTTGATGTTATTAATGATTTGCTCCTTAGAGGCGCTACTCCCCTAGAGTATAAAGATCTACAATACACACGTGCTTTTGACGTAACAGGCCCCGGTAATTGCATGGCAGCGTTATTGCTTATGCTAGGAAGGCCACTTAATAACGACGATATACCAAAAGAATACAGAGATAATCAATCACTCAATTGTCAGCGCGCCTGTCAACAAACTATGGATACAGTAGAGCACTATATTCGAATACGACATTTACCCGGCGAATTAGAAGCTAATCATGTTGTTCCTTTTTCTCCTGGTGGTCCTCGTATCCCTAAATAGTAGATAGGGTTTCAATTGCAACCTCTTGCAACCATTTCGAAAATAACTTTACGTAATCGCTCTTTTTCGCTCAGGATTAAGTGTCCCATTGGTTAATTCACCCTGTAACATTTGATTGGCTTTACAGGTATTGTTGGGGTCATTTCTACCGAGTGACGACAAAATCTGTAACTTATTGTATATTATTGTATATTATTTGACTTTTATTGTAGATATGAGCTAATATTCACCACCAATGACCTTTTTAAAATGAGTTGCTAGCATGTTGATTAATTTAATTTCAGCTTGGAAAGAAAGTGTTTTGCCCGCAATCTTAAAAGACGGCAAAGAAAGCCCATCTCCTGCCATCGCCCAAAGTAGTTTTCAATTTGAAACTAGCCCCCAAATCATTTTTGTTAATGATGGCATGAGACACGAACCCGTTATTAATTATGGTGATCTTCAAACTTTGACATTACAAGCTGAAGAAAAAAATATATATGATCAAACTTTACAGCAACTAAGCACAAATAAAAAATTTTATAACGGCAATCAAATTTTATTAACAGGTGCAATTTACGATACGTCTAACAATACTCTTTATTTAGAAGCGGTCCGTGTCGATTACGCATTTTTAGTTGCATTAGAAAAAATGAAAGGGATAAATGCAGAAGGAAGCCAGCTTCGTCATAAAGATTTTTTCAAGACCGGAGTAATGGCACCTTTTATTTCGAAAGACAATAAAGTTTCTATCGTCACAAGAAAAGATAAATGGAGTTTACGTTCTGTCGCAGCAGGCTTTTTAGAATGTAAAGATGCCTCAGTATCATTAACGAATTTAATTACAGAAACTGCAATAAAAGAAGCTGATGAAGAATTTTCTCTAGCACGTAATGGTCAGAGACGATTTGATTATGTTGAAAAACCTACTGTAGCAAGCATATCTTTTCGTGATGCAATCAACATGAGCATGACCCCTACTATTGAATTTGTCGCACCTATTCATTTAAAACAAGACGCGGATTTTATTTTATCTGTCATGAACAATAACGAAGCTACACATGCACATGAGCATGTTGAAGGAAGTGCAATAACTATTCCGGTTGATAGAAATGAACGAGAAATAGCAGCTCGATTTATTTCAGAAAACTTACCAGGAGATTTTTTATATGGCCCTGTGTTGCATGCGTGTGCGGTGAAAGTTAATCCTGATATGCAAATTGCTCACCGTATGTCTGGCATACATCATAGCCGTTTTTATCCCATAGGCATATTTAAACCCCTTCCTCAAAAAGCTTTGCAAGATAATACTAAGTACGAGAGATTAATCAGAGATAGTGGTTCAAACAAATCTAACCAATATTAGGAAAATATAAAATGCATGCACGTAAACCTTATTTATTATTTGAATATCACTGGCTTCAGAAATTTGTTTCTGCTTGTCAAAAAATAGAGTCAGATCCTAATTACCAACTTGATATCACTGATGAAAACTTATTAAGTTTGGTGAAAGGTGATGATTCTAGTAAAAAAGCTATAGTCCTTTATCGATCTGCTATTGATGCGCTGACAATCGAAGGTGATCGCTTTGGTATGGTTTATCAATTGAAAATTGCTGCAAAAACTTGGGCAGATGATGCCGACAGTAATTATAATTATCAAGAGTGGAGCATTGATGATTCAGCAATAATATTAGTGAATAAAAAAGGTGAATTTTCCTTGCATGACAGAAAAAAAGCAGAGAACGGTAATTTCAATAGTCCTTTGACTAATGTTCATATTAATCAATTTTTAAATCAGAAATGTTTACATCCTTCTAATGATGATAAACCTAATCCTAAAATTGCTCAGGCATAATTTGTCACGCATGGATTTAAATATCTGAATTGTTTTGAGTCTGCGCATTGTATATAGTTTTTTTCCAAATTAATATTCTCTTCAAATCTAAATTAGTAATTAGCCTACTAAAAGTCATATGCAACATCTCATCTCGCATAAAAGGATAGGATAAAGAAGTAAGTGAAATATAATGAGATGAGTTGAGATGTTTCATCTTATTGTTGCAAAGTGTCCTCAAATTATTAAAAATTAGGCATATAACTGATAATCGAGTATAATCTTGCCAAATGCAAAATCAAAAATCATATTTTAGCGCGTCATAACTAGCTGGAGCCAAGTATGCAAACATACCGTCAAACCAATCGTCCTAAAACTATCGTCATTGTTGGTGGCGGCCCTATTGGACTTGCTCACGCGTGGGGTTTAAAAAAATTAAATAAAAATTTACACGTGGTCGTAAAAGAAAAGTATGAAGCCTATCAACGCAGCCATACCCTCATTGTCAAACCCTCTTCACTCGAAGCAATCATGAAAGCGTCCA
>DHXK01000144.1:0-2769 GCA_002413665.1 Legionellales bacterium UBA5158 | reverse complement strand
TCCCAGACATTACAAGATTCTGTGCTTTCTGGATTGTTAAGTAAATTGAAAAAAGATCCGCATATTCGAACCAATGAATTAGAAAAAATATTTAAAGATTACGCACTTCAAAATGGTGTGATTATTCTTCATGAAGAAGTTAAACCAAGCACCATTCACCAACAGGTCGCTCAATCACAACCTGATATGATTATTGGTGCAGATGGCACCCATAGCACGGTGAGCAAAAGTTTATTCCCTGCAGCCAATCAAGTTAAAATTGAATTTGATTATGTATTGCAAACTCGATATGAAGTGAAAGGTGAATATAAAGCAAAAGCCATCGCGCAAAAAGATTTTGTGCGTGATTTTATTCATCATGGTGTGATTGCAAACGAATATGTCGGTGCATTTGATGAGAAAAAAAATAAAACGCCTGTTACTATGCAAATGATGATATCAAAAGATGCATTTGAAAAGCTTCAACTCGCAACATCAAAACATCCTATACAACCACTTGCAAATCCAGAACAACAACATCAACAACATACTTTGGCATTAGATAATATTCCAGATAACGTCCGTAATTTTTTGAAGACTTACATTGAGAAAAAAACTAAAATCTTTTCGCAATTCGGACAGGTGCTAGATCCGACGTCGCTGACATTTAGCGTGAATGAAGCGCCTGCGACGTATGCGAAACAACCTATCAACTTTTATGACGATACACCGGTGATTTTAGTCGGTGATGCAGCGCTAGGATTATCTTATTTTAAAGGGTTAAACGCAGGATTAGAATCTACCGCGCAGTTGTTAACCTTACTTACCGCATGTATACAATCAAACTTTGAAAATCATGAAGAATTAAAAAGTGCTTTAGAAAATTATACGCACTGGTTTTTAAATGATTTTTCTCCTAAAAAAATAAAAGAAGTGGAAAGGTATAGCACTGTCAATATCCGACTACCTGAAAAAGCCATGCATTCGGCTAGAAGTCTTGAGGCCACTTCAGGGATGCAAAATATAGAATATGACGATATGTTGCTTTTAGATTATCTTGAAATGTTGGCGCTTGATTTAAGTAGTGAAAAGCTAAATAAAGTTTTTCCGCATCGTGAATTCGACCCCACCATTAAGTTTGCACAACTAACCACTATTCCAGTGAGTTACACTCTTAATAAAACTTTAAAAGTTTTTCGTGATTATGTAAAACCTTATAAATATTCCGGTCAATGGATCGAAGATAGCAAACAACCTTTGTTGGGTTTAGCGAATACACTATCTGGTTTATTTAAAGCCGTTTCATCACCTTTAAGTGGCGGTGTTGCACAAGCAGAGGATGGTATAGCTAATGTATTGCGTGGAGCTTTAGAAATCGTGACTTCACCCATTTCATTAGTCATCAAACCTATCTTGCGCAGCCTAGCAACTAGCATACAAGGCAAGCCAAAAATTGAGGAGAATAAAGGCCTGAAGCGTATAGCGCAACTAGGTTTAGAATATATTGAAAAAGAAGATTTTTCTGCTGAGATAGATAGCAAAAAAAATATTTACGCTCTACTCGCAATATCACATGATATCCATCGTAAATTTCTTAAATCTTTAAAGCGTGGACAAGATACTAACCTTGGTATAGTCGAGGCAACTGAGTTCGCAAAAATTAAAGATAAAAATCAACCTCGAGACTATGAATTATTCAATAAATACTTTTCAATATTTTCAATTAAGTCAACATCAGTAAATCAACATGCATCAAATACCTATCTTGAGTCTTCTTTAAAAAGGAGCTAAATAAAACTAAGCACCGCAAGACTGAACCCACGTAAGGATTTAATTGGGGTGCACTTAACAAAATGTTTCGGCGGTTGAGAACCGTCAATATCCGCGTCAGTCATACCGTTATAAATTATTTGCGTGAGGCTGCTTAAGCAACAGATGTCTATTGATACATAAATAAACAGACGTATTCGAAAAGTCTGAGAGTCCAGGTGTTGAAAAATTTACTTTTTTAGAAATGCCGAGCAACTTATTGCCCGCAACCGCCTACCTTAAGACGATGGTGAAAAAAAAATAACTTTCTTAAACCGACATTAATTAACAATAGATTGGCATGGCATGCGGTAACAATAGAGCAATGGATTAATCAGAAAATACAACAATCTAAAACGATGCCGCAGTATCTAGTAATGCACCTGCATCAGAAATAAGTCGACAGCGCCCACTTCTCAAGCAATGCGTATGTGAGATGGATTAATATTTTAGTCTTGCGCCAGTTCGTTACTGACCATACCGGTCGCACTTCACCGCCCTTCGGCGGCTTTTTGATTGCGCAACGTCTACACCGATATTACGGGCAGGCAGACAAAATTTAAAAAATGAGGTGAAATGAAAAAAAGAATATCTTTTATAGCCCCCCAAAGACCATGTAAAATACATTTTTATACAGTTAAGAGGAAAATAATGTGAGTAGCTCTAGGCCAAACACAGTGTACCAAATTGAAATTCCAAAAGATGTTGTGGATAACATTGGCCGTGGCAAACTGCCCAACGGTTCATTCGCACCCCAGCGCATCTTTAAACCGTGGAGTAGCGATTCATTTATGAGTAGACTCTTAACTATTACCACAGCTAGCCAAAAGCATCCACAATCTCTCATTCCAACAGCTGTAATCGAAACTGAAAATTTCTATACAGTTCAGGGTTACTTACGGTCTAATTTCGGCCCTTTAAGTGATGAAGGCGAGCTGGAAATTTTTAAAGCTCAGAATCGGTATTTGTCAAAGGAGTTGT
>DHXK01000192.1:8353-16528 GCA_002413665.1 Legionellales bacterium UBA5158 | reverse complement strand
GCATTATCAGGCTCGACATTGGATTTTTCTTCATCATTTTCATCACAAATAGCAGATGAAGATGATGGTGAATTAGGATCCGAATTCAAAGAGGGGCTAGAAGATGGAGATTCCCCATTAGACAATGATGCACTAGAAGGTGGAGATATTTGTGCAGCTTCTCCTGCTAATGAAGCTTCCAACTCACCCAACATTTGTCTTGCGTATGCTAAATCTCTACTAAGCATTTAAGGTTGCCTCTTAATGAATGATGATAAGGATTGTTGAATATTTAATTCACGTTGAATTGTTTTAATATCTTTTTTCTTTCCTTGCTTAAAAAATCTATGCTCTTCTTGGGTCACACACTGTGATTCGTAAGCGGATATAGCTTTTGTCAGTTCAAAACTAGCTTTTTGAATGTCACTTTTTGGTTTACGCTCTGAAGAAAATAGTGAGAGTGTTTTTAAACTTGTCGACAAGTTCTCTTCGTTTTTAAATTCTTCAGAGAGCTTTATTAATTCCCCTGCTAAAAATTTTGTCGTATGTTTTGAAGTGCCAGGAGCAGCTATTTGAAATATTTCTAATAAATCTGGATTATGTTCTGCAATATAATCTAAACTTAATGCAAGCTTATCTAAGAAATCATTCTGCACTAAAACTTCATTTTTTATTGAAACAACCTGCAATTCAACATCACCTTTATGGAGAAGAGAAGCATGGGCTCGCTCAAGTTTAGCGGCTTCAGGAAATTGAATATTCATCTCCCTCACTAGCTTATTTGCGCCTTCAAGAGAAATTCCTAAATAAAAATCAGTACAACTTATAAAGCTATCATATCGATTTGTTCTTCTATATTCTGCAGTTTTTAATTCTTCATTCACTCCGAATGCATGAAGTAGACATGTTTCTGCGAAATCACTAAATTTAGATACCTGATATTTGCCGCCTACGGCAGTACGAAAGCGCTCTACCACCGTTTCATATAAAACATTTTTTCGTCTACTCAACAATTGATAGTTATATACAATATCCTTATTTTCGAGCATTGATATTATAAAATCATGAAAATCACCGGAGAAAATATTTTTAATAACATTGCTTATAGTGAGACGAATAGAAGTTTTACCCAGGTAGGATGATGCGACTATTTCTGCCGAATCTTCCCCTAAATGTCGATCTAAGAAATGCATAAACTTTCGTATACTAGGCTGGGACAACGATAAATGAAGATGAAAGTACCCTTCAGAAAATATTATGTGATGGTCAACTATATTATGATGAGTTCTTTCACATCTGAGTGGAAACTCTTTTATTTTAGCCCATTGTAGCAATGCATGTTCGAATATATTAATTTGTGATAGAGGTAACATTTTAATATCAAAAGGAATCACTAATTTTTTTAAACATTCAAAAAATTCATCATAATGATATTTTTTATTAGGAATAAAAAAAGGTTTATCTTCGGTGACAATTTTATGCTTGATGTGGGAAAAAATTCCAAGTGACATTCTATTTTCGAGTATCTCGAGAGTCTCTAGTTTGACAAACTCGAGAGACGGTAACATTTTTCCTTGTTTTACATCTCTCTGAATGAGAGATTTATAAATGCTAGATTCTAATTGAAGAATTAATAATTCCTGAATGATAATTAAATCTTTTGCTAGATCTTTTTTATTTGTGAAATTTTCTAAATTACCACTAAAGATGTTATTGATAGCCTCAAGAACTATCTCTTGTTCGTGCGAGTCAGGGTCTAAAATAATATCTAATTCCGATTCCACTAAACCATGTAATCCTGTACGCCAATTACCTTTATCTTTACCTAGTTGTTGCCTTATTTTTTTTAAAACCTTTTCTTCTGGTGTATCAAATAACTCAGCCACTCCCAATAAGTTATCATCCGCAATTGCTGGAGGATTAACTGAAATAGAAGCAGGAATAGAAACTTGTACGGGTGCAAGCGCAACTGGAAGTCTTGGTGACAAATTGTTATTAGCATTGGAGACAGCACCATGCCATCTGCCGACCGCAGAGGAAAGCAATGCTAAGTTATTAGCTTGATTTCGGGGATTCATTCCGATTGGCCTTCTAAAATAGTGTATAGGGCAAATCGCACCCATCCTTAGGAGAGCCAATCTTAGCATTTAAATTTTTAATTTTCAAAATGAAGAGATAATGTTGATGGATAATTAAATTATCCACCAGTGATGTGAGATTTAAAAGTCAGAAACCAGCATGGGTCGCACATAAGAAATAGGTGCGGTTGCAGGATCATCAAAAGTCACATATTCCCAAGCGTCTTGATGAGCTAATAATTTTCTGAGTAATTTATTATTTAATGAATGGCCCGATTTAAAACCGCTGAATGCACCAATTAAACTTGAACCTAAGAGATACAAATCTCCAATGGCATCTAATATTTTATGCTTTACGAATTCATCTTCATAACGCAAACCATCTTCGTTCAATACACGGAAGTCATCAATTGCCACTGCATTATCTAAACTAGCACCGCGTGCTAAATTTAATGAACGCAAATGTTCAAAGTCAGACATAAACCCAAATGTTCTAGCTCGACTCACTTCTTTCACATACGAAGTACTAGAAAAATCTAAAGTAGCTGTTTTGCTATGTGATTTAAAAAGTGGGTGATCAAATTCAATGGAGAAAGTCACTTTAAAACCTTCGAAAGGTTCGAAGCTAGCCCATTTATCACCGTCTTGAACTTTAACTTTTCGTTTTATGCGGATAAAACGTTTAGGAGCATCTTGTTCTTGTATTCCAGCGGATTGAACTAAAAATACAAACGGACCGGCACTTCCATCCATAATTGGAATTTCAGAAGCCGTTACGTCAACATAAGCATTATCTATACCTAAACCTGCAAAAGCTGATAGCAAATGTTCCACAGTAGAAACACGCGCACCATTTTTTACAATTGAGGTTGATAAAGTAGTGTCACCCACATTTTCTGCACGCGCAGGTATCTCAACTGGAGGATCAAGATCAATACGTTGAAAGATAATGCCAGTGTTACGAGGTGCGGGTCGCAGGGTTAATTCTGCTCTTTCACCGCCATGCAAGGTGATTCCGGTAGCCTTAATTACGTTCTTTAAGGTTCTTTGTCTAATCATTCATAGTTCACTTTTTTATCAAAGTCAGGCCTAATGTTATCATAGCCTTATTCTTTTTGTAATTATTACTTCACCTACCCCACATAAGGGATAAGCTAGAAAATATAGGGATCACGCTATTTCCTAGCTTGCTAGTGCATTAATTGACCTCTGCTTCTTCCTTACGACGTAAAAAGGCAGGAATATCGAGATAATCCATATCTACACCCAAATCTGCATGACTTGTGGTCTTTGTCACGGGGGTTGAAATCCCAGATGAGATATTGGAGACAGCATGCCTACGCATTAAAGTAGGCTTTTCTAATTGTTGATAATCTATGGAACCGTCAGATTTCGTTGAATCAATTAACTTAACTGGATTGGTTTGCTTTCTACCTAAACCAGTAACAATCACGGTAACGCGTATTTCATCACGTAGCTCAGGGTCGATTACGGTTCCTACGACTACCGTTGCGCCATCTGAAGTAATGCTCTTTATTGCATCACCCACTTCTTCAAATTCGCCTATAGACATATCTAAACCAGCGGTAATATTCACTAATACGCCGCGAGCACCTGTCATATCAACATCTTCCAGTAAAGGACTGGAAATAGCTGCTTCCGCCGCAATTCTTGAACGATTTTCACCAGAAGCTACACCTGTACCCATCATAGCCATACCCATTTCTGACATCACGGTGCGAACATCCGCAAAATCTACGTTAATTAATCCGGGGCGGGTAATTAACTCAGCTATGCCTTGGACAGCTCCCCGCAAAACATCATTTGCGGCTCTAAAGGCATTGACCAAAGTGACATTTTTTCCCAGTACGCTTAACAGTTTATTGTTAGGAATTGTGATTAATGAATCTACGTGCTGGCTTAAGTTTGCGATACCCGCTTCGGCGATTTGCATGCGCACTTTGCCTTCAAAGGAAAAAGGCTTAGTGGTAATAGCCACTGTTAGTATGCCCAATTCTTTTGCAATTTGTGCAAATACGGGAGCTGCTCCAGTACCTGTTCCACCACCCATGCCCGACGTTAAAAAAACCATATCGGCACCCATTAAGGCAGCTTTGATACGCTCTCTATCTTCTTCAGCCGAACGTCGTCCGATTTCTGGGTTGGCCCCAGCACCTAATCCACGTGTAATGCTCTCACCCAACTGTATAGTGGTATGAGCAGAGGAATTCTGTAATGCTTGCGCATCAGTATTAGCCACAATAAATTCTACACCCTCAATAGATGCAGACATCATGTGCTCAACAGCGTTGCCACCCCCGCCGCCGATTCCTACGACTTTAATAACTGCATTTTGCGGATTTGTATCGACAAGCTCAAACATGGGAAGGCTCCAGAATGTTTATGCTGAAAATTAATTTAAATATCATATTAAAAACCACCTTGAAACCAACCTTTCATTCTAGCCCAGAGACTTTTTAAATTAGGTTGTGTAATTGTTTCTTGCTGTCCATCACGTTGTTGTAAACCGTAAAGTAACAAACCTACACCTGTTGCGTAAACAGGATTATTTAAGACATCCGCTAATCCGGTAACATGCTGAGGAGCACCTATACGTACTGGCATTTTAAATACTCGCTCTGCTAACTCTTGAGCCCCTTCTACTTTTGAGGCACCACCTGTTAACACTATGCCTGCAGCAATCAAGTCTTCCAACCCACTGCGACGAATTTCGGTTGCTACCAAAGTAAATAATTCTTCGTAACGAGCTTCAACAACTTCAGCTAATGCGCGCTTAGATAAATGGCGTCCGGGCCTATCTCCTACAGTAGGGATATCAATCATTTGAGTTGTATCAGCTAAATCTTGTAGAGCACAACCATATTTAAGCTTAATTTCTTCAGCATTACGGGTAGGGGTACGCAAGGCTATCGCTATATCATTAGTGACTTGATCACCAGCTATAGGAATAACGGCAGTATGACGTATAGATCCATCTGTAAAGATAGCAATATCAGTGGTTCCACCCCCAATATCAATCATGCAAACGCCTAATTCTTTTTCATCATCTGCTAAAATCGAATAACTTGAAGCAAACTGTTCTAAGACAACATCGCTTGCAACTAACCCACATCGCTTTAAACACTTAACTATATTTTGCGCAGCACTCACAGCGCCTGTGACTATATGTACTTTCGCTTCTAAGCGTACACCGGACATGCCTATAGGTTAACGAATTGAATCTTGATTATCAATGATAAATTCTTGAGGAAGTATATGTAAAATCTTTTGATCAGCAGGAATTGCAACCGCTTTTGCCGCGTCTATCACTCTGTCTACATCAGACTGAGTGACTTCGCGATCACGAATCGCGACGATTCCATGAGAATTAATACTACGAATATGACTGCCAGCGATGCCAGTAAAAGCAGAATAAATCTGACAACCCGCCATCAACTCTGCTTCTTCTACCGCATTCTGTATCGATTGCACAGCAGATTCTATGTTGACAACAACCCCGCGTTTCAACCCTTGTGAAGGATGTGAACCTAATCCTACCACATTAATCTTTCCATCCTGGCCCACTTCTCCCACGATCGCTACAACCTTGGATGTGCCAATGTCTATACCAACCATCAAATCTTTGTTTGGCTTCTTTGCCATAGTTTTGCTTCCAAACTCATTAAGTTAAGTAACTGTCTTCCAACGAACCGCCATTCCATTAGGATACCGTAAGTCAATATACTCTACATCTGTTGCTCGTGCTCCCACAATTTTCGGGTACACTTTCACAAAATGGCTGATACGAGTCAAGATATCTTTATACCCTATATTTAATTTTATTCCATTACTCAAGGTTACATTCCATAGCATAGAGCGAGACAATTCTAGCCGGGCAATCTTAAAATGCAATGGGATTAATAAGGTGTTCATTCTAGCATAGTATTTAAGCATCGTAATTTGTTCTCCGCTAGGACCTAAAAATTCAGGTAAACCTGCGGGATAAGTCGCTACTTTTGGTGTAAATATTTCTCCAACAGAGTATAATAAACTTTCTCCATTCCACGAAGCCAAGGGAGTTTTTTCACCAATCGTAATCACAACTTTATCAGGCCAGACCCTACGTACCATAACATCTGCTACCCAAGAGAGTTGCATAATTCTATCTTTAATGACACCGATATCAACTTTAAAAAAACCTTTATCCACGAACGGGGCTACCAAGCCTTCCAATTCTTGATGACTAACATGTTGTACACCAAAGATTTTAACATTGGTAATGGGAAAAGAAGCTAACCGATCTCTAGAGATTAACGCAAAGATGAGGATAAAGGCTAGCGTGATGAATCCTGATATTTTGGCAATAGCCTGCCACGACACTTTCTGCTTAGCGAGTTTTTGCTTCCTTACGCTCCCTACTGCCATCCTGGATTACCTTTATAATAATTTTCCGACTATACGCACTTCTGGAATCAATTTTATAGCATGTTTTTGCTCTACAATACTCGCGACATATTCAATTAAATTTTCAATGTCAGCCGCACTTGCCCCACCTTCATTAATAATAAAATTAGCATGTTTTTCAGAAACGCTTGCTCCACCCAGCTTAAAACCTTTTAGCCCCGACTGTTCAATTAACTTTGCGGCGTGATTATCTTTTGGATTACGAAAAACAGATCCACCATTAGGCCAGCTTGTGGGCTGAGAAGCATTGCGTTTTCCTAATAAAACGCGAATATCGTCTAAGGCCTGTTTTTTATCTCCTGGAACTAATTCAAAATAGCCCGCAATAAACCATTCATTCTCGGGACAAACGACATGTCGATAACTTGCTTCATAATCTGACGCAGGACGAGATCTCAGAACACCTAGCCGATCAATGGATTCAACTTTACAGACTTTTTGCCAGGTCTCGCCGCCATAACACCCAGCATTCATTGCGAGGGCTCCCCCCACAGTGCCTGGAATCCCAGCCATGAATTCAAGCCCTGTTAGACCTTGTCTTGCTGTATATCGAGCTATCTGAGCGCACGAGACTCCTGCTTCTGCTCGCACGATAACGGAATCAGCTAGTGATATCTTGCTCAATGCACCCTGAGTGATGATGGCAACTGCATCAATCCCGCCATCCCTCACTAAAGTATTACTTCCTAACCCCAACCACAGCAAAGCTGTCTCAGCAGGAAGTTCTTGTAAAAAACACACTGTATCTGCTAAATCTGCAGGGATATAAACATAGTTCGCAGGCCCCCCTACTCTCCAGGAGGTATAATTGGCCAAAGGTTCACTAGGCAACAATCGTCCGCGAAGCTTAGGCAAAACCTCTTTTATTACATCGTCTACTAGCATTGCACTAACTCATTTAATTTTGTGGTCGCTAATTTCGCAGATAAAACACCGATATTCCCAGCACCTTGCATGAGTAAAATGTCATCAGCACACAATATATCGCTGAGCACTTGCGTGAGCTGTGCATGATTTTCAATATGAATCGGCTTGATCTTACCTTGCTGACTTATTTGTTGGGCAATAGACTTGCTATCAGCACCTTCAATTCTTTCTTCCCCGGCTGAATAAACATCCAATAACACTAATACATCAACCTTCTCTAATACTTCACAGAAATCATTAAATAAATCGTGGGTACGAGTATATCGATGAGGCTGATAAACCATCACTAATCGACGATGAGGCCAGCTGTCTCTTGCCGCCTGCAAAGTTGCAGCGATTTCTCTAGGATGATGACCATAATCATCGACTAGTGTAAAACACCCTTCTTTATTGGTAGCAAAGTCACCATAAATTTGAAATCGTCGGCCTATACCTGCGAAATTATCTAATGCTCTCATGATGGCTTCATCTGACACTTTTAATTCTGTGGCGACGGCTATAGCTGCTAGAGCATTTAAAATATTATGTTTACCGGGCAGATTCAGCGTTACATTTAACGATGGCAAATCTTGAGAACGTATAACAGTAAAAGACGTACGCGTGCCTACTTGAGAAATGTTTGTTGCTCTAACATGAGCATCGGCTTCAAAGCCGTAAGTAATAAGAGGACGTGAAACCTGAGGGAGAATTTCTCTTACAACAGGATCATCAACACATAGTACGGCTA
>DHXK01000192.1:0-8146 GCA_002413665.1 Legionellales bacterium UBA5158 | reverse complement strand
CATCAACACATAGTACGGCTAATCCATAAAAAGGTAAGTGATGAAGAAAATCAATAAAAGTTTGACGCAACTTAGAAAAGTCATTTTCATAAGTTCCCATATGATCTGCATCAATATTCGTTACTATAGAAACCATAGGCTTCAAATATAAGAATGATGCATCACTTTCATCGGCTTCAGCTACTAGATAACGACCTGCACCTAGTCGCGCATTCGTTCCGACACTATTCAAGCGCCCACCAATCACAAAGGTGGGATCTAATCCTTCTTCAGCTAAGATGCTGGTGACTAAACTCGTAGTGGTTGTCTTACCATGCGTCCCTGCGATTGCAATTCCATAGCGAAATCGCATTAACTCCCCTAACATTTCCGCTCTTGCTACAATAGGGATATGAGCTTCTTTTGCGGCTATTAATTCCACATTATCCGCTTCAATTGCTGATGATTGCACCACCACATCAGCATGTTGAACATGCTGAGCGTCATGTCCTATGAAAATTTCTGCACCCAAGGAAGCAAGGCGTTTAATCAGTACATTATCTGCAAGATCCGATCCGGATACTTTGTATCCTTCGCTTATTAGCACTTCAGCGATACCACCCATACCCACACCGCCAATCCCGATAAAGTGTATATGCTTAATACGTCCCATTTCAAATGTCCAAATCAAAGCGCAGCCTCCTTACAAACCATTAATACGTTAGTGGTTGCATCAACTTTACGTAAGCTGTAAGCAGCCGTGGCCATCGCTAAACAATGACCGACTGATGCTTGCTGCTTAAGAATTGAAATCAAAACATCCTCTGTTAAATCTTTTTGTTGAACGACTATCGCAGCTTTATTGACGATAAGGTAATTTGCATTTGCCGTTTGATGATCATCTACTGCATGAGGGTAAGGAATCAATATAGATCCGCGACCTGCGGCACATAACTCTGCAATGGTGAGAGCACCTGCACGACATAATACCAGATCTGCCCAAGCATAGGCACTTGCCATATCTTCGATAAAAGGCACGATTTGAGCTTTAATACCCTCAGACTGATAAGCTTCTAAGGTCGCTTGAAAATGTTTTTCACCGGTTTGATGATACACACTAGGCCTTTCACCTAACGACATCTTACCTAGTGCGCGAGGCATAAATTGATTAATAACTGTTGCTCCTAAGCTGCCACCCACGACCAACAGACGTAAGGGTCCAGATCTTTCTTGAAAATGTGCTTGTGGAGGAGGCATCTTGGCAATGGCATCTCTGACCGGGTTACCGGTAGCTATTGCATGCATCTGGGGCAAAAATGTATTTGGAAAACCCTCTAGTACTTTTGTAGCGACTTTTGCCAGCCACTGATTTGTCATGCCAGCTTTTGCATTTTGCTCATGAATAACCAAGGGTCTGCGCAATATCCAACTTGCTATACCTCCCGGACCACTTACAAATCCGCCTAATCCTAAGATCACGTTTGGACGTAATTTCTTTATCACAAAAATGGCTTGGGTGATCGCCTTGATGAGTCGAAAAGGCATTAAAAAAACATCTTTCAATCCTTTGCCTCTCAGCCCACTAATCGTAATAAAATGAAGAGGGATATCTGCTTGTGGGATTAAACGTGCTTCCAATCCTTTCTGAGTGCCCAACCAATGCACTTCTACGCCTTGTTCTCGTAATTGAGTTGCCACAGCTAGTCCAGGGAACACATGCCCACCTGTGCCTCCTGCCATAATTAACATTTTTTGGAGTTTAGCCATTACCGCAATCCCAGAGACATCATTCTGTTTTCATAATCTATTCGAAGCAATACCGCGATTGTAATACAATTGACCAGCATGCTGCTACCACCATAACTCATTAATGGTAAAGTTAATCCTTTTGTTGGCAATAACCCAACATTAACGCCCATATTGACGGCAAATTGAATGACTATCCACAAACCGAATCCATAAGCTAGATAACCTGCAAAATGTAGACCTAAACGCTGCGCTTTACGCCCTATTAATAAAATGCGTATCACTAAAAAAGTAAATAAAGCTATGACCACAAACAAGCCTATCAACCCTAACTCTTCTGCTATCACTGCAAATAAAAAGTCGGTATGAGCTTCTGGCAAATAAAACATCTTTTGGATGCTTTTACCTAAACCCACTCCCATCCACCCCCCACGACCAAAAGCAATAAGTGATTGTGTAAGTTGATAACCACTAGTAAAAGGATTTTCCCAAGGATTTAAAAAAGAAGTTAATCGATGCATGCGATAAGGTGCAGAAATAGCTAAAACAGCTAAACCAGTCAAGACACTGATTAGTAAAACTGTGAAATGTCGTAATTGCATTCCTGCTAAAAACATCATTCCTAACGCAGTAGAGACAATGACCACCGTCGCACCGAAATCAGGTTCACGCAGTAATAATAGTGATACCACGCCTAATAAAGCGATAGGTTTCAAAAAGCCTGTGACATTCGTTTTTATCTCCGTATTTGAGTGAAACAAATACGCTGCCATATAGACAATGACTGCAAATTTTGCGATCTCAGAAACTTGTATGCTAAAAATTCCTAAACCAATCCAGCGCACACTTCCGTTGACAGAATGGCCAATTTTAGGAAACAACACCAAGGCCAACAGCAACATGGCACCCACCAACAGCATATTACTAATTTTTTCCCACACAGAAATCTCCACCTGGATGACCACACATCCTAATGCAATTCCTAAAATGAGATAAATAAGTTGTCGATAAAAATAATAAAATGGTTGATGCATTTGTTGATCGGAAATAACGATAGAAGCGGAGGCTACCATCAGTAATCCCAGCCCCACTATGCATAGCACTGTCGCAATAAACCAGCTGTCATAAGGTGGAGGGGGAACCATTGCTCGGCGTGAAGTTCGAACGCCTGGATTAATTGCAATAGGCTGCATTCTCATGCCAACTCCTGTGTAATCTCCGTAAAGACCTTACCGCGATGTTCAAAATTATTAAACATATCAAAACTAGCACACGCAGGTGACAATAATACACTATCCCCCGCTACAGCCTCTCTCGCTGCAATAATAACAGCTTCTTCCATTGTCTTGGCGAGACTCACCGAAACATGATCTTTCAATAATGCATTTAAGATAGGTGCAGCTTCTCCAATAAGAATCACGCTGCGCGCATATTTTTCAATAGCAGGAACCAAGGGTGAAAAATCAGCATTCTTTCCAACTCCACCCGCAATCAAAACAAGTTTACCAGAAATTTCGCTGCCCAACCCATTGATTGCCGCCAAGGTGGCGCCAACGTTAGTACCTTTAGAATCGTTATACCAAATCACACCATCGCGCTCTCTCACTAATTGGCAACGATGTGGAAGCCCCTTAAATTCACTTAATGTATTCAACATCGCTTGCATGGGAAACCCAAACGCATGACCTATCGCCAGGGCAGCTAAAGCATTAGCTTGATAATGCCGACCTAAAATAGGAAGCTTAGCGACAGGCATTAAACTCATATTCCCGAATGCTAAATAATTTTCGCCCTTCTCTCGTACTATTCCGAATTCATTACCCAGAGGTTGATCTAAGGTAAATTGAATTTTATGTTCCGCATCTTTATTTTCACAGTCAGTTTGAATGTCATCACGATTACAAACAGCAATATTGCAATTTTTATAAACACGCTGTTTCGAAGCAATATAATCTTCAGCACTCGCATATCGATCCATATGATCTGGAGTAATATTTAATATAGTTGCAACGGCAGGCTCTAAAGAATAGGTCGTATCTAACTGAAAACTTGATAATTCCAAAACATACAAATCGGGTGCTGGAAAAGTTAATAAATCCAGTGCAGGCACACCCAAATTGCCTCCGACTTTCACACATAAATTAGCAGCTTCCGCCATCATACCGACCAAGGTTGTTACTGTGCTTTTTGCATTCGTTCCTGTAATTGCAATAACAGGTGCATTCACAGCTTGTGCGAATAACTCAACATCTCCAACAACACGTACGCCTCGCTTTATTTGAACTGCAATAGCAGGCTCTTGCAAAGAAATACCTGGACTAACAATGACTGTCTGAGCTTTATTTAAAAGAACCTCATCAATGGCACCTAACGATAGAACTATCTGAGGATAAGCTTTTTTAAATTCTTCAAGTTGAGGAGGATTAGATCGACTATCTGTGACAGCAACAGTTGCTCCCTGTGCTATTAAATGACGTGCACACGAAAACCCCGTTGCGCCCAGCCCAACAATTACATGTAAATTTTCTACCATATTCATACACTCATTAACGAAGCTTTAAAGTCGCCAAGCCACATAATACTAAAATGAAAGTTATTATCCAAAATCTTACGATGACTCTAGGCTCAGGCCAACCTTTCAATTCAAAATGGTGATGTATTGGAGCCATTCGAAAAATTCGTTTACCCGTTAATTTAAATGAAACAACCTGCAAGATAACTGAAACAGTTTCTAATACAAAAACGCCACCCATAACAACTAAAACCAATTCTTGGCGTACTATTACTGCGACAATTCCCAATGCAGCACCTAATGATAACGCGCCCACATCACCCATAAACACTTGAGCAGGATAAGTATTAAACCATAAAAAACCCAACCCTGCTCCTACCAATGACCCGCAGAAAACCACTACCTCGCCCGTCCCTGGGACATAGGGTATACCTAAGTAATTTGCAAAATTAATATTTCCGGTAACATAAGCAAAAATACCCAATGCCCCAGCTACCATCACAGCAGGCAAAATCGCTAGCCCATCTAATCCATCTGTTAAGTTAACAGCGTTACTTGTTCCCACAATCACAAAGTAAGTTAATACAATAAAAAAGGGGCCTAAAGGAAGTAGCACATGCTTAAAGAAAGGAACAACTAACTGTGTTTCAACTGGTAACTGTGCCGTAAAATATAAATAACAAGCCGCACTAAGGCCTAATACAGATTGAAAAAAATATTTACGCCTAGCGGATAATCCACGGCTATCTTTTAAAAATAATTTAAGATAATCATCCCACCAACCTATTACTCCAAAACCTAGCGTGACAAATAATATTAACCACACATAACGATTTGATAAATCACTCCAGAGCAAAGTAGAGAGAGTCACTGCGACTAACACTAAGGCCCCACCCATAGTCGGTGTCCCCGCTTTTGATAAATGAGTTTGTGGCCCATCTTTCCGTACAATTTGACCAACATTATGGAGGCTCAGGCGACGTATCATCGTGGGGCCCACCATGAACGCTATCACTAAAGAAGTAAGCGTCCCTAATATCGCTCTTAACGTCAAATATTGAAAAACGTGAAAAAAATGAAAATATTTTGCTAAATACTCACTGAGCCAGACTAACATTTATATTCTCCCAATACGTCTTTCACCTCTTCCGTATCACTGAAAGGGATCTTATGCCCTTCGAGTATTTGATGCATCTCAGCGCCCTTGCCTGCAATTAGAACACAATCTCCTGCACTTGCGCAGCGTAAAATAGCCTGAATGGCTATGGCACGATCATATTCAACTGTCACACGATCTAGACGAGTAAAACCTTGAAGAATATCAGTCACTATATCCTCTGGATTTTCAAATCTAGGATTATCATTAGTGACTATGATTCTGTCTGCATAACGCTCCGCTATTTTAGCCATCAGAGGACGTTTACCTTTATCACGATCGCCTCCACATCCAAATAAACAATATAATTTTCCTTCACAGTGCTGCTGCAATGATTGCAATGCTTTCTCTAATGCGTCTGGAGTATGAGCATAATCCACCACGACTAAGGGTAAATCATCCCCTCCAAAACTTTGCATCCTTCCCGGAACAGATGTTAACTGATTCACACTTTGTAGCACTTTATTTAGCGGAATATCTAACAAGCATAATGCACTAACAACCGCTAATAAATTGCTAAGGTTAAATCGTCCTATCACCTTTACATGCAAATTACCTTCTCCCCAAGGCGTATAAATTCTTGCATGCAATCCTGCTATATCTAATTGGACATCTTGTGCATAGACAAGAGGCACGGGTAAATTTTTAATTTCATTTACACTATAAGCAATAACATTTTTATTTTTATAAATAGAGTCGACAATACTGAGACCAAAATCATCTTCTACATTAATAACGGCATGTTTCAATAATGAATTTGTAAAAAAACTTTTTTTCACACTACCATATGTATCCATATCACCATGATAATCTAAATGATCACGCGTAAGATTAGTGAAAATTCCTATGTCAAAAGGAATATCATTAATACGGCCTTGATCTATGCTGTGAGATGAAACTTCCATTGCAACATATTTAACATTCAGCTTTGCGAATTCAAAAAAAGTTTTTTGTAAGGTGATAGCATCAGGTGTTGTTAAATTTCCGGGTTCAATATTACCATATACACCAGACCCTAAAGTTCCAATAACACCACAACTAATATTTAATTTTTGAAATGCAGCAGCAAGAAAATGTGAGCAAGATGTTTTACCATTAGTACCAGTGATGCCTATTATCTTTAAATTATCTTTTGGAAAATCAAAAAAAATGGCAGCAATTTTACTTATTTGATGATTGAGATTATGAATAGGAATGATAGGAATATCATATTGAAGATGACGAATTAGAGTCTCTGATGAGGCCTCACAAAGTATTGCGCTCGCCCCTTTATTGATAGCTTCTAAGATGAAATGAATAGCATCCTGATGCGTACCTTTACACGCAAAAAATAAATCTCCTTCTTGCAAAGTGCGGCTATCTAAACAAAGACCTGTAACATCAGGATCAATTTTTTGTTTAATGTTGCATTCAGGAAGAAGTATAGATAATTTTTTAGGAGTCATATTTTATTTTCCGTGCTTCAAATTATAGTTACGCAGCTGTCTCTGCTGGTTTCACTAAACCATCGGGTGCAACATTTAAAATGCGTAAAGCACCTTCCATAATTTTCCCAAATATGGGCGCGCAAACTTGACTAGCATAATAATCTTTACCCTGAGGATCATGAATAATGACAGCAACAACTAACCGAGGATGACTAGCAGGCGCTAATCCAATAAAAGACGAAGTGTAATGATGTTTTTGATATCCATGTGGCCCCGCCATTATAGCGGTTCCTGTTTTCCCTGCAACACGATATCCAGGAACCTGTGCTAACCGACCTGTTGCACCTTTGGTTGAAATAACACTTTCTAAAAGATCCCGCATTTCTCTTGCCACTTTTTCGTTGATAACACGCTCACCTATTGGAGCTTTATCTATTTTCAAAAGTGATACAGGAATTTTTATCCCGTCATTCGCAAAAATCGAATAGGCCTGTGCTAACTGTAAAGGCGTAACAGAGATACCATAACCAAAGGCTAAAGTTGCCAATGTAAATGGCGCCCACACTGGGCGTTTAACTAAGGATCCACTTTGTTCACCCGGAAACCCAGTGCCTGTTGTTTCTCCAAAACCTACTCTATGCAACAAACTCCATAATTGATTAGGAGGCAAAGATAAAATCATTTTAGTGGTTCCAACGTTGCTGGAAACTTGCAATATCCGTGCGACGTTGATTGAATTATTATTATGTTCGTCTCTCACTACATGATGATCAACTCGCAGCCAGCCAGGATGAGTATCAATGATCGTAGTGGGTTTAAACAATCCACTGTCTAATGCGCTCGCAATGCTGAATGCTTTGATTGTTGAACCCGGTTCAAATGTATCTGTAATAGCTCTATTTCGATAAACATCTTTTTTCTGTAAAGTGCGATTATTGGGATTGAAAGAAGGCTGATTCACCATGGCTAAAACTTCACCGGTTTTTACATCAAGCACTACCACAGTTCCCGAGATCGCAACATTTTTAATGACACCCTGCATCAGCTCACGATAAGCAAGGTATTGAATCCGACGATCTATACTTAACGTCAAATCATTTCCCGGTTTTTGTTCTGTAATTTGTGAGATCTCTGAGACTACATGTCCTCGCCTATCTTTCATCACCATTTTTTTTCCGGCTTTCCCACTTAACCATTCATTATAGGCAAGCTCAATTCCTTCTTGACCAATGTCATCTATATTCGTAAATCCTAAAAAGTGAGCAGCGACCTCGCCTTCAGGATAGTAACGTTTATAAGCTTCTTGAAAATAAACACCCGATAACC
>DHXK01000113.1 GCA_002413665.1 Legionellales bacterium UBA5158 | reverse complement strand
TTAAAGCCTGGGTTGCCGCGCTCTCGCTCGCAATGACGAGTCGCAATTACTTTTGCTGAATAGTTACCGTTTTTTTATAATAAGTCCTTAATTAAATAATTATAAAAAATGTATTATTAAAACCAAAAAAATCAAAAGGTCCGCTAAGTGAAGTTACTAAAGAAATATCATCTTCCACCTAAGCAAACAGAATGGCTAAATAATTTTATATTATTTTCTATGATATTCATTGTATCTGCTGTCTTTTTTTATCAATTTTTTATTCTGATATCCTATGGCGTCGATGTTCCAATAGATGACGATTGGGGTGACTTAATTCAACATAGAACTGGTTCTTTTTCGTTGAAATCCCTATTTTTCCCAACAAATGATAGCTTATGTGTACCTGGTCGCCTACTAGACTCTATTAGCACCTATCTCTTCTCTGGAAACAGCATAATCTTTCAGGGCGTTTCATATTTACTTGTATTAGGAAGCCTAGTCTATTTCCAATTTGCTCTTCTGCACGAGTTTGCCGTTAATAAACTGGTTTTAGCTCTCGGCGTTTTAACAATAAGTTTCATGTTACAAGCTGGGAGCTATTGGGGTGTGCAAGCAGGAGCATACAACCAAGCTCTTCCTATTCTTTGCGTGCTAATAATACTTTTATTAATCACAAAAAGATCAATTAACAATATTACAATCAACACATTGCTTATTTCAATAATTGGCACTTTATGCGGCTTATCTTACATCTCAGGGGCCATCGCGATGTTAGTCCTTACCTGTTGGACTCTACTAATGATGAAGGCAGCACCTAACAGCCTTAACAAGCATTACAAGAGCTCTGCCATCGGTTTAGGTCTTGCAACATTGATTACTTTGCCACTACAACTGTGGGTGATTTTAGTCTATCAAACTGGTCACGTTCATACGCTAGTCCCAGTAGCATTACCTATTAAATGGGCATTACCTTTTAAAATGCCATTTTGGGCATTCTTTTTGGGTATGTTTTCACGTTCAGTAGGATTCTGGAATGATTACACTCCATATGCATGGCTAGTCAGCAGTACGATTCTAATTCTTATTTTCTGTTGTTCCTTTTATTTGTTATATAATTTTTTAATATGCAGAGATATAAAAGCTAGAGAAGATAAATTTAAATTACTGTATGCATTTGGTGCATTGCTAATAGTTATATTTGCATATGCTATTATTGTTTCTTCAGGCAGGGCAAACCTTAGACCCAGTGATATTTCTTCATTTTCTGACATCTTTACACTTGCTCAATTAAGATTTCATTTTTTTTGGTTCACCTTACTTTTCCCATGGATAGCTATTATCGTTGGTAATTACTTATCTAATCGTTACAAAGGTATTTTTCTTAATTTAAGCATTCTATCGCTTATATTTATTATTTCATTGCACTTGATTCATGTGAGCAACATTTTAGATTTTCAAAAATATTACTCGACTGCAGGAAATAGAAAACTCAATACCCTTAGCTGCATTTATGACAAAGAACAACGAGGTGAAAAAATAACTTGTCCGGATACTTTCTGGGGTGCAGACATTACTGAAGGCATAGCTTATGCTCGTCAATTAGGCTTATCATTTGCATTACGAATTCCGGTTAAGGATACAAATAAAGATACATTTGCTCTTAAACCGAGTTTGCGGATTGAAACTGGCAAGTCGATTAGTCTTGTTTTTCCAAAAAGTATCATTGGAAACCAAGACAAAATAAAACGGATTGGCATTATGTTTGCAACATGGAGGCGGATTCACAAAGGTGAAGCAATACTCACATTGCATAGCAAAAATAGCAATTTCAGCCGTGTGTTTGACCTCTCTACTTTAAAAGATAATGAATACAAATATTTTAATCTGGATCCGGATTTTTATAACTCTGGAGAGCTTAGCTCCACTACTGGCAATGGTGTAAGCGTTTGGGAATCTTATAAAGATAACATCGCACAATCTTCGTGTTTGGTAATAGAATATTCCAATGGATTTAACGTTTCATCTCCTGGCTGTCCTAAAGGATTAAATTCTAATAAAAATTGGATAATTGAATTTTTTGCTACAATTTTTGCATTATTTTTTGTATTTTTTGTTACACCTTATAGAGCTAAGAACAAACATTAGGATTATAATATGTATAAATTTATAAAAAAAATATTGAAAAAACTCATCTGAATGTTACAGTTGAGCCTGTTAAAGCTAGTGACTACTCATCAAGGGCAGTATGTTTTATATTCAACACACTAGATCATAGTTAACTTGTACTTCATCTGAGGCCAATTAGAGCTTAAGACGACGTGAATGATAACTACTTATATTAAAAAGGACATGTAAAACAATGGACGCTTACACCAGAAGAAAAAATCAGCATGTTTACCTAAAAGATTTCTTGCCTCTTTTAAACCAATCAAACTTAGGTTAATCATCATGACTATAGACCTATGCCAATTAATTGATTTAAAAAAATTTGCAGACCCACGAGGAAATCTAGTCTTCGTAGAGGGCAATCAGCACATACCTTTTGATGTCAAACGAATTTATTATTTATATGATATTCCAACTGGCGCTACCCGTGCGGGCCATGGCCACAAAGAATTACAACAACTAATTATTGCAACTTCCGGAAGTTTCACTATTCATCTTAATGATGGTATAAATAAGACCAGCATCCAACTGAACGACCCCTCCAAAGGACTTTATATATGCCCTATGGTATGGCGAGAAATTGATAATTTCTCTTCAGGTGCTGTTTGCCTTGTTCTAGCATCCCTCAATTATGATGAGGAAGATTATTTTCGTAATTATGATGATTTTATTCTTTCGGTAGAGACACAATGAGCATACCTTTTTTAATAGCAAATGCTGATTATCAAGAACTAGAAAATGAATACACCACCGCATTTCAGAATGTCATGCGTAAAGGTATCTTTATTCTAGGTGAAGAAGTATCAACTTTTGAAAGTAATTTTGCAGCCTATTGTGAGTCAACACATGCAATCACGACAGGAAATGGTCTTGATGCACTCGTTTTGATATTACGAGGAATGAATATAGGGCCAGGTGATGAAGTTATTGTTCCTGCCCATACATTTATAGCCTCGTGGCTAGCCGTGTCTCAAGTGGGTGCAACACCTATCCCCGTAGAAGTGAACATAGACACATATTGTATAGATTCCTCACTTATTGAAGCTGCTATCACCACGCATACAAAAGCAATTATGGTTGTTCATTTATACGGCCAATCTGCTGACATGGATGCAGTAAAACTGATAGCGAATAAATACCAGCTTAAAATAATAGAAGATGCCGCTCAAGCACATGGGGCTAGATACAAAGGAAAACGCGTTGGTAGTCTAGGTGATGCAGCAGCCTTCAGCTTCTACCCAACTAAAAACCTTGGTGCATTTGGTGACGGCGGAGCAATCACAACCAATGACGATGAACTAGCGGATCGCATTCGTTATTTACATAACTATGGCTCACAAGTGAAGTACCAACATGTTGTTAAAGGGATTAATAGTCGGTTAGATGAGCTGCAAGCCTCATTATTGACTATCAGATTAAAAATGCTAGATGCAATGAATCAAAAAAGACAAAGCATTGCTGCTGTTTACACCAAAATACTAGCTGAAGCTAAGCAAATCAAAACTCCACAGGTTCCTGAGTGGGCATCACCTGTTTGGCATTTATATGTAATAAAAACTAACGAACGAGAAAATGTAATCCAGGAATTAAAACAAAGAGGTATCGCCTCACTTGTCCATTATCCTATTCCCCCACATTTAAGTGAAGCTTATGCAGATTTAAATTATAAGCCTGGATCATTTCCACGTACTGAGCAAATCGCTAGAACCGTTTTAAGCTTACCACTATGGCCACAAATGAAATTAAGCCAAGTTGAAGAAGTAGCCGAAAATGTACTCAATATTTTTAACGAAATAATCGCATGACAGATGTCTCTCATGATCATAAGCAGCAAAATATAAAACTCATAAGCCCACTTATTTCAGTCATTATTCCTGCTTACAATCATGAGAAATACGTATCAGAGACAATACACAGCATTTGGAATCAAACATATCCGAATTTAGAGCTGATAGTAATAGATGATGGCTCAACTGATAACACGAGCAAAATCATAGAATCGCTACTTGAAAAAAGCCCTATCAAAATGAAATTTATAAGAAAAAAAAATGAAGGCTTAGCTCGCACTTTGAATCAATCCTTACAACTCATTAACGGTGAATATTTTTTTCTACTAGCGTCAGATGATACTGCAAAACCGCAAGCTATTGAAACTCTAATGAATGGAATTAAAAATTCAAGCATGACAAATATTGCTGTTGCCTTTGGCGATAATAATTATATTAATTTTGAATCAAAACAAGTACAAGTTAATCAATCTAGACAAATTGCAAAAACTGAAGATGAAAATAAATATAACACTTTTCTCGACTATTTTTTTACTTTAAGACCAAGGCTAAAAAACAAAAATTACTTTTTAAGTTATGAATCTTTTATTGATGGCAATTATGTACCTAGCGGTATTCTTATCAACAAATCTATTTTGCTCGATCTAAATGGATATGATGAAAACGTACTACTTGAAGATTTTGACTTCTACTTAAAAGTATCCAAGAAATTCTCTATTTTACATATACCAGAAGTTCTAGCTAATTACCGAATTCACAACAAAAACTCTGTTTTTATTAATTGTAAAAATCTTCGGCTCTCCCATCTTCACTTACTTCAAAGAGAAAGAAAATACTGCTTTTCTAATATAAAGTTAGCATTACTTTGGTGTAAAACCTACTATCGCAATGCAAGAAGTTTTTATAATGATTATAAAGAAATAAGTTTTATGCGCAGCAAGCAAAACAAGATAACACATCCGAAAAAATAACTTTGCAACCATTACTTTTACATTTCCAAGATGCTTAAATCTATAAGACCACAGCTTCAGATTGTAATGAGTAACAATTTTCAGTGAAATGCGAAACAACAAGTGGATTAGGTGCGTGATAACGTCGTCTTATCCAGCGACGAGATGGCTCCTCAACTAAATAGTAACCCAAAGCAGAAATAACTATTAATGTGATGAAAGCTACAATAGCTAAAACTTTATTGTGCGAAAGTAGTGGTATTCTATGCACAAGCTTATCGTGATAATTAACCAGCAATATTATAATTGCAACTTGAAACGAATAAAAACAATAACTAATTTTACCTAACCAAACAAAAGCTCTACTTGCAAGCAGGGCAGCAATCAATCCTTTTCCATTTGAAAGTGAAAGGATCATAAAGGCCACCACAGGAAGAGTCATCCAATCATGTGCAACATACGGCATGCTGGGGCCGAAAAAACCTAAATATGTTACATATACAAGAATAACTATAGCCTGTAATTTTGCACCTAATTTTTCACCAACCCCACCTTTAACTGCAAAACATATTAAGGTGCCTATTAAAAATTCTGGCAAGCGGAATATAGGCATAGAATAATAAATATTACTTAGCGCACTCTTAAATAAGACATCAGATAGCCCAGGTAAAACTGCTAATAAGAGAAATAAACATGCCAAAATGAATGATTGTTTTAGTGAAAGTCGCGACAAATAAGGTAATGCTAATGGAAGCATGACATAGCAAAAAGCTTCTACAGAAATAGACCAGCTACCTCCATCATTCCAGTAACTAAAAAATTGTGGGAACCAAGCCTGAATTAAAAATACATTTGCAAATATAAGCAAGGTACTCCGGCCTAATCCGGATGCAATATCAACAATTGAACCTGTGCCAAAACTAATTCCAATCCAGGGTAACGTGAGGATAGCAGCCACTAAATAGAT